>JACPRP010000014.1 GCA_016189905.1 Chloroflexota bacterium | reverse complement strand
TCAAGCATTAAGAGTTCACTTTTCAGTCGTTACTGACACGGACTCTCAGGGTTGTTGACAAACGACAAGTGACGTGATATAAACACCCCGAGTAATGACACGATCTGCGCAAACCCCTAGGCGCGCAGCCTAATTTGTCCACATCGTAGCTTAGAAGTTCATCTTTTTTAAGAATAGTTGTCGTCTTTAGCGTTAAACACGATCATTGTAAAGTGAAAAAGGACGTAGTTTTACGAGCCAGGTCGGAAGCAGCGTCTTGTTTCTGGGCAAAAGACTTTCCTCGGTTGCGTGCCGCCGGCGTTCCTCTCTGTCGAGGAACAGCAGTCGGTCTAATTCTTCTTTGGCTTGAATGGAGGGTAATCTGTGCGTTTCAGTATCGTCGTGTCCATAGTCTTGTCGGTGATTGTTAGTGTTGGCTGCTCTAGCGCGCCCACGCCAACGCCGACCTCGATTCCTCCCGCGACAAAGGCGCCGGCCGCAGCTACCAAGGCCCCCGAAGCGACAAAGGCGGCGCCAGTTGCCACGAAAGCGGTGGCGGCGCCTAAGACGGCTCCACCTGCGTCCACGGTGCGCGTCGGCCTGAACAGGCTGACTTCCGATGGAGGCTTTTACATCGCTCTGGAGAGAGGCTACTTCAAGGAACAGAACATAAACATCGAGGTCGTGCCTTTCAGCTCGGCGACGCAAACGATCGCGCCGATGTCGACGGGCCAACTGGAAGTCGCTGGTGGGAGCGCGACACCTGGCATGTTCAATGCCACCCAGCGAGGCATCGCCCTGAAAATGGTGGCGGACAAAGGGAGCGCCAATCCAGGCATGAGCTACAGCGCCGCCGTCGTGAGAAAAGACCTGTGGGACAGCGGAACGATCAGAAGCTTCGCGGACTTCAAGGGAAAGAACATTGCCTTGAACGCCGCGAAAAGTGGGGCGGCTGCCCACGTGGACCTTGACATCGCCCTGCAGGGTGTCGGACTTAGCTTGATGAAGGATATCAACATAGTCGACGTCGGCTATCCGGATATGAACGCCGCCTTCGCCGGAAAGGCGATCGACGCCTCTATGCATGCCGAGCCGTTCATGATCAAGGGGATACAGCAAGGTCTGTTCACGGTCCTGAAGAACGTCGACGAGATCTATCCCGACCACCAGATCGCGGTGTTAGTTTTCGCGCCACATTTCGCCAAGGATCAGACAGACGCGGCGAAGAGGTTTATGGTCGGGTATTTGAAGGGTGTTCGGGACTACAACGCGGCCTTCGTGAAGAAGGACAAGAACATCCGTGAGGCTGTTATCCAGGCTCTCATCAAGGAAACCACACTTAAAGAGCGCGAGCTTTACGATCAGGCCGGTTTCCCCGGCGTCAATCCTGACGGGTACGTGAACGCCGAGAGCGTGACTAGGGATCAGGATTGGTTCGCCGCCAGTGGCTTTCTGACGCAGAAGGTCAACCTGAAAGAGGTTATCGATAACCAGTTTGTCGACTACGCGCTGCAGGTGCTGGGCAAGTACCAGAAGTAGACAGCCCATTTTTCTTCGGAGGAAGTGATGGTTACCAGCGCTACCAACCCGGAGGCTCAGAAGACGGAAGAGCAAATCCTCGATCTGCGGTCGTTTCTGGCCGCCTATCGTGCGGCGTATCCGGACGACGTCATCGATGTTGACAGGCCGATCAGCACGAAGTACGAGTGTTCGGCGATTGGCAGGCATTTCGAGGCTTTGGGCAAGTTTCCACTGGTGATCTTCAGACAGGCAATCACCGCTAATGGGAATCATTCCAGGTTCCCGCTGATGATCAATTTGACGGGCGATCGTCGCAAGCTGGCATTCTCAATCGGGTCGACGTTCGAGGATGTGTCTATCGACTGGCGCAAACGAGTATCGGAGGCCAAACATAAGCCGGTAGTGATCGACCGCGGCGAGGCGCCGGTGAAACAGAATGTGCTCAAGGGCGACCGGATCGATCTTCGCGAGCTGCCGATAATGCACATCCACGAGATGGATCCGGGCCATTACGTGACCGCTGGAATGCTGACGACCTTCGATCCGAAGCACAACATCGACAACTGCGCGCTGCAGCGAGGGTTTATCGCGGGGCCGCGCGAGATTCGCTGTTTTCTCGGGGTTCGCTCGCACAACTACCTGAACTACATGGCTTTCCAGGAACTGGGCAACGAGATGAGGGTGGCGTACTGGGTGGGGCACCACCCGGCGGTGCTGATGGGCGCGCACTCGAACCTGGGCTATCCTGAGAGCCACTATGTGACGGCGAGCGCCGTAGCGGGCCAGCCGATACGCCTGGTGCCGTCGGAGACGTTGGGCGATGATTTCCTGGTGCCGGCGGACGCGGAGTTCGTGATCGAGGGGATCATGGCCCCGGGGAAGCGGGATCTCGAGGCGCCCTTCGGGGAGTATCCGCGGTATTATGGTCCGCAGCGCATGGGCGAGGTATTCGACGTGACGGCAGTGACCCACCGAAACGATGCCATCTGGGATCAGGTTCTGGTGGGGATGAACAACAACTACGGCGGCACGCAGGAAGAGGCGAGCATCTATTCGGTGGTGAAGCGGGTGGTGCCCGAGGTGACGCGGGTACACGTGCCTGTGTCAGGATCGGGTCGGTTCCACGCGTACATTCAAATCAAGAAGACGCACGATGGCCAGCCGCGAGAGGCAATTCTGGCCGCGTTGAGCAGCTCGTATATGATCAAGCACGTGATTGTGGTCGACGAGGACATCGACGTTTTCGACGAGCGCTGGGTGCTGTGGGCGGTCGCGACGCGGAGCCAGTGGGACCGCGATATGGTGGTGGTGCCGAGTTGTTTTGGCGTGCCGCTGGACCCGACGAGCGGCGAGCGTGGACTGAGCACGAAGGGCGGGATAGACGCGACGATGCCAGCGCCGCCGCGCCGTTTCCCTAAGCGATTGAACGTGCCGGACAGGGTGTTGGACAAAATAGCGTTGGAGGAATACATCGGCGCAGAGCGGCTGGCGCGAGTACCCGAGCAGCGAGATCGAAAGGCGAAGAGCTGAAGGATTCAGGAGGTGGCATAAGAAATGACTCGACTTCGTTCAAACGACGCAGGGAGGTGTCGCAAGAGATGACTCAACCGAACTCAAGCAACGTTCTGAAGGCCGACGTACTGATCATCGGCGGTGGAATCGCCGCGTTGTTCGCCGGCATCAAGGCCAAAGAGACCAATCCAGATCTGGACGTGCTTCTGGTCGATAAGGCGTATCCAGGCGCTAGCGGTTGCTCCGTGTTCGCGGCTGGCGTCTTCCCCGCGTGGGAACCTGGCGACGAGTACGACGCCTACGTACGCGAGATCATCGAGTACAATTCCGAATACTTGATGGATCAGGAATACGTCGAGACCGCCGTGCGGGAGTCTTACGATCGATACCAGGACCTGATCTCTTATGGGGTGGGATTCCTGCGCGATGACAAAGGCAACGTCAAGAGGATTCCGACGCTGAGCTCTGGCTATGGGAAGTGCGCGATTTTCGACGGCGGCCCGAACATGATCTGGAAGGTGCGGGCCGCGGCCAAGAAGCGCGGCGTGAGGATGATGGACCGAATCGTCATCACCGAGCTTTTGACGGAAAACGGACGCTGCGTTGGGGCGGTGGGCTTTCACGGCAGAGAGGGAGGTTTCTATACTTTCGCGGCTAAGGCCACGGTGCTGGCAGCCGGGACGATGTACTCCAATCGAGGCCAGATGGGCAGCTCGGGCGCCGTCGGCGATGGTCCTGCCCTCGCGTATCGAGCCGGGGTAGAGATGCGCAATATGGAGCAGATTGGCTACGCTAGCATTGGACCGAGAGGGTTTGGCGGCATCCCTGGTCTGCACGTGATTTTCGGCCACGGCGGCAAGCTGGTAAACGCCAAGGGCGAGCGATTTATGGAGAGATACAATCCTACGCTCAAGGAGGAATCTCGCCGTTCGGAGACCGGTCGAGCAATTCTAATCGAGTGGCGTGAGGGAAGAGGACCGTGCTATCTCGATTGCACACAACTTCCCACCGAATCGATAGACAACATCAAGAAAGCGCTGCCACTTATGACGCGTAAGCTCGCGACGCGAGGGTTGGACCTTGCCCACGACAAGCTGGAGTTTGTGGTGATGCCATTCGGCTTGCTGCATATGGGCGGTGCGAGGCTGAGAAACGCGAACGGTGAGGTAAACCTGGAGGGCCTGTGGGTAGCGGGCACTGCCGGCGATTATTGCGGTGGCGCCGATGCGACAGCGGTGACCGCGCTGCCAGGGTCATCGGTGCAGGGCGCTCGCGCCGGGATGAGAGCGGCGGAGTTTGTGGCGCAGGCCACGGCGCCCGAGATCGACGAGGCTGTGGTGCAGCGATTCAGAGAAGAGGCGCTGGCACCACTGAATCGCCCCGTGTTGAAGGAGTTTGAGCCAGACCGCGCGATTCAGCGGATTCTCGATACTGCTTTGCGGCACATAAATATTCTCAAGAGCGAGAGCGGCTTGAAGAAGGCGCTGGCAGAATTCGAGGAATTGGCGAAGATGCAGTCGGAGGTTGGCGCGGCTGACCCGCACGAACTCAAGAAGGCGCACGATGCCAGAAACATGCTCCAGGTGCTGGAACTCGCGGCGAAAGCATCGTTGATGAGAACCGAAAGTCGGCAATCACACTATCGGCTGGATTACCCAGAAAGAGACAACGTCAACTGGCTGAAATGGATAATCATGCAGCGCGATGAGGACAAGCCGCGCATCTGGACAGAGGATGTTCCCGTGCACAAGTGGAAATACCGACCAGACCAGAGCAGGGACAACGGGCAGGGGGTGAAGTAATGACGATCAAGAGTGTTGACGCCAACGCCTGCATATCGTGTGGGATTTGCTGGACAATCTGTCCGAACGACGTTCTCAGGCCCAACGCCGACGACATCCCGCAGATCGTCTACATAGAGGACTGCACCGGGTGCAAGCTGTGCGAGGATCGCTGCGCCGTGAACGCCATCGACGTCGCGATGGGCGCCGCGAGAAAAGCCAACGAGAATCTGGCGATGAGGCAGTATCTTATCGGGCTCGGAATCGAGGTTGGAAAGGATAACGGTGCTTAGTATTTTCCCCCCTCCCTTAATTTCGCACGGCTCATATGCCGGTCGGATTGGGACCGACGCGTCCTTCCGCAGAAGGCCGCGTCGGTCTCGACCACCCGATTTGCGAAGAACTCGACGGGAAAGAGTGTAGGAACAGGGTTTCAGAGGGCGGTCAATACTTCGCAGGCAAGAATCTCGAGGAGGTGAAAGATGAACAGATTGCAATTTGGCGCCATAGTGATGATTGCCTTTTTGTTGTCGTTCGCAGTTGCTTGCACTAGCGCCTCGACGCCGACGCCGACATCCGCTCCAGCCCCGACGAAGGCGGAGGCAGCGCCTACGAAGGCCGCAGCCGCGCCGACAAAGGCTGCCGCGGCTGCGGCGACACAGGCGGCCGCGCCAGCAAAGGCCAAATCCCTGCCATCTGTGATCGGACTGGGGGCCAATCCGGCGGGGTCTTCGTTCAACTCGGTCGGCCAGGGTCTGGCCAAAGTGGCCAGCGACCGCTCCCCGATAAAGGTTATGCTCAAGGCCTACGCTGGCCCCACGGCGTGGATGCCTCTCATGGAGAAAGGGGAACTCGAGCTTGGCCTGGTCCCGGCTACCGATGCAGGCTGGGCTTACGAATCTGGGGCAACGTTCCCCACTCGGAACAAGAACTTCCGTCTGCTGTTGAGGGGTAACCAGATGGAGGTGGCCGGCATGGCGGTGCGCAACGATTCGGACATCAAGTCAGTTAAGGATGTGCGCGGCAAGCGCGTCACCAGCGAGTTCACGGGTGCGCGCGCCGTACACGAGGTTTTGACAGCATATCTGGAGTCCGTTGGGCTGACGTGGAATGACGTGAAGCCCGTACCCGTGACCGATTCGCCCCTGGCCATTCGCGCTTTAAGAGATGGTCGCGCGGATGTGGCGTTCGGCTTCTCGTCCACGACCCCGGCATCGTTAGAAGCGGACGCGGCGATCGGCCTGCGTGCCCTCAGCTATGGCGACATTCCGCCGGAAGATGCGGATAAGGTTTCGAAAGATGTTCTGGAGAAGCTGCGGAAACGCATGCCGGGCTCATCGCTTGTCGCAGTCAAGAAGAACGGTTGGCTCAAGTCGGATATGACGTTCTTCCAATATCCCCTCTGGCTCGGAGCCGGCGCAACGCTTAGCCCCGATGCGGCTTACGAGGTAACCAAGGCGTTATACGAAAACGACAAGGACCTTCACCCGATCTACGTCTGGCTCAAGGGATGGCAGCAGCAGACGATGTTCGATCCCGCTCCTCCGGCTCCATATCATGAAGGAGCCGTTCGGTTCTGGAAGGAGAAGGGACTGTGGACTGCTGAGGCTGATGCGTTTCAGAAGCAACTATTGAGCCGATGAGAAGCGAAGAGATATTGTCCGGCCAGGAGAGTCGCCTCAGAGCCCTTCCAGGGGTCCTGGGAATCCTGCAGCGCGTTCTAATTTGCTTGATTCCGATCGTCGGCATACTGTTCATTTTGAACCTGCAAACTTACCTAAACATGGCCATCTTTCCCCAGCAGTATCTGGGGCTGATGTTTGCGCTTACGATGACGGGAACCTTCCTATCGATACCAGGCTCCAAGTCAGCCGCACCCGGGCGTCTCCCGTGGTACGATGGTTTGCTAGCGCTTGCCGGTGTGCCGGCAGGTCTTTATCTCGCGGTCCGTTATTCAGAAATCGCTGTGAGCCTGGGCGAAATCTCGATGGAGCGAGCCATCCTCGGCGTCGTCGCGATACTCCTTGTTCTGGAGGGATTGCGGCGGCTGGTCGGATGGGTTCTGGTGATCGTGGTGACCCTCATCATACTATACAGCCAGTTCGCAAACTTCTTTCCCGGTCCACTTCAGGGAATGCCGGTGCCATGGGAGCGCATGTCAGCTTATCTGTATGCAGACCCTGGCGCTATGTTGAGGATGCTCGAAATCGCCGCGGGCATAGCCCTGGGCTTCACCATCTTTGGCCAGGCCCTGGTGGTCTTCGGCGGGGGAAAGCAGTTGACAGATATGGCAGTGGTTAGCCTTGGCCGGTTTCGTGGCGCTCCGGCCAAGGCCGCTATCCTGAGCTCGAGCCTCATGGGCACAATGAGCGGCAGCGCCGTGGCAAACGTGTTGATAACGGGCTCGGTGACCATCCCGATGATGATACGATCAGGCTACCGGGCGGCACTCGCCGGCGCCGTCGAGGCAATCGCTTCCTCTGGGGGGCAAATAATGCCACCCGTGATGGGCATCACCGCGTTCCTCATCGCTGACAACCTCGGCATACCCTACGCGGATGTCGCCCTAGCCGCGCTCGTGCCGGCCCTCCTGTTCTATCTGGTAGTCTTTGTGCAGGTCGACCTGGAGGCGGGCAAAGACGGCATGCGTGGCCTGGCCCCGTCCGAGATTCCGAAAGCGGGCCTTGTCCTACGCCAGGCCTGGGTAGTCTTGCCGTGCATAGCCACACTCATCTACTTCCTGTTCGTCGCCAGGATGGATCCGGGTACCGCCGGCCTTTTCTCCGGCGCGATTTCGGTGCCGTTTCTGATGCTCGCACCGGGCGGCCGCGGACGATTGCTCAAGCGCCTCGTCGAAGTGATAGAAACCAGTGGGAGGATGTTCCTGGAGTTTGGAGCCGTCCTCGCGGCTGCTGGCTTCATCGTAGGGGTCGCGAGCAACACCGGTCTGGGTTTCAATCTGGCCTACACCCTAACGGAGGTTGGCCAGGGTAATATCTTGTTGCTCCTCGGGCTTGCCGCGGTCACCTGCATTATACTCGGTATGGGAATGCCATCTTTGCCGGCGTACGCGTTGCTGGCCGCGCTGGTGGCGCCGGCCATGGTGTCGCTGGGGATTGAGCCGCTGGCCGCGCATCTTTTTATTTTCTACTTCTCCGTCGTCTCCAACTGGACACCACCGGTGGCGCTGGCCTGCTTTGCCGCCTCGGCCATCTCGCGCGCTAATCCTAACCGCATCGGGTTGATCGCCGTGCGCCTGGGCATTCTGGCTTACATCATCCCATTCCTTTTCGTCTTCTCGCCGGCGCTGCTGCTCCAGCACAGCACGATGCTTGAGATCGCGGTGTCTTTAATAACGGCCGCGTTGGGGACATTTATCCTTGGCGTCGGGCTCGTGGGCTTCCTGCGTCGTCGAATATCCTCGGCGACGCGCCTGATGTTCGGCATAGCAGGAATCGCATTGCTCATACCGTTGAAGGCAGATGCCGGGTGGGTTATCTACGTCAACATCGTTGGCTTGATGATTGGGGTTTCGCTGTTCGTTTACGAATGGCGCAAGGGCGCTACGTCCCCGCAAGTGGTTCAACTCAGCGTTGAATAGACCGAGCGATCAGTTTTGGTAAGGAGCAAGGGGAATGGCCTACTATAAGGATATCAGAGAATACATCGAGGTGCTGGAAGAAAGAGGCAAGCTGGTAAGAATCAAGAGGGAGATCAACAAGGATACCGAGTTGATGCCTCTGGTTCGCTGGCAGTTCCGTGGACTTCCCGATAAGGACCGAAAGGCGTTTCTGTTCGAGAACGTGGTCGACGTAAAGGGCAAGAAGTATGACAACAAGGTCCTCGTCGCCTGTCACGCCGGATCGAGAGACATATATGCCCTGGCTATGGCGACCGAGCCTTCGCGCGATGCTCTCGCGAAGAAGTGGCAGCGGGCGCAGGTGAATCGGATCGAGCCCGTCGTGGTCGACTCTGGACCATGTCAGGAAGAGGTGCACGTGGGCGCGACCTTGCTAGAGCACGGGGGGCTGGGGGAATTCGCGATTCCGATATCGACGCCGGGGTTCGACAACGCGCCGTATTTCTCCGCGGGAAACTGGATCTCCAGAGACCCTGAAACAGGCGTAAGGAACGTGGGCAATCATCGCACGATGGTGAAGAGTCCCACGCGGACCGGGGTAGACGCGCCGATGCCGCAGCACATTCGGATGCACTGGGCGAAGTACAAGCGGCTGGGCATTCCGATGCCGGTGGCGGTGGCCATTGGGCCCACGCCGAACGTGGGTCTGGTGGCGGTGACCAAGGTTCCGTATGGCGTGGACGAGCTTGCCGTCGCCGGCGGCATCGCGGGCGAGCCCGTGCAACTGGTGAAATGCAAGACGGTCGATCTGGAAGTTCCGGCCACGGCTGAAATCGTCGTGGAGGGTGAGATTGCCACCGATTATCTGGAACGCGAAGGTCCGTTCGGCGAGTTCACGGGCTATATGGGCTTGCGTGGGCCCAACCTGTGCGTGAACGTGAAATGCATCACCCATCGCAAGCAGCCAATCTGGAACGCGTACATCAGCCAGTTCCCGCCGAGCGAAAGCAGCTTGATGACCCAGATGGGCAAAGAGGCAACCGACTATCACCTGCTAAAATACGATCTCGGCATCGACAGCGTGGTCGACGTAGGCTATCATCTGGAGAGCGGCGGGCGCATCCTGTGCGTCATAGCGTTGAAGAACGCCACAACGCCACAGGTCTGGCAGGCCCTGTACGGGATCTGCGCCGCCAGCACCCGCTACGCGAAGGTTTTGATCGCCGTCGACGACGACATCGATCCGCGAGATATGGATTCGGTTATGTGGGCGCTGTGCTACCGGATGCAACCGCATCGAGACATTCATATCGCCAAGGGCAAGACCGCCTCTTTGGACCCATCTGCCGTGCCTCCCGAGGACAAGCAGACTGCTCTCGAGGACCCACGCACAACTTCGCTGCTGATCGACGCCACGAGGAAATGGGATTATCCGCCGACATCTCTGCCGAGGAAGGAGTTCATGGAGAAAGCCAGGCAGATTTGGGAGGAGGAAGGATTGCCCGAGCTAAACCCGAAGATGCCATGGTACGGGGCATCGCTTGGTTACTGGCCGGATGAGATCGCCGAAGAGGCAGAGCTGGCCCTTAGAGGTGAGCATTACATAACCGGCGAGAAGCTAGCGCAGAATCGAATCAGGGTTTAGATGGAGGGACAAATGACGAGCTGGCGCAATGTTTTGCCAGAGCGAGAGCGAGCGATCTACGAAAAAGGCGGCCATGGAAAACGTCAGGCTTTCGGTCAAAATCCAGCGCTCCTGGTTATCGACGTGACATACGGCTTCATCGGCCAAAAACCGGCGGATGTGCTGCAATCGGTTGAAGAGTTCGCGACCAGTTGCGGCGATGTAGGGTGGGCCGCGCTGCCGAACATAAAGAATCTGTTGAGTGTGTGCCGGGAGAAACAGAGACCCGTGGTGTATACGCGAGGCAACCTGGCGACGAAGAGGTTTCTCGGCGGTGCAGCGAGGCTTGGTCCCCAGCCTGATGTCCAGGACGAAGACGCGTGGAACTCAGAGATGCAAAGGCGGGGACAGGAGATTCCCGATTTGATAGCGCCGCTACCGGGTGAATGGGTGCTCGAGAAATCCCGCGCATCAGCCTTCTTTTCCACGCCCCTCGCCATATACCTGCGACAGCAAGGTGTGGACACGGTGCTGTTGACGGGGTGTGTAACTTCTGGGTGCGTCCGGGCAACGGCGGTAGATGCCTGTTCCCATGGTTTCCACACGTTCGTGGTCGAAGAAGGCGTCTTCGACCGGGCGGAGATGTCACACCTCGTGAGCCTGTACGAGATGAACGCGAAATACGCGACGGTTATCACGCTTGCCGAGGCGATCGAGTACGTGAGCGGGCAAGAATAAGGGCTGACAAAAGCGCGCTCTTGTCAGCCCGGTTTCTCATCGTCTGGTAGCCAACCATTCGAATGTTTTTCTGCGCGTTGCGCGCGCAGACAATCTTGCATATCGATTGGACTTGGTGTAGAATGTCGGGGACTTACGTCTAAGGAGGGTGGAGGTGCCGGGCGGGCAATTGAGACAACTTGCAGCGAATCGACTACAGGCAATTACAACGATGTATTTGGGGCAGGGTTAATGGTTATTACAGTAGACTCGAACATCACAATGTGCGGAAGGTTTGTCACCCCAGCGCGGGTAGAGCTCCCGGGGGAAAGTGCCACTGTTAGAGATCTATTTTCCAAGATCGGGGAGCTGTGCCGCAGCATGGAACTTATGAGGGGCGACAAACTGGGTGAAGACGTTCACACAGTGATTATCAATGGCAAAGAAACCTACCTCCTTGACGCAAAGATTAATGATGGCGACCAGGTAATGGTGATGGCGGAGATAACTCCGTTTGGAGGAGGATAAGTGAGGGCGGATGACCGTTTGGAACCCGAGAAATCCGAGACGAGGAGTGTGTGAATGGTAACATTCTACAGGCGACTACCCAAGTTCGATTATCTTGCTCCGCAGTCAATCGAGGAGGCGCTGGCCTTGTTATCCCGTTATCAGGGAAGCGCCAAGGTGATTGCTGGTGGAAGCGATGTGGTGCCCAAGCTGAAGAGAAGGGCGATGAAGGGCATCGATTACATCGTAGATCTGAAGGGGATATCCGGGCTGGACTACATCAGTTATGATGGCGCCGGGCTGAAGCTAGGGCCTCTGGCAACTGTGCGCGCGGTGGAGCGCTCGGATGTTGTCCTTGAGACATTCCCTATGCTGGCTCAGGCGGCCGAGAGCATGGCTTCTCCACAGGTGAGAAACCGTGGGACGGTGGTTGGAAACATCTGCAACGCTGTCCCCTCCGCCGATATGGCTCCGTCCCTCCTGACCCTCGACGCGAAGGTGTCGGTGGTCAGCGAGAAGGGTTCCAGGACGGTGGCGATTCAAGACTTTTTTACCGGTCCCACCAAGACAGTTCTGAGCGCAGATGAAATCGTCACAGGCATCGAGATTCCGAATCCCCCAGCGAATTCCCGTGGCAAATACATCAAGCTGACGCCACGACGGGCGATGGACCTGGCGGTTGTGGGTGTGGCCGTGATGGTTACGCCAGAGAACGGAATCTGCAAAGATTTGCGCATCGCTCTCGGAGCGGTAAGCCCGACGCCGATCAGGGTCGCGCAGGCCGAAAGCATATTAAAGGGCAACAAGTTTTCCGACGAGCTGATCGATCAGGTCGCGGAGGCGGCGGCGGAAGGATGTCGACCGATCAGCGATCATCGGGCCTCGGCCGAGTATCGCCGCGATATGGTCAGGGTCTTGACGAGAAGGGCCATAAGAGAGTTGCTGTCGGACGAAGCTGCTTCCGCTCAAGGCTTCGGAAAGGGGGCATAGTAAGGATGAAGAGTATCAAGCTCGAGATAAACGGCGTGCAGCACGAGGTAGAAGTAGCGCCGTGGCGGACGCTCCTGGAAGTTATCAGGGAAGAACTGCAGATGACCGGCACCAAGGAAGGCTGCGGTCTCGGCGAGTGTGGCGCGTGCAGCGTGCTTATGGATGGCAAGACGGTCAACTCCTGTCTCGTGCTGGCCGCCGAGGCGAACGGCAAGCGCATAACCACCATCGAAGGACTGGCTCAGGCAGAGAGGCTTCATCCGATTCAGCAGTCGTTCATAGATAATGGTGGCTTCCAGTGCGGTTTCTGCACTCCAGGCATGATCATGTCGACCAAAGTGATGCTTGACGACAATCCGAATCCGACTGACGACGAGATAAAGAAAGGAATATCTGGTAACCTGTGTCGGTGCACGGGTTACGCCAAGATATTCGATTCAATCAGAGCTGCTAAAGTCGCGATGGCTGCATCGAGTGACGGAAGGGGAGGCGCATAACGATGGCGGAGTTCTCTTTAATTGGCAAATCAGTACCCCGTGTCGATGGCGTGGAAAAGGTCACCGGCAAGGCCGGCTACGCCGCCGACTTCTCTCTTCCGGGCATGCTCTGGTGCAAGCTGGTGCGAAGTCCTTATGCTCACGCACGCATCGTGAATATCGATGCCAGTCGGGCGCTGCGCCTCCCTGGGGTAAAAGCCGTCGTCACGGGCAAAGACTTTGGCGGATGGACCTGGGGCTGGATGCCCGCGACAAGAGATGAGCCTCCGGTGGCGGTGGATAAGGTTCGCTACTGGGCCGAAGCGGTGGCCGGCATCGCCGCTATCGACGAAGACACTGCCGAGGAGGCCTGCGACCTCGTCGACGTGGAGTATGAGGAGTTGCCTGGGGTCTTCGACCCCGAGGAAGCTATGAAGGACGGGGCTCCCGCGGTACACGATTACGCGGAGAACAACATCAGCGTGCAATATCACTGGAACTTTGGCGATGTGGAGAAGGCTTTTGCCGATGCCTACATCGTCCGCGAAGACAGGTTCGCGACGTCCCGTGCGACCAAGGGCTACATCGAGCCCCCGGCCACGCTGGCCTATTATGATCCCTCGGGATACATCACAGTCCGCGCGGCGAAGCAGAGCCCGTATTTCCACTACAGGCACCTGGCGGCGTGCTTCAAGCTGCCGTTGAGCCGAGTAAGAGTGATTCAGCCATACATCGGTGGCGGGTTCGGGGGGACCAAGAACGATTCGCTGGCCGGCGACTTCTGCGCCGTGCTTCTCTCGAAGATGACCGGCAAGCCGGTGAAGTACGTCGAGTCGATGGAAGAGGAGCTTACCACCAGCCGTAGACGGCACAATATGATCACTTACAGCAAGATGGGGGCTACGCGAGACGGCATCATAACCGCGATACAGCATAAGGTTATCGCCGATGGCGGCGGCTACACCGCGGTTGGGCCTCTCAGCCTGTACCTCGCTGGCTTTGGCACGACGTTACCGTACAAACTGGACAACTTCAAGTATGACGGCTACCGCGTCTTCACCAACAATCCGATGGGAGCGGCGATGAGAGGCCACGGCGTCACGCACACCCGCTTTGCGGCGGAATGCCAGATGGATATGATCGCTGACGAGCTGGGAATGGATCGGCTCGAGATCAGAATGAAGAATTCCATCGATAACCCGGCGCCGGGCACCACGTATACGACGATCAACGGGGTAACGCTCAAGACCTGTGGGATGAAAGAGGCTTTCCGACAGGTAGCCGAGCCATACTGGCACGAGCGCAATGAGCTGCCCAAGAAAGAGGGGAATATTTCCTGGGGGGTTGGTGTTTCTGGAGCCCCATATCTCACCGGCGCCAGGCAGATGGGCCACCAGGCATGCGCGGCGATCATCAGGCTCTGCGAGGACGGCACGGTGAACCTCATCACCGGAGCCACCGACTGTGGGCAGGGATCTGACACGGTGCTGGCGATGATCGCGGCTGAAGAGCTTGGCATTCCTGTGTCGGCCGTGATCTCACAGAAAGTGGACACCAGCTACACTCCGGCAGACCCGGGCAGCTACGGGAGCCGTGTTACGGTGCTTGGCGGGCAGGCAGTGCAGAAGGCTGCGCAGGAAGTCAAGAAGCAACTGGTCGAAGTGGCGGCGCAGACCTGGAAAGTCAAGCCCGAGGATGTGGACATTCGCGACGGTATGGTATTCGTCGCGTCCGATCCAGACAAGCAGATGCCATTCGATCGCATGGCCAGGGTCGCCTGCTATTCGGGTACGGGCGCGGTTATCATGGGCACTGGCTACTCTACCTATGGCCTGGAACCATTAGGAATGGAATCAGGCTATGGTAACGCTGGCGTATCTTACAGCTTCACGGCACAGACTGCCAGGGTGGGCGTTGACCTGGAGACAGGTCAGCTAACCACCCAGAGCTTCACCATTGCATCCGACTGCGGCCGTATGCTGAATCCGTTGCTAGCGGAAGGGCAGATCGAAGGGGGCGCCATTCAGGGACTCGGACAGGCGATATACGAGGACTTCATAATGGATAAGGGTAGGACGCTGAATCCCACCTTCGTCGACTACAAGATGCCACATTCTGTCGACATTCCGGAAATGAAGCTCATCGACGTCGAGACGAATGATCCAGATGGTCCCTACGGAGCAAAGGAGGCCAGCGAGGCCAGTCACGTGAGCACGCCTCCGGCCGTAATTTGCGCCATTCACGATGCTGCGGGCGTGTGGATCAAAGAACAGCCGGCAACGCCGGAGAAGATAGTCAAAGCCCTGAAAGAGAAGGCGAAAGAGAAGGCGCAGAAGTAAGTGGCCTGTTATCACGGCATTCGCTACGTGAAAGCAGGATAAGAAGAGGGCCAGGCGGTAGCCAGAAGCATCTGCAAACGTAAAAGATGAATCTGGCTGCCGCCGATTTTCCCATCCGCAGCCAACCTGATCCCCTCTGGCGAAGCTCTTCAGGGATTTGTCCGCAATTGTCGGGCTGAGTCACATTGCCTGTAATCTTCGGTAACAATGTTTTCGAGGCACGCATACCATGTCAGGCGACGTGTCATGCCAATCAATGCCTTGACAAAACGTCGAGACTGACTAAAATAGATGTGCCCCAACGATGAAAGACGAGCGTTATCGACTCGCGCGGATGGGGTCTCGCGGTCATCAGCGTGGTAGGTCGATAGCGAGTTGTATTGTGTAGACACGAACGGCGACGAAGTAGGGTCGACCAATGGAAGGTAGGTGACTGATTAGTGAAGCGTATCATCGAACTGAATGTCAATGGCGTAGTGCACGAAGTGGTGGTGGAGCCTCAGAGGACGTTGCTGGAGGTGCTGCGCGAGACCCTGGGTTACACTGGAACGAAGAAGGCCTGCGACTCGGGCGATTGCGGCGCGTGCACGGTTATCATCGACGGCAGGGCAGTATTGTCTTGTTTGACGCTGGCAGTAGAGGCCCAGGGCAAGAACATCGAAACGATCGAGGGCATGGCGACCGGCGACAGACTACACCCAATACAGCAGGCGTTTCTCGACAAAGGGGCAATCCAATGCGGCTACTGCACTCCTGGTCTCGTGCTTTCTGCGAAGGCGCTGCTGGACGAGAATCCTAAGCCGAGCAGGGAAGAGGTGAAAAAGGCCATCGGGGGCAATCTGTGCCGCTGCACAGGATACGTGAAGATACTCGACGCGATCGAAGCGGCCGGAGAGCAAGCAAACTAAGGACAATATCGATCGACGGGCCGTACTCGAAGCCTTTCGCTAAAGCTTAGGCCCAAGAGTGGCGAGCACGTGCTAGGAGAGGGGGAATTCAGGGTGCCACAGTACTCAGTTCTGGGCCAACGGTTGCCCAGGGTAGACGGGCCGGTAAAGGCCACCGGCAAAGCTAATTATGCCGATGATCTGGTCCTGCCGGGAATGCTATACGCAAAGTTGAAGCGCAGTCCACATGCTCACGCTAAGATTCTCAGCATAGATACGAGCGAAGCCGAGAGGCTGCCTGGCGTGCGTGGAATCGTGGTGGGTGCCGATTTTGGGAAGTTCAGATATGGTCTGCGGCCGGATACAAGGGACGAGTATCCGATGGCGCTGGACAAGGCCCGCTTTGTGGGCGAGGAAGTCGCCGCGGTTGCCGCTATCGACGAGGATATCGCTCAGGAAGCTGTCGAGCTAATAAAGGTGGAGTATGAGGTTCTGCCGGCTGTCACCGATCCCGAGGCAGCGCTTCGCGAGGGAGCGCCGCAGATTCACGCGGACAAGCCGGGAAATATCAGCATTCATATGCATACCGAGTTCGGCGATGTCGACGCGGCTTTCAAGGATGCCGATTACGTTCGCGAGGACCGTTTCTACAGCCAGTCGGTCTTGCACGGCTTTATGGAGCCAAACTCGCTTGTCGCGAGCTGGGAGCCACCGAACCGCATCACGGTTTGGGCTTCAAAACAAAGCCCTTACTTCCTGTATCGTAATCTGGCGAACTGCTTCGACGTGCCTCTTAGCAACGTTCGAGTGGTTCAGCCATACATTGGCGGGGGCTATGGGGGGAAGAACGGCTCGTATGCGCTCGATTTCGCTGCGGTGATGCTCTCGAAGAAAACCGGCAGGCCAGTTAAACTGACACTGACTCAGGAAGAGGTGCTCACGGCGCAGCGGAGACGGCACCCCATGATCGTCTGGCTGAAGACCGGGGTCAAGAAGGACGGGACGCTACTCGCCTGCGAATGCCGCATAATCGCGGACGGCGGGGCTGGAACGGCGATTGGCCCCACGACGATCGCGAACGCTTTCTATTTTATGAATCTCCCCTACGTTGTTCCCAACGTGAGATTCGATGGCAAGCGGGTCTACACAAACCGGCCAGTGTCTGTGGCTCAAAGAGGCAACGGAATCCAGCAGATCCGCTACGCGGCCGATGTGCAGATCGATATGATCGCCGAGGACCTGGGAATCGATCCGGTGGAGATTCGTCGAAGGAACTCAGCCTACACGGGCTACACCACGCCGAACGGAATGAAGGTCACAAGCTGCGGGCTGCAGGAGAGCATCGACGAGGCTCTGAAGGCGGTCGATTGGGAGAAGGAGTTTCGCTCCTGGCCTGAGAAGGCCGAGGAGCCCACTGGGCGCATCGCCAAAGGTGTGGGAATCGCCTGCAACTCTTTTTGCTCAGGGGTTCGTCTGCGCGGGCACAACTGCTGTTCGGCGGTGATCAAGGTCCACGAAGATGGAACGGTATCCCTTATGACCGGGTCTACCGACAGCGGGCAGGGATCCGAGACCGTGCTTGCTATGATCGTGGCCGAGGTGCTGGGGACCAGGATCGAGGATGTGGTGGTTCCTCAGACCGACAGCACGGTGACTCCGGTAGATCCGGGCAGCTTCGGCAGTCGGGTGAGCTCGACCGCCGGCAACGCCGTGAGGATAGCTGCGGAGGACGCGCGACGCCAACTTGTGGCTGTGGCGGCCGAGCTTCTCGAAGCCAAGCCTGAGGACATCGAGCTGCGGGATCGAAAGGTGTTCGTCAAGGGCGCTCCAGACAAGTCGATGCGCTTCCGCGACCTGGCACGTCTGACGGTGGCTCACGGGGCGGGCACGACGGTTATCGGGTCGGGAAGCTGGGGCCAGGAGATCGACCCGGTCGATTTCGAGAAGGGCATCGGTAACCTCGCGGGCTCGTACACCTTTGGCACCCAGGCAGCGTGGGTAGAGGTGGACACCGAGACCGGCAAGGTGAACGTCACGAGGATGGTCGTGGCGCACGACTGCGGTTTTGCGCTAAATCCGCTTGCGGTTGAAGGACAGCACGAGGGATCAATTGGCGGGGGCGTAGGCCATACCATTTATGAGCACTGCGTGGAGGACGACGGTCAGACCTTGAGCAGTAACTTCACCAGCTACGCGATGCCTACCGTTGGCGATATGCCGGAGATGATCTCTTATTCGATTGAGACACTCGATCCGGTTGGCGCATTTGGCGCTAAAGAATCGGGTGAGGGAACTCAGGTGTCGACGATCCCGGCCATTGTAAACGCAATTCATAACGCGATTGGGGTGTGGATGACTGATCTTCCCATTACTCCAGAGAAGGTATTGAAGGCCCTGGATGAGCAGAAGGCGAAGGACAGAGTCCTGTCGGAGGTGCGCTAATGAGACTTACCAAGTTTGAGCATCTGGAACCCAAGAGCCTTGTCGAGGCGTGCGCCATTCTCGCCGAGCACGGAGACAAGGCCAGGATCATCGCAGGGGGCACCGACATTCTGGTGCGCATGAAGCAAAGACTCGTCGAGCCGCAGTTTGTCGTCGACATCAAGCGCATCGACGGAATTGCCGAGATCAAGAGCGACGGAGCTGAACTACGCATAGGCGCTCTGGTGGCACTATCGGACGTGCAGAAGTCCGCGGCGGTTCGTGAGCAGGCGCCGGCCCTGGCGGAGGCCGCGGCCGCGGTTGGCGCGACGCAGTTGCAGAATATGGGAACGATTGGCGGCAACATCTGCCTGGAGACCCGCTGCTGGTATTACAATCAGACGTACACCTGGAGACAGGGACGCGAGGCCTGCCTCAAAGCAGGAGGCTCGATCTGCTACATGGCCAAAGCCAGCAAGCGCTGCTATGCCCTGTACAGCGGCGACACGGCGCCCGCATTGCTAGCGCTCGGCGCGAGGGTGCGGTTGGTCAGCGCGAGTGGAGAGCGTACCATTGGCCTGGAGGAATTGTTCGTCGACGACGGAAAGAAACCGACGATATTGAACCCCGGCGAGCTGATCGCCGAGGTGATCGTACCCGTAGCGGCCAACGGACAGCGGAGCACCTACTTGAAGTTCCGCCGGCGCGAGGCCATCGATTTCCCGATCGTCGGAGTTGCCGCCGCTCTGGGTGAGGAGAACGGGGTATGCAGCAAAGCAGCCATCGCCGTCACGGGGGTTGGCTCCGCCCCATTCGTGGCCAAGGATAGCGAGAACGCGCTGTTGGGCAAAAAGGTCAGCCAGGAGACGATAGCCGAGGCGGCCGAGGCGGCCTTCAAGCAGGCGAAGCCGGTGTCCGACATGGAGGTTTCGCCGGCTTATCGAAAGCGGCTGGTCAGGGTGCTGGTGAAAGATGCCCTTACCAAAGTGGCAGGTCTGGCATAGGTTTTTCGTGGGCGAGAGCGTCTGGTGCTCCCCCACGGCTTTTCTTAAGAGCGATAGGGCGGCGGGGATTACCCTTTGCCGCCCTATCCGCATATGGCACCGAGTTGTCCCCCACGGGGCAAATTTTGTTCGAGGAGGTAACCGAAGCCTTAAATGGCCAAGAATCTCGGCGACTTCATCAGTCAACTGAAAGAGCTATTTCCGGACGACGTACTCGAGATCAAGCGAACAATCAACCCTGATAACTACGATGCGACGGCTATCCTGGAGCATCTCGACAAAGCCAATCGCTTCCCTCTCGTGCATTTCAAGTCGGCCAAGAACCTGCTCGGTGAGGAGTCCGAGTACTCGCTCGTCTCGAACGTGTTCGGAACGCGAGAGCGTTGCGCCACCATTCTAGACCTGCCGCGCGACCAGAGTAAGATGCCCCTCTCGATAGAGTTCGCGCGGCGAGAGAAGCTACGAATGACGGCCGAGAATATCGCCAAAAGCGATGCTCCCGTTAAGGAGATCGTCGAGGTGGACGATCAGGTTGACTTGCGGAAACTGCCCATGGTCCGTCACTACGAAATGGACCTCGGCCCTTATATCACAATGGCCGTTGTGATGCGGGACCCTGATGAAGGGTTCTACGACGTTTCATTCGTAAAATCGGTGTATAAAGGCCCGCGCAAGCTGGGGACGGTAAGACATTCCCCGCACATCGATCGCATCTTCGCCAAGTATGAGAAGCGCGGCGAGCCGGTGCCGATAATCAACGTCCTGGGCCATCATCCGGGTTTCTATCTTGGCACCCTGGCGCTGGCGCCATGGGGAACAAATGATTACGATGCTATTGGGGCATATCTGGGCGAGCCGCTCCGTCTGACGCCTTCCGAAACCTGGGGCGACAAGTTCATGGTGCCGGCCGACGCCGAGCTGATCATCGAGGGGGTAATGCCACCCGGCGTACGCGAGATCGCGAACCCATTTGGCGAGGTGACACGGCACTATCAGGCGCAGTGTCTGAGCCCGATAACCGACGTCACCGCGGTCACGCACCGTCGCGGGGCAAAGATGCAGGATATCTTCTCAGGCCATCAAGGGCACTGGAGCCTGGGAGGCATCCCGAAAGAGGGCAGCATCTACAACGCACTCCAGAGGAAATACCCCAACGTCAAGGCGGTGCACCTGCCGGATTCAGGCTGCGGTCGCTTCTCTTGCTACGTCTCGATCGACAAGAGGCATGAAGGTGAGGCCAAGGCGGTCGCGCTGGAGGTCCTGACTTCGGCCAGGCAGTTCCAATGGGTTGTCATAGTCGACGACGACGTCGACGTGTTCAACGAGCGGGATGTCGTCTGGGCCGTCGTGACGGCGACCAATCCCAAGCGAGACATATCTTATATCGAGAACGTTTCGTGTTCTTTCATCACGGCCATGGGACACAGCAAGGTGATCGTCGACGCTACTCGGCCCCACGATATCGCTTTCCCGTCGGTGATAAAGGTGCCTGACGCGGCGATGGAGAGGATCAAGCTGGAGGAATGGATAAACTAGCTTTGGACCTTGTCGAACTAAGTGAGTATGGAAAGGATACGGGATGGAAAAGATCTTCTGGGTGAAATGCCCGAAGTGCAGCGACAGGTTTTATTGCGACTATGGGCTGAAGTCTAAGCAGGTGAAGCTGATCTGCCCGTTCTGCCAACATGAGTTTGGGGCGGCAGAGAGTCCAGAGATAGACGATCGACAGTAACTATTCCTCGGCGTACTTGATGCCCTTCATATTGAGAAGGGTTTCGGTCGCGTAGATGGGTGCCCCAGCACGCATGGCCAGGGCAACCGCGTCGCTGGGGCGAGCGTCGAGCTCTATCTGGGTCGAATCCGCGGTCTCCAGCACGACCCGAGCGTAGTAAGTATCGTCACTGAAGTCGGTCACCATTATCCTGATGACTTTCCCGCCAAGGACGCTGATGGCCGACTTCAGAAGGTCGTGTGTCATCGGGCGCGGGGTTAGCGTCGTCTCGAGTTGTGTGGCGATAGAAAAGGCCTCGGCTTGACGAATCCAGACGGCCAGATAGCGGTCGGAGGACCTGTCTTTGAGCACCATGATATTCCTGCCCGCTTCACGGTCTTGTCCTAGACCGACGACAGAAAGCTCGCGCGCCCCAGAGATATCGGCTGCCCTGGGTTCGAGTCCTGTGTCCGCAACGTAAGCCGGGGCGTTCAGACGCCAGACGTTGGTGAAAACCAGCGCGGCCAGGAGGATGATGATAGCGAGCGTGCTCCACCGGTGAAGGATGAGGGTTCTTATGGCGAAGCGAAGCGCACGCCTAGGAAATCTGAACAATTTCACGGTCACTCACCCCCAGCTCTACTCCAGCCACGATAAGCTCTATTTCTTCCTCGTCCAACTCGTTCTTCTGCAATAGTCCTTCGGCAATGGCCACCACTGTTTCGCGGTTTGCTTCGACCAGAGCTTTGACCTTCTGGTATTCCTCGCGGAGCACCTTGCTGATCTGCCTCTTGGTGTGAGCATCTGGCACGGTCTCATTAAAGGCTCGGGCGGAGTAGAGCTCGCCGTTCATGCCAAACCACGCGATGCAGGCCCCGGCGGCGCGCGTCGCCTGCTCGAGGTCCTGTGTGACGCCGGTGAGGGCGGTGCCAAGGAATATCTCCTCGGCGGCCCGGCTGGCCAGGCAACATTGAATGTCCGCGAGAAGCTCCTCTCGGCTCCGCGTGTACATCTCCTCTAGTGGCTTGGTGGCGGATAAGCCGAGCGCCTGGCCGTGCCGGATGATGGTAACTTTAGCCATGCGCTCGCGGGGCAGAAGCTTCAATTGAGCGAAACAATGCCCCGCCTCATGATAGGCGATGCGCCGCCGTTCTTCGAGAGACATGCTTTTTATGGGCTGTCGGAGGCCCCACTCGTGAGCCTCGCGAGCCTGAGTGAAGTCGTCGTAGGTTATGGAACCGCGACCGGCGAAGTGGGCGTGAACCACAGCCTCGTTGATGACGTACTTTATCGCCACTGGCGAGTAGCCGATGGTATCCGATACCATTTTGGCCATGGGTAGTGCCTCGTGTCGTACCCTGGCCAGATAATACTCCAGGATTTCCTTGCGGCCGTCTGCGTCGGGGAGATCGACGGTGATCTTTCTATCGAAGCGTCCGGGGCGGAGGAGGGCCGCGTCGAGAACATCCGTCATGTTGGTGGCACCGATGGTCAGCACCGGGTGCATCACGGCCTTGCCCCGCCGCAGACCGAGACGGCGCAAGAGCCGTCGGATTCGGCCCTGCTCCTGAGGTGGCGGGTCCATTTGTAGAAGAAGCTCATTGAGCATGCCTGTATTGCCACCCATAAGCATTCCGCCTATTCCCGTGGATGGCCCCTGGGCCGAGCGTGATCCGCCGATCGCGTCGATTTCGTCGATGAAAAGGATACAGGCCCCATACTTCCGCGCCAGGCCACGGGCCTTACCATAAAGCATCATAATGCGAAGGTTGGAGATCCCAAAGAACATATTCTGGAAGCTGGGAGCGCTGGCATAACCGAAAGGCACCCCGGCCTCGGTGCTGATGCACTGGGCCAGGTAGCTCTTGCCGGTCCCGGGAGGACCTACCAGGAGCAATCCTCTGATCACCTCGCCACCCATCTCTTTGAATTCGCGAACGCCTCTCAGCAGCACGACGATGCGCCGCGCCGCCTCCAACACCTCTGGGTTGCCCTTGTAATCGGCAAACCCGACGCCGGTTTCGCCAGGGAGAACCCAGTAGACACGTCCTCGCGCGAGGAACCAGAAGAGCGCGACGAATTGAACGATCATGAAGAGGACCGCAAATGCCAGTTGGAAAAGGAACATCGCTCCGTAGCCAACGTAAGGCAGCCAGTTATCCCAGGAGGGCCACAAGAACAGCCAGAAGACCGCTGCGCTGCAGAGAATAAACAGGAGAACGCGCAGGTTTCTGCCAAACCAGCCGAAAAACCCGTCCAGAAACCTGTCGATCGATTCGTCGAGATCTTTTTGAGGTTGACGCAAGGAGAGCCTCCCCAAATCCCCGGACCATCAAAGAATGGTCAGCTTTTCCCAACCAGCAGACCGAGAGAGAGGCGTTTTCTTGATACGGCCCTGTCTGCGACCGACTTGCACTCTCGGCTCTCCCAATCCATCAAAGGCCGTCGTCGTTGTCTCTGAGGAATACTGCCAGGAGATGTCACTGTGGCGCGTCCATTATACATAATATGTAACGAGTGTCAACTACAAGTTCGCACTTGACGGTTGGTTAAACGGCTGTTAGACTGCGCTCATCGTCGAAACGTCGGAAGTGGCGCAGCGGTGCGTGGCCGCGCCCGCGATTTCGACTGGAAGGAATGGTCAATGACCGATAGAATGAGGGCGTTCTTCGCAACCGATAGGGAACATTTTCGCTGGATAATCGTCGTGGCTAACTTCCTGATCTTGCTTGCGCTATGGAGTCCCAACGCGGGATTCGGCGTTTTCTTGCCGCGCATCGCCGAGGACTTCGGTTGGTCGCGTGGGAGTGTCGCGGTCGTTTTCAGCATCTCGATGGCTATTGGCGCGCCGGTAGGCGTGGTCATCGGCCGTCTGATCGACAAGCACGCTCCCTGGAAGGTGATGGTCTTCGAGGTAGTTATCTCGTGTATCGGCTACATTCTCACATCTTTCACCCAGAGCATCTGGCACCTCTATCTATTTCTCGGCGTGTTTCTTGGGATGGGCATGGCCGGAGGATACCTGATTCCGACCATTACGACGGCGAGATGGTTTCAGGAGAATCGGGGTATGGCGATGGGCATCGTGCTCAGCGGCAATGGATTGGGCTATCTGCTAGGGCCGATCTTCGCCGTGGCTTTGATCGCAGAGTTCGACTGGCGCGGCGCTTACGTCATCTTTGCGCTGGCGCTTGGGCTTGTGGCGATACTGCCGGCCTGTATCCTCCGCAACCCCCCTTCGGCTCCACGTCCTGCCGTTATAGAGTCCAATGGGTTGGCGAAGACCCACGAGACCTCGAAAAGCGGTCCGGCGCACACTATACCCGCGATCACGCTGCGGCAGGCTGTCCGAACGTCAACATTTTGGATGCTGCTGGCGATATGGATGTTCCAGGCATTCGCGCAGATGATGTTCGTCGTGCACGTGGTTCCACTGGTGGCCGACAAGGGGATCGCGATGGGGACTGCCGCTGGAGTGCTTGGCATATACGGTCTGGGTGCTCTTTCTGGGCGATTGGTGCTTGGCTCGTTGTCGGACCGTCTTGGCGCGCGAGCTACGCTGGCTATCAGCGCGGCAGTCGGGGCGCTGGCTCTGGGGACTATACTGGCCAGCCAGGACGTAGCAGTGCTTTACGCCGCGGCGCTCGCCTTTGGCGTCGCGCTGTCAGGCTCAGACACAACTTTTGTGAGAACGCTGCCCGACATCCTCGGGAACAAGTCGCTGGGCGTGATGGTGAGCGGGCTGAACCTGGGCTGGAGATCGGGCGCAACAATTGGGCCCGCTCTTGCCGGCTTCGTGTTCGATGCCACCGGCCTTTACGCGCTGCCTTTTGGGGTGGCTATCGTGTGTTTGCTGATGGGCATCGCGCTGTTCTTCCTGGCGACGCGGCCGCAGCAGCGTATGGACAGGGTTCTGAAGCTGGCTGGGGCGGCGTCGTGAGGTGTGCCCGGTTTCCCCATTAGTTTATGGGTGATTCGGAAGACAAGCGGGTGGGATGGGGCGAGGGGTAAAGCGTTTCTCGTTTGATCGCCTGGTTCGAGTCTGCTATACTTGAATCGGTGGGAGGTTTTTATGGGAAGAGAACCAAAACCGATGGACATTGGCGATCTGCCTGAACTGCTGCGGGTAGTCGAAGAAGTGCGCAAGACGCAAGTTCCTCGCGTGCTCAGGCGCAACAAGGAGGACCTGGCTATCCTGATGCCGGCCGGTCATATAACCAGGTCCAGACCGAAGCGGGTGAAGACAAAGGTGGACCGCGAAGCCTTCCGTTCAGCCTTTGGGGCGTGGAAAGATATCGTGGACGCCGATGCACTCAAACGAGATCTGGCCTCTGCTCGAGGCTCCAGGCGTCCGCCAGTCGAGTTATGAACTACCTGGTCGATACAGATTGGATAATCGACTACCTCACCGGCCAAACGGAGGCCGGTGATCTTTTTGCGAAGTTGATACCAGACGGTGTCGCCATCAGCACCATTTCCTTTAGTGAAGTCTATGAGGGAATCTACGGGAGTAGGAGTCCTGCTCTCGGCGAGGCTGCATTTCAAAGTTTTCTTCGGGAAATCACCGTCCTTGGGATAAGCCGAGCTGTAGCAAAGCGAAATGGCCAGATCCGCTATCAGTTGCGTGCTCAACGGCACCAAATCAGCCACAGGGCGCTCGATTTGTTGATCGTCGCGACCGCTCTTGAGCACGGCCTCACGTTGGTTACCCGTAATGTGGGCGATTATCAAGACGTCCCGGGCGTCAGGCTCTACCATTTTGGCGAAGAACCTATCTAATACGAATTGTGTATAGATACACCCTGAATTATGCTGTAGGGAAGCGTCTGGCCAGCAGCGACGTCGCGGCGCTAAAGCAATCGCTTCAGGCCGCTGGCCCCGATACATTTTATGTTGTGTAATGTATCGGGACTGGGCAAGAGATATCGCCAGTTTGCGGCCTGCCCCGATACATCTCATAACGAATGCAATGTATCGGGGCCTGAAGTGGTTCCTTCAGGGCTGCGATCTCGCCCTACCTCACCACCTGTATAACATAGGGTCTATCAAAAAGCATTTGGTATAATATTAGGATCAGGCGACTGGCGCAAGCCTGATGTTTTCCAGACGGTTTCTTAACCGATGGGTTATGCGCCCCTGACCTGGGACTGCGAGTTCACTATCTCCCCGTCGCGTCTGGCGCAGGTGATGTGTTTCAGCCACTCGGCGTCGTTGCGCTCGGGGTAATCGAGACGAAAGTGGGCGCCACGGCTCTCCTGCCGGGCGAGGGCCGATGCCACGACGCATTCGGCGGTGTCGAAAAGCTGGGACAACGTGGTTAGCTGAGCCCTTTCACGTGGCGCAATTGCGACGGCATGGGGAATCTCCTGCCGCAGGCTGTCGATGGCGGCTTTTGCGTCCTGTAAGCCTTCACCTTCGCGCACGAGCGCCGCCTTGGCGGTCATCACCGATTGCAGGGCTTTCACGATTTCTCGGACAGGGGTTCCCGATCGCCTGTCCAGACTCACTCTAAGGCGCAAGGCAGTTTCACGAATCGTGCGTTCAGGAGTTGGTGGTGGCGGAAGGTGGGACGCCAGGCCCGCGGCCGTATTTCCTGCCTCGAAGCCCATAACCACTGTTTCGGAGAGGGAGTTGCCCTGAAGACGGTTGGCACCATGGGTGCCACCGACCACCTCGCCGCAGGCCAACAGACCGTGAATAACTGTCTCGCCAGTGGGAGCGGCTTGAACCCCGCCCATGTAGTAGTGATTGGCTGGCGCCACACGAATGGGCCGCGCTAGAAGATCCTCTCCCTGCGCCAGCCGGTCTCTCACGATTCTGATGAAAGCGTTGGTGGAGCCCATGACGCTGTCGATCTGCGTCCTGCAGGACGTCGCGTCCATAAACAGCGCCCCATCCACACCTCGGCCTTCGTAGATCTCGCGCGCGATGGCGATAGAAAGCTGATCGCGCGTGATCATTCGGGAATCAGGCAGATCGTACTTGGTGACGATGTCTTCGCCGAGAGAGTTTACGAAAACAGCGCCAGACCTGATGAAGTAATCATAGCTGACCACCACTTTCGCCATCCCGGGCTCAGCCAGTATCGTCGGATAGAACTGAACGAACTCCATATCTTGCAGCGTCAAGCCGGCATCTAAGGCGATGCCGTAGCCATCGCCGGGCACGCCCGGTGGGATTCGCGTTCGGCTGTAAAGCATAGATGCCCCGCCTGTCGCCAGGATGACCACTTTGGCGGCCACATGCACGATCTGGCCAGTTTCCCAGACATACCCGATGGCCCCAATAGCGCGACCGTCTTGAACCAGGACCTTGACCAGGTTGAAGTTGGATATTATCTTCGTTCCCAACTGCACTGCCGTGCGGGCCAGCGGCTTCGACAGAGTGGTGCCCGCTCTTGGCTGAAACAACACCGTTCGCGCTCGGGTGTGCCCTGGGGACCGGTCGACTATGTACCGCCCATCCTCTTTCAAGAAACCCACGCCGCATTCTTCCAGTCTGGGCAGACAGATGGGCATCGATTCAACAACCTTGGCCGCCAACGGCACGTCGTTCAGAAGGGCGCCGGCGCGGAGAGTATCTTCGAGGTGCATCTGCGGCGAATCGTCTGGGCCCACGGCGCCATTCATTATTGCGCCTGACACGGCGGTGGAGTTGCCCGCGCCGGCGGAGGTGATCGAAAGCAGGAGCGTTTGCGCATTTCCCTGCCTGGCCGCGATGGCCGCGCAAAGACCCGCCGCTCCAGAGCCCACCACCAGAACGTCAGTCACGATCTTCTTTAGCATCTATTCCTCTCCGCCTTTCGCCAGGCTTCAGTCACAGGGGCCGGGGTCGCGCCGATGATGTCGCAACCAGGCTACCGCAATATAGCACGCCATTTGAAGTGGTGTCAATGTCGATAGCCAACCATACCTTGACGTCCAGTCGTGTGAGGTCTAGAATCGTAGGGCAAACAGGCAATAGCAGGAGAATGTCGAACATGTTTTTCCTCGAACCTTCGGTTGACGACGTAAAAGACCTTATTAACGTATCGCGCGGAAGCGAGCCAGCGGACACATACATACGTGGGGGGACAGTAGCCAACGTTTACTCCGGTGAATACTTGCGGGCAAACGTGGCGATCAAGAAGGGACGGATCGCCTACGTCGGGCTGAGCGAGAAGGCGATCGGTGACGCTACCGAGATGATCGACGCCTCGGGAAAGTATCTGTGCCCGGGGTATTTCGAGGCGCACGCACATCCTTTCGCCATTTACAATCCAGCCGCTTTTTGTGAAGCAATGCTACAACGGGGCACCACGACGACGTACTTCGATACCCTGTCGTTCCTCTTGATCTTGGGGAATGGTTCTTTTGAGCGATCTTTGCTCGATGTGAGCAAGCTACCTATCAAGGTTCTATGGGGCATTCGCATCGCCCCTCAAAGTGTGATGGCTGACCACGATATCGACATCAAGTTTGGGACCGACCGTGTTAAGCAAATCCTGGAGCTGCCCAACGTGGCGGGCGTGTTTGAAGTGACGAGATGGCCTGCCCTCCTGGAGGGGGATAACGGCTTGCTGGAGAGCGTCGCGGCCGCACGGCAGCAGGGCAAGCGTGTGGATGGACATACGGCCGGATGCTCGTATGAGAAATTAAATGGAGTGGTGGCAGCGGGCCTGGAATCGTGCCACGAGGCTATTGACCTCGAGCAGGCGCTGGACCGGTTGCGACTGGGAATGTACGTGTTTCTAAGGGGCAGCTCGATCCGCGACGACTTGCCCGAGCTGCTCCGAGCTGTGACCCAGAACAAGGTGAACACCAGCCGTTTGATCCTGACAACAGACGGCTCCAGCCCCTGGTACTATGTCGAAAGAGGGTCGGTGGAATGCCTGGCCGATACGGCCGTGGATGAGGGCGTTGACCCGATGACGGCGCTGCAGATGATCACGCTCAATCCCGCGACGTATTTCCATCTGGATCAATATGTTGGAGGGATAGCGCCTGGCAGGTTCGCGGACATCGTCATCAATCCTCGCCCCGACCGCTTCAAGCCGGAGACGGTGATGGTTAACGGGCAGGTGGTGGGCCGAAACGGAAGACTGGAGATCGATTTATCGCACGCGGATTGGGGGCAGTACCACGCCGATCACCCGAGCCTGCCACGGGGCGTGCGGATTCGCCCCGAGGACGTGATGGTGCGAGCCGAGGATGCTATACCGGATTTCCCCGTTATGGACCTGCCGAGCACGGCGATAACGAGGCGACTGGATATGAAACTGCCCGTTGCGAATGGATTTGTGGATCTGAGCCACAGCGATGGAGGGCTTTTCGCGACTCTGCTGGAAAGGCACGGTAAGTGGGCAACCAATGGCATCATAAGGGGATTCGCACGCAATCTGGATGGGCTGGCGGTCTCGTACAACACGGCGGGGCAGGTGATGGTGATTGGCGCGAGCGGCGAGGCAATGGCGATGGCCGCCAACCGTCTTTACGACATAGGCGGTGGCATCATCCTGGTAGAGGACGGGCGGGTCCTTTTCGAGATGCCGTTAGCTCTGGGTGGAATGATGTCTTATGAGTCGATGGACATCGTGGGCAGCCAGACACAGGAGTTCAAGCGCCTGCTGCGGGATCGTGGGCACGCCTATGAAGACGTGCTATCTACCATTTTGTTCCTGCCCTGCGACTTCCTGCCGGAGCTGCGCGTTAACCCGGCGGGGGTGTACGATGTCAAGAGGCGTGAGATGCTGCGGCCGCGAAGGATCATTAACTAACGAACCAACCTCTTCTTTGGACTTGACTATACCCCTGTTGTCCTTGATAAAAGTTCTTCGTCGGGAATGATGTTCCACCGAGCGGGAGTACCTGGGCCTGGCGACGCTCTAGCTCCTGTGGCCAGACAGCTACAGGGCATCGTGAGGTTGCCAGGCCCCTTGACAAAGCCGTTGGGGGGAGTGGAATAGGTAATAATCGAGGAGGGAGTTAACTGGTTTTCAACGAGGCAAACCGCGACGGGCTCACGCTGGTCGCCAAAAGCTCCGACGGGGTGATAACGAATGATGTTCTGAGGGCGCCTGGGTTGCAGTATGAGGCCGAGAAGTTCAATTATCTAGCGAGCATATCCCTGGACGGCAAGATATTCGAGCTCTCACCCAAATTGCAGGATAAGACGCTAGACGGGTTGCGGAAGGCCAAGGGGCTCAAAGGCGGAGGCACAACCGCAAAGGGCGCGCTTGCGCTGGCCGCAGCGGTGATGTTTGAAGTATTTCGAATATTGCGAATATGCAGAGCCTGTGCTAGTATGCAGTTGTAGGCTTGTTGCATAATTTCTAGCAAGAGGTGATACCGATGCCAGCCACCACGAAGCGAGAGCCGATCATAGCTCGTGAGGCTGAGAAGCGCATAATTCGCAACCTAGAAGCCAGGTTAGTAGAGGCTCCACGATTCACCCCCGCACTGCTAGGGCCCCAGGGCGAGCAGTTGCCCCTACCAGTCTCGGTGTACAAGTTGCTTATGCGAATGATTCACGAGTTAGGTCGTGGTAACGGCGTGACGATTGTACCTGTCCACGCGGAGTTAACCACCCAGCAGGCGGCAGACTTAGTGAACGTGTCGCGGCCATTCCTTGTGAAACTCCTAGAGTCGGGCGAGATTCCATTTCACTACGTTGGCACACACCGGCGAATTCGGTTCAAGGATCTCCAAATATATGATCGCAAGCGTAGCAAGAAGCGGCGAGCCGTTCTCACTGAAATGATTCAGGATGCGCAAGACATGGGCGAATACGACCGCGGGAAGAGTGTGTGAGTCTTATTGCGTTACTGGATGCGGACGTCCTTTGGCCTGCATCAGTACGTGATACCCTCTTAGTAGCCGCAGAACATGGCCTCTTTCGACCTGCTTGGAGTTACGACATACTTGGGGAAATGGCGAATTCACTCAAACGAGCGCGACCGGACCTCGATCCTGCGCGGATTGACCGTACAGTCAATCAGATGCTAGAGGCTTTTCCAGAGGCACTTGTCGACGGCTATCAAGCTTTGATTCCTGCTATGCGCAACCACGAGAAGGATCGGCACGCGCTTGCGGCCGCGATTCGTGTGAAAGCAGCGGTACTCGTAACAAACAGTCGCGTGCACTATCCTGGGGCTGCCTGCGCTCCCTACGAGATAGATGTCCAGTCTGCTGACGAGTTCCTCTGTAACCTGTGGCATCTATCACCAGCCAACATGGTGGCTGTGTTAAGGGCGCAAGCCAGCTCTCTCAGGAAGCCGCCAAAAACGGTCTATGACGTACTCGAGAAGCTCGGACACTCCGTTCCCAACTTCGCACAAACCGCGAACGAATCTGGCCTGCTGTAATCCTCCTAACCCCAAAGACGAGGAGGAACGGTGCCATTTCTCAGGGGACGGTTCTATTTGTCGCGCGAGATGCACCGACGCGCTTTAAGACTGGCGGGAGCGCCCGGCGGCGAGGCAATCGTCAATGCCGGCGACTATCTGGGACGATTTTACGCCGATTCCCACTCGACAGATGCGCTGGCGATGGAATGCGCTGTCGAGGCGCTGGGGGCAGGTCGAGTCGTCCTTGGGGGGGATGACCCGCTAACATCGCCGGAGCTGGCGCTCCCCTTCAGTCGCGAGCAACTGGCCAAGGCGCGAATATCCGAAGGTGACAGACAGAAGATACTGGGGATAAACGCCGCCAGGCTTTTGGGGCTGACATAAGCTGTAGACGATCAGGGTGGGTGCTTGCCAAAGCAGAAGAGGTTGGGTCTTCGAGACCCAACGCTACGAGTATCGGCTGCTAAAACTTCGCTAGGCTCATATGCCAGTCGGACCGAGACCGGCGCGTCCTTCGGCGGAAGGACGCGCCGGTCTCGGTCGCGAGTCGCCCGTATAGGTTTTATCTGGATGCATTTTATAAGTGGCCCTTCGCTTCTTTCGATCCTACCACTTTCCTAGTTTCTGAGCCGCGTATTCGGCGAAGGAGGTGTCGAGGATGTCGTCGAAGGTCTTGCTACCCTTGTACACTTCCTTATCAACGTACCACTTATACTGGGCATCGATGCTCTTCCTGTCGATAACGCCGTTGGGGTCGAGGTAGGGCATCTCCATTACATCGTAGAGCTTGACATCCTTCACGGTTGTGTATTTCGCGAGTATGCCGACGATGTTGTCTCGTCCCTCACCGCTGGTGAAGGCCTTGTTGTAATCACGAATCCCCTTTAGATAAGCCACCATAAACCGCTGACCCACATCCTTGTTCTTGATCAGATTGGGACCGTAATAAAGAGCGGCCGCCGTTAGCTTCCCCGAGAAATAGTAGCTATTGGGAATCCACTTGACAGCGAATCCTCTTCCAACGGCGGCGGTGACGTTCGGCTCCACGCCATAGGATGCCGCGATTGCCTTGTTGGCGAAAGCGGCAGGCTGATCCGCTAGAGGGACTATCACTACCTCGACGTCGTTCATCGTCAAGCCCCCCTCCTCGATCATCATCTGAATCGTCTGTTCTCCGACACTCTTGGGGGAAGGGATGGCCACTTTCATACCTTTCAGGTCTGAAGGCTTTTTCACCTGTCCTGAATCGGCCAGGTCCTTCCGCAGGAGAATCCAATCGAACTCGAACCCAGGCTGGGTGGTTCCTTTATCAGCCACCATCTTCACATCCGCGCCACGGTCGGCGGCGGCGAGCATGGCCACACTCATCGCGACCATCGCGACGTCAAGCTGCGCGGTCGCCAGCGGTGGCACCATGTCCGGAACCTGGAGGAATTTCTCCACTTCGACGTTGAGCCCCTGCTCCTTGAAATAGCCTTTTTCGAGGGCGATCAAAACGCCGGCATCGGAGACCACCTGAAGGCTGCCGACCTTTACGTTAGCTGGCGCCGGGGTTGGTTGGGGCACGGCAGCCGCTGGTTTCGTAGCGGCCGGCGATGGCGCGGCGGGCGGCGATGCGGCTGGCTTAACGGGCGTGGCAGCGGCGGGGGGTGGAGTGGACGGTTTGGCCACGGTGGGGGTTGGCGTTGGGGCTGCCGGCGTGCAGGCCGTTGCTGTCACGAACGATAACACCAGGAAAAGACCGATGATCCCTCTTGGGTTCATGATGCGCGCACCTCCTACAGCGGTCTGCGTGAATATTGACCACTCGATTCTTTGCTGAGGGCGACTACGAGTCGCCCCTACACAGCCAGTCACCCCTAAACAGCCGGGACAACAGCTCGATCTTTTCGCAAAACGCTATAAATAGCGTAATCGGCCCAGGAAGGTTCCAGAAGACCTGAATGATCTTCTGGAACCTTCCTGAAGATACGAGACCAAGGTAATCGAGGTCAGGTGATGTCGAGCTTCAGAATACGCTGGGCGTTGCCGCTGGCGATCTTGTTCTTGTCAGATTGGCTCAGCGGCAGGTCTTCCACAACTTTCTTGGACGTTGCCATTGGAATCTCAAGCGGAGGGGCATCGCTGCCGTACACGACGTGGTCGACACCCACCATGGCTATGGCGCACATCACGGCGGGAGGATGAAGGCTCATCGTATCGACGTAGAGCTGTTTCATGTATTCGCTGGGTTGTTGGACGAGAATATTCTCACCCCATTGTCCGAGTGGCAGGAAGTCCCTGTCTTCCCTTGCGTCCCACCCGTAGTTCAGACGCCCGGGCAACATCATTATGCCACCCCCAACGTGAGAGCCAACGATTTTGAGGTTAGGGAAGCGCTCGAATATGCCCGCGTAAACCGCCCGAGCCAGTGACAGCGTCGTGTCCATAGGGCGACCGATCATCTCGATGAGGCGGTATTTCTCCATTTTCTCCGTTCCCAGGGGCATAGCGGGAGGATGAACGAAGACCGGGACATCTAACTCACAAACAAGCTCGTAGAAGGGAAGGGCTCGGTCAGAGTCGAGGTACTCGCCGTGAACGCTCGAGTTAACCATGACGCCTTTGAGGCCGCATTCCTTAATGGCGCGCTCGGTTTCTCGCACATACTCCTTGCCACCGAAAGGGTTGGCGGAGGCCGTGCCGATCAAGCGACCTGGATACTTGGCCGCAAGGTTCGCCGCGAAGTCATTGTATATCCTGAGGTGCTTGATGTCGGTGGGGTCGAGCTTATCGGGGTGGTAGGTAAACATAGGGTTTGAGAACACCGTCACCACCCCGGCCTCTTCCTGCTGGGCTAGCAGAGGCTCGACGGCAAACATAGCCTGCGGCCTGGGACCAAGCGCAAACTCTCGTGGAATAAGGTGAGCATGACAGTCGATGTACATCTTTCTCCTCCTATATCACATTATTGCGAACTGTGCCTCGCGCAAGACTGACCGTTGAGAACTCGGCGATCTTGCGCAGGCATCTCAGTCGATCCCGTACTCGCTCAAGCGCTCCAGAACCTTACGTTGTATCTCGGGGGTCCAGGCGTGCTCGAAATCCACAACTTTCGGCGTACGTTCTTCCCCCCACTCCACCGGAAAAGTCGCGTCAAAGTAAGCCTTCGCGCCGATCTGGGTCCGCTGTTCTTCGCTATTCAGGAACGGATGTAATACGTTGCCCATGGTCTGGGTCTGAACGTGAATCCCTCTGACGGGATGGAGGCGCGTTTGCAGGCACCACAGGATTTCGTCGGGATTGGTCACGTCCACATCCTCGCCGACAATGTACACAAACGGTCGGTATATGCCTGTCTTTGAAGACCAGAACGCCGAAGCCACCAGATGGGCGTAGCCGGCGTAGGGGCTCTTGACAGATATGAAGATGCCGAGCTGCGGCGGAGGCGCATAGATGTTCACAAATTCGACACCGCGCTCCTCCAGATCGTTAGCCACGACGGCAGTCCACGCTACCGAGAATATGTTGCTGGACACATCCCACGGCTTGCCCGGACCGTCGAAACAGAAAATCGGGTTGTTTCTGAAGGTCACACATTCAGCGCGGAACACAGGCCTGGGCAATCGGTCGCTGGCATAGTAACCCGTCCATTCCCCGAATGGTCCCTCTTCAAGGCGCTCACCAGGTAAGACGTGACCTTCGACCACGATTTCTGCCGTCGCCGGCACCTCCAGATCGATGGTTTCGCACTTCACGAGATCGACCGGCGCGCCCCTTATGGCGCCAGCCACCTCTCGCTCGTCGACGAATGGCGGCAACTGCGTGGTAGCGGCAAGATGACAGGCGGGGTCCGCGCCAATGACGATGGCCATCGGCATCGCCTTCCCACGGGCCTCGTATTTCTGATAGAAATGGCCCGGGCCGTGCTGCCCGGGGTTGGCGAGCCATCCGATCCTTCGGCTATCATGCAGCATATGCCTGTAGGTGCCCCAGTTGACCCAGCCATTATCGGGATCTTTGGTAATGGAGATACTCCAGGTGCCAAAGTACCTTCCGCCATCGTAGCTGTGAATGTAGGGGACAGGGAAGTCCAGGAGGTTGATATCAGAGCCGTGGATGATGTTCTCTTTGCAAGGACCGGTCGAGACCAAGCGTGGCGGGATGGACTGGCGAAAGTGCCCACGCAACGCCTTAATGATCTCAGACGTCGGGGTATCCTTCGGCAATCCCATAGCCAACGCAATCCTGCCCTGAACCACGGGCCTGGTCGGCCCCAGGAGGTTGCCCACAACTGTGCAGCCAGGATAATCCTTTACTTTCTCGAAGACCAGTGCCGGAAGCTTGCGCTCGAGGCCTATTCTAGATATGGCCCCCATTTCCTGGTTCCAATCAACTTCTACGGGGACGTGCTTGATCTCGCCCTGTTCTTCCAGAAAAGCGAGGAATTCGCGGAGATCATTAAAAGGCATTACGTAACCTCCATCACTAGCGTAGATCTCTTTGGGGCTGATCTGGCCCCACTGACTTTCCACCTGAGTGAAGCTGCCAGGATTGTGCATCAGATCCTGGCCTAATGCCACCTCGAATACCGAAGTTTCGAACGAAAAGAAGTAGGTCGTGGGCAAAAGTCCAGAGCGTTGGCATGAAACGGGCAGAGGGTCTGCCACTCTTTCCGGCGCGAGTATATGCTATGGCTGTCCTATTGTCAAGCAAGTATGGCACAGCAAGTGTGGCACAACTCTTGCGAAAGGTCTCACGTTAGCTGTGAGAGGAAGGCAGAATGTCTTGAATCGCATTGCCATCGTAGATGATAATCAGGATTTCCTGGCGCTCATGCGGATGCTGCTTGAAGAGCAAGGATACGTGGTCGAAACGTGTAGTGATGGCTCCAGGGCGTTCGAGTTCATCAAGAATTGGAAGCCGGACCTGGTGTATCTCGATATCAGAATGACTGGAGCATCCGGTTGGCAAATCCTGGACCAAATGAAGACCAAACCTGAGACGCAAAACATAAAGGTGATAGTGACGTCAGCCGCGGCAGAGGAGCTCAGCGCCGCCGAGCCCGAATTGAAGCGCCGCGGTTGTGATATCCTGCTCAAGCCGTTCGATATCGACGAAGTGCTAAAAAAAACACGGCGATTTATTGGGCCTCTCAGCCCCTAGACAAAATGGCGCTCCAGTGGTATCCTGTTATTGGATAGTCTTGACCGTACCCCTGACAGATCGTCGAAATGACCCAAGAAGTTTCCAGTTGTGGCTTTTCTGTCCCGCAGGAGAACTTTGTCGTGTTCGACCTGTCAGGTGACGGTCGCTTGAGTGCGTTGGCGTGACAGGCACGAATTAGCGAAGACGGGAGGGGTGGACATGGCCGGGAAAGTATTGATAGTAGACGACGACCCCAACATCGTTGGGTTTGTTAAGTTGCTTTTGGAATCTGAGGGCTATTCGACGGTTGCCGCCAGGAACGGTAAAGAGGCCCTGGAAATGGTTCGGCAGCACCAGCCTCAGGTTGTTCTACTGGACATGGTGATGCCAGTGATGGGCGGCTGGGAGTTCAGCCGGCAGGTACGCGGTGTCGGAGAACACGACATGGCGATAATCGTGATGAGCGCCAGCGTCGACGCAAGAAAGACAAGCACCGAGATCGGCGCTTACGGCTACCTGGCAAAGCCCTTTGACCTCGATCATCTCCTCGAGTGCATCGGATCGGTTTTCGACGAAATGCCCTGGCAACGGGTGCAGCCCTGATCAGGTTATGCCTCGGGTTAGGCTTCAGGTTATGCTTGATCTTGATAATGAGACAGCTTCCTCCCCTCCTTCGGGGTCCCGATCTGGCGACCTTCCCCTTGCTTAACGGGTGCTTGCCTGCTAACGGATTCGGTAGTAAAATGGAATTGCGAACTCCCTGAGGGGGCCACGCCTGTGTCCGAAGCTATCCAGAACATCCTGTTTGTGGAGCTGCTTGGCGGCGTAGACGAAATGCTGCTTGCGCTGCCAGCAATCCACGCAATTGCCAACTCACACGGCGATACGCGTCTGACCGTCCTAACATTCGCTTCAAATGCCGAGTTGCTGGAGAAAGACTCGCTGGTGTCACGGGTGCTGGTAGCACCGTCAGAGGGGATGCCAGGGGACTATAGCACGCAGGCTGACTACTTGCGCCAAGTGCTGGAGAACGAGGTTTTCGACGTCGTTGTGTCCGATACGCGGCGTGGCGGGATCGACCGGATCGTCGAGAACAGCAACGTGAAGCGAAAGATATCGAGCCTGTGGCGCCTTTCGGGAGGGAGTTCCTTGGCTAATGGTCAGGCTGAGAACCAACGTGTCGAGCAGATATTTGTGTCGACCCTCGTAGGCGAGGGACTGGTCGATCCCAGTTTCCACGACTTGCCGGGGCGTATAGCGCTCTCGGATGACGAGCAGCAATGGGCGAAGGTCTGGCTACGAAATAATTTGCCAAAGCGCGGCGATATTGTAATACTTTATCCGGAAGCGGAGATGGCCATCAACGTGTGGCCGTCAGAACGATTCGTCGAACTGGGCAAATGGCTTACCAAGGAAGCTGGGCTCAGCGTCATCGTGGCAGCGCGTGAAGACATTCGCCAGACAGAAGAGATTGCACTCCACATTGGGGGAGATGCTATGACGCTGCCAAAGATAGCCTTGAGGAAGTTTGTGGCTCTTGTTGCCCAGTCCGCCATTTTCGTATCGGCCGACACCGTCGCGGCGCGAATCGCCGCCGCGGCAGGCCCCCCCGCTATCGTGATGTTCGGACCTACCTGGGCCGATCGCTTACGATTGCGGAGCCCTAGCATTAACCTGCGATCATCGCGGGTCTGCGCCGAGCGGCGGCCCCTCAATCTCGTCGAGCAAAGCTGCTGGCAAAGCGGCGTTTGTGTTTTTCCTGATGTGCGATCTTGCGTCGAAGATATCTCGGTAGACATCGTAATAGGAGAGCTAGGAACGCTATTGCAGCGCGGTGTCGACGACCCCGGGAAAGACGGCTTGCACTGAAGTTACTGGCACATTTTCTGCGGCCACTGTCCGGCAGATCGATCAAACATTAGGATGGTGTTAAGCTGTGGTGGAAGCACGAGAGATCGGGGACATGCTGTTCGAGGACAGGTACGACGCGGGTAAGAAACTGGCGCAAGCACTGGAGATTTATCGGGGGAAAAACGCGATCGTTCTGGCCTTGCCCAGAGGCGGGGTGGTCATCGGCTACGAGGTGGCGATGAGGCTTGATCTGCCGCTGGACGTTATCATAACCAGAAAAGTTGGCGCGCCGGGCAATCCTGAGTACGCCATCGGTGCCGTCGCCGAAACAGGCGATGTCCAACTGAACCAGGAAGAAATTCGTTTGTACGGTATCTCGCAGCAGTATATAGACGAGGAGATTCGCAAACAAAGGGAGGAGATCGAGAGGCGAGTGCAATTGTATCGGGGGGGAAGGAGACTGCCGAGTGTGAGGGATAGGATCGCCATTATCGTCGACGACGGGATAGCCACCGGTTTTACGATCAGAGCTTCGATTCTCGCCATTAAGGCCGAGCAGCCGAAGAAAGTCGTCGTTGGAGTGCCCGTTGCGCCGCCAGACGTGCTGGAGCAGATAAGGGATGAGGCGGACGAAGTCATCTGCCTTGAGACCCCCGAGCCATTCTTCGCGGTGGGCGCCTGGTACAGGCACTTCGAGCAGACCAGCGACGAAGAGGTGAGGAACTTTCTGGCGAGGGCTCGAATGAAGAGGCTCAGGCATTAAACGGCTGTGAATGGTACAGGAATTGCGGATGCAGCCGGTGGTGGCGCAAACGGAGGTTGCCACGATCAATAAGCCTCAGATGAAAGGGAGTCTGATTATGAGCCTCCTCGAGTTGAACAGGATTATCGACGACGCTGCTAGTAACTCCAATATCTGGATCGAGCTATTGGAATGGCCGCAAGAAGTGTTGCAGCGGTACACGTTGAGCGAAGACGAATTGGAAGCGCTGCGCACAGGGAATCTGGAGCGTCTGAGAGAGTTTGGGCTAGATGACTATCATCTCGGCAAGGTTCGAGATCTCGTCGCTTACTGATGGGCAGAAATAGCAGGGGTAGCTGTGCGAGGCAGACAAGGCGGCTTGCGCATCGACATCGAGTCGGAGGTAATCACGAAAGACGGACACCACGTCGGCAAGATTGACCGAGTGGTTATGGTGCCGCGCAGCCTAGAAGTCACTCACATTGTCATTCATAAAGGACGTGTCCTGACGAGAGATATCGTGGTGCCAGTCGAAGCGATAGACCGCACGACCAAGCGACACGTCATTCTAGGGGTCACGGTTGCCGAGATCGAAAGCATGCCTGACTTCTCTGAAGAAGAGTACATGGCGCCTCCCCAGGCGGCCCCAATCGGCCCCTATGTGCCTGGCAGCGTTCTCTGGCCACTCGCGTACGTGTATGCTCCAGTAATAATGCACGAAGAGCGCCACATCCCTGAGGAAGCGGTCGACATCACCGAGGGAACTGACGTGCGATGCGTTGATGGTAAGATCGGCATAGTGGACGAGGTGGTTGTCGATTCTGAGACCGGACGTGTCACCGCGTTCATCGTACGTAAGGGTACTTTGCTGACCAAAGACGTCACCGTCCCGGTCACCTGGATCAAGAGCGCCGACCGCGATGCCATCGAGCTGGCCTGCTCCAGGCAGGAGGTTGAGCAGTCAGAGAGTCGCTACAATAACAGGTAGAGCAGTTTCCCCAGAAGTCCGCTTTCATTCGAGCTTCACGGAGGCGTAGCCCACCACAGGGCCAACACTGTCAGTTACGTCGCCGGAAGTCGCATACCGCAGCAATGTCCCGCCGGTCGCACCCATTTGTTCGCACGCCGCGATCGCGGCCGCGACTGGTCCAGGTCCGCACATCGAGATGGAGTGGTCGCAAATGGCCTCGAAAAGCCGCTGGCCCTGCATGTGTAGTATACACTCGAGGGCGATGTGGTCTTTGTAGGCAGCGATGTCGTTGGTCTCATAGTGGGTGAAATCAGTGGTGGCAATGATGAGAACGTTCCTTCCAGACGCCGCGGAAGCTATGGCGTGCCCAAGCGCAGCGCAGGCCACTAGATTCTGCGTCAGGACAACGACGGGAACGATGCGGAACGCGTCGCCGAACAGATACTGGAGAAACGGTAACTGGAGCTCGACAGAATGCTCCATCTTGTGGGCAAGATCGTCAAACTGGGCGCCGGGCGTCGCACCCATGATGTGCGTGCCCAGCTCGACGTCGAGCGCCACCTCGCCGAGCGGCGTCTGCCAAGCATCAGATCGCCCGATGGCAATCGGAGCCCCGATGCCTCGGTGGTTTGGGCCAACGATCACGACCACATCTGGCTTGCCATCCCGCGCCGCCTCTTGAAACCCGTGGGCCGCGACTGGCCCTGAGTACAGGTATCCGGCGTGAGGATTGACCAGTGCCCGCAGCTTACGTGGACTATCGACATCGTTGCCGAGATCGTTGCCGAGAATGGGCAACGCGCCTGGTCCGAAAGGATGTCTGAAGCACCATTCGACTTGTGCGCGAAGCTTTGACTCTGAGTTGGCGTAAAACGCGCCAGCTACTGCTGGTCTTCTAACCGACCGGTTCGTCAACGGCCACCGCCTTGTGCATAGCACGCAAAGAATGATAGATAGAACTCAGAGCGGAACGACAGGAGATGGGCTGCGCTGTTGCCCGTGCGTATATAGTATACCGCAACGTTGGCACTGTCAATACGAAGGCGAGTAGACTTGTTGACATAACCACCGCTTTGTGCTACACTAAGGACAGAGAAGCGGACGCTCCGTTTCCAGTGACCCTGTGGACAAAGTAGAGCGCTGAGAGATAGAGCAGGCAGGAAGACTGGTTTCGGATGCGAATGGTGAAGATAGGGGCAAAACGAGCACCTATCTATCATAACTAACTTCCCATTCCAAACTGGGAAGGGGGTGGAGGAAGATGGCTCCTGATGAGAAGAAGGAGATGACGGTCCGCGAGGCCGGTAGAAAAGGCGGCGAGACTGTCAAAGAGCGGTACGGCCCCGAGTTCTACTCGAAGATCGGGAAGAAGGGTGGCGAAACCGTGGCCGAGCAGCGGGGACGCGAGTTCTACGCCGAGATTGGCAAGAAGGGTGGGGAAGCCCTGAAGGCCAAGCACGGTCGCGAGTTCTACGCCGAGATCGGTCGCCGAGGCGGTGAGACCGTCAAAGAGCGACACGGTCAAGAGTACTACTCGAGGATTGGCAAGAAGGGCGGTCGCGCTAGGAAGCATACCGAGAAGTCCTAATGTGATTAACCCGGGGGATGCCGCTTCTGTGCCCTTTCTGATCGTCTAGTCGTGAGGATCAGATGGAGCGCTGTCGGGAAAGAGGCGGCATCCTCTTGCCATTTCTCTTTGGGGGAGACTGGCAATAAGAACCGCCGCCAATGAGGCTTGACAGTTCGCACGCCTATCTGTTATGCTTTTCCAGAGAAGCTAGTTTTCGTGAATAGTGTTGATACCCTCAATCAGGTCGAACTTAGGTAGCTGTGAATCCACTTGCAGCGGGTGTTTGGCGGTTGTCGGGGTTTTTCGGGACCAGAGGTTTAGCCGCTGGTCTTGTTTGTTATCGGCGATCGTTTGTGCAGATCTGGAAATCGAGAGCGCTAAGTAGGGGGTGATAACCTTGCAGGACTCGAGGTTGATGACTCACGAGGGGAGGCAGAAACTGCTGAAGGAACTGGAGTCCTTGCGAAACGTACGCCGTAAGGAGGTCGCAGAGCAGCTTCACCTGGCGCGACAGTTAAGCGATGGATGGGATAGCCCCGAATACCTGGAGGCCAAGAACGCCCAGGCCTTTGTCGAGGGTCGGATCCGCACAATCGAGAAGACGCTGTCTGAGGCATCGATCATCGAGGAGCTGGCGGGAAGCGCTAAGCCAGAGGCTGTGCGAGTGGGTTCGCGCGTTCGTGTTCGGAATGAAGATAGCGAAGAAGAGGTTTTCACCATCGTGGGCTCCGCGGAAGCAGATGCCAGGGCAGGGCGAATCTCGAACCAGTCACCAGTTGGCAGCGCTCTATTGGGCAAGAAGATTGGCGATTCTGTAGAGGTCGAAGTACCTGCCGGCGTTAGGCAATTTGCGGTGCTCGAAATCGACTGAGACATACCGAAGCTCGAAGTGCCTTTCGATCACCTTGCAGGTCCAATCCACGATCAGATGGCTCAAACATTATATTCCTGGTCTCCCACGTTGCCAAGTGTTCGATAGCCCGCCAGTATGTTTTTGATACTCTACTTTGGCCCACTTCGATGGCCGGGAATGGCCCACCTTCGATGAAGAAAAGTGGTACCCTTTGTGTCAGCAAAGCACAATGGGGGACCGATGCGAAGGAGAAGAGCGAACGTGGAGCTATTCGAAGCGATCAGACGAGAATACGAGTTTGGGGTGGGGACAATTCAAGGCGTTTCTCGCAAGTTTGGCATTCATCGGCGTATGGTGCGGGAGGCGATTGACAGCGCAGTACCGAAGGAAAAACAAGCGGTAGTGCGTCCTCGTCCCGTGTTGGGGCCAGCAGTGGACTTCATCGACGCTATCCTTGAGGGCGATCGGAAGGCGCCGCGCAAGCAAAGGCACACGGCACACCGGATATACGTTCGGATAGGCGAGGAGTGCAAAGACGTTCACGTAGCGGAATCGACAGTGCGCCAGTATGTCCGGGAGCGAAAGCGCGCCCTGGGTCTTTTGGCGCGTGAGACATTCGTGCCCCAGAGCCACGCTTGGGGCCAGGAAGCACAAATTGACTGGTACGAAGCCGAGGCCGATCTCGGCGACGAACGGGTCAAGTTGTACGTTTTCGTCTTCCGTAGCATGGCCAGTGGTGGTGCTTTCCATCGCGCCTATCATCGGCCTACGCAGCAGGCCTTCCTGGAAGCTCACCAGTTAGCCTTTCATCATTTCGGGGGTGTCTTCTATCGGCTCCGCTACGATAACCTGCCGGAGGCGGTAAAGCGTATCCTACGAGGCTTCCAACGAGAAGAGACTGCCCGTTTCATCGCCTTTCGCTCTCACTGGAAGTTTCAGTCCGAGTTCTGTAACCCGGGCGAGCCACACGAGAAAGGCGGAGTGGAAAACGAGGTGGGTAGATTCCGTCGCAACCACTGGGTACCAGTTCCCAAAGCAAACGACCTGGCCGATCTCAATGCCCAACTCCTGAAAGCCTGTCACGACGACGAGCGGCGCGTGATAGCCGGCCACGATCAGACAGTGGGTAACGCGATGCTGCTCGAGCGGGCGTATCTGTTGCCGCCCGCCAGCGAGGACTTCGAGATCGTGGAGGTGAGTTTCCCCACGGTCAATAGTCTTGGCTGCGTCAAGGTTAAGACGAACTCCTACTCGACCCCTGTCGCGGCTGGCACAACCGTGCAGGCGAAGATCACGCCGACGGCGGTGGAAGTCTGGCACGAAGGAAGCCTGGTAGCGACGCACGAGCGCTGCTATGGCCGCCATCAGGAAAGGTTGGAGTTAGAACACTACCTCGACGTCTTGGAGCATAAACCAGGGGCACTAATCGGCAGCAAACCCCTGGCCCAGTGGCGCCAACTTGGGCGTTGGCCAGCCAGCTACGATAGGTTCTGGCAAGGTCTCATCGACAGGTACGGTCGTCAGAAGGGAACAAAGGAGTTGATCGAGTTGCTGCAGTTGGGTCGTACCAATGGTCAGGATAAGCTACGTGTGGCCATAGAAGGAGCGCTGGCCCTTGGCTGTGGGGACAGCTCCACGGTGCGCTATCTGCTAACGGCCCACCAGCTCGAACGCGCCTCTGCCCCACCCATAGCCGTTGGCGACTTAGCGGTCTATGAGCGTCCGTTACCGCTGGTTAGTGATTACGATCAGCTCCTGGTCGGGGGGAAGGCAAGATGAGCGAGGGGCGAGTTTCACTGCAAGAAAACGCCATCAAACAACACTGCAAGCTGCTTCATCTGCCGACGGTTGGTGGCGGGTGCGCTCGGCTGGCGGAACAGGCCGAGCGCGAGCACCAGGGATACCTTGATTATCTCGATGCGTTGCTTACGGCTGAGCTAGACGAGCGGGAGCAGAAAACGATTATGCGGCGAATCCAGGAGGCGCATCTGCCGAAGATCAAGACGCTAGAGGAGTTTGATTTCCACCAGGCGTCGGTGATCTCAGCAACCAGGATACGGGAACTAGCCGAGGGAGGATACATCGAACGAGCCGAGCCAGTGGTATTCATCGGGGAGTGTGGCACTGGTAAGACGCATCTGTTGACAGGGCTGTGCGTAGCGGCCTGCCGCCAGAAACGGCGAGTACGCTTTACCACGGCGGCGGGTTTGGTCAACGAGTTGGTTGAGGCCAAGGCACAGTCACAGTTGCGCCGTGTGTTGGCCCGCTGGGAGCGGTACGAGCTCATCGCCATCGACGAGGTTGGCTATGTACCCCTCGCGGATGTAGGGGCGGAGTTACTCTTTCAGGTGATCGCTGACCGGTCCGAAAAGGCGGCCATAATCCTGACGACCAATCTGCCATTCTCGGAATGGACCCAGGTGATCCCGAATGCCCGGCTGTGCAAAGCCCTCTTGGATCGCATCACGGATCGGGCGCACATCATCGAAACTGGCACCGAATCATATCGCTTCCGACGGACCTTACAGAGGAGGAAGGGAAAGGAGTGAGCCGACCTACCGAGCATACCAGAGCCAGATCAACAGAGCCAGCTAAATCCCGGCCAGACGGTAGACCACTTGACCTAGTGTTAGGTTAAGATACCCCCAGGGGGTGGGCCATTCCCGATTATCAAAGTGGGCCATACCGGATTGACAAAGACATGCGGTGATTTGTCCCCTCCAAAGGTTGCCGACAGACTGCCGACATTCTTTCAAACCCTTCGCCTCGCGGCCTTCGTCGTGGCCGCAAAGGCCCGTGCCGCTTGCTCCTGGAGCCCTGGTCGTAGGTGGCTGTAAGTGTCCAGTGTGACCGAGATCATCGCGTGCCTAGTCGTTCCTGTACTACCTTGAGGGTGTGCCCGCCTTGAGCAGGGCAGTGGCGTGGAATTCGAGAATCAGCGCCTAAGCCGCCACCCTTATACTCTTTCACGAAGGTCGTTTCGCGAATAGGTAGGTCGTTCCCCCCAAGGAGGGCGACTACTCCTTCCGCTGAAGGACCCCTACCAGCCTGCCGAGCCCCTACCATCCTGCCGAGCTGTGTATTTTGCGAAATCATCAACGAGAAAGAGTATTACACGGAGTGCCTCGGGCGGCTCGTCTTCCTCCGGCACTGGCTCGCCATTGAGGATCAAGGGGGATCAAGGGGGATCAAGTCCTCCAGGTAAAGCTTGATGGCATCCTTGGCCATCGCAATCGCCTCTTCGAGGGTATTGCCTTGCGTCGTCAGACCGGGCAGGGCTGGCACTTTCACGGTATAAGTGCCCTCGCCAGGGTCGCGGAAAAGGATGATGGAATAAGCTCTCTCTTTCACGGAATCCTCCAATCAAAGCGGCTGGCGCAGCTCGTCAGCGGTGAGGCCGGCATCGTCGAGTATCGACTCCAGCGTCTTGGGTGCCAGGACTATCCGCGGATGGTTGGCCAGGACCACGCGCCCCGGCTTTTCGGGGGGTGCCTCAGAACCACGTGGCTGCCACTCTGGCGCACCGGCCGCTGGCCGTCGTGGTGCAAGGCACGCAGCAGCTCCACCGCCGTGACCCTCGGTAGCCTCGGGCTCACGGTCTTAACTGGCCTCTTCCTGACGCCGGTCGTACGGGCGCGGTTGCCTGAAGGCCTCCAGGTCATCTGGACGAAATAGGGTGCGGCCGCCCACAGGTGATTTGAAGGCACGCAGCTTGCCTTGCTGGATATACTTCCGGATCGCTCGCGGTGTCACGCCAAGGTACTCCGCCGCCTCCGCTACAGAAAGCCACTTCTCTTGCTCTCGGCACAAGTGAATCACATCCTTGCCCGGCGCTATATCACAAGTGTGTACGAATAGGAACACGAATTTACAACTTAGGCAAGGATAAAGCTTGACATGCTGTATCATGACAGGAACACCGAACATGGAATGGCAAGGATTCAAGATCCGCCTCACACCCACCAACCCCTATCGAAAGGCACGGCTCTTTGCATCAAGGCACCGGTATTCCCAATAACTTGGATAGTGGTGCTCACTTGCAATCAGATGCAGCACAGAATCAACGGCGAGTGGAACACCATCAAGAGCCCTGTCGATTTGGCGGGGCTTTTCGTTTACCCGAAATTGTGGATCACAGTACAGGATCACCAGGATCACAGTACATGTTGACAAGCGCCCGTCCAGGTGCTAAATTCACCTTGAGCTACATTCTTTCTCTGCAATCTGTCGTTCGCTCCGCATCGTAGCGCTTGCTTCATCGTACGGGAAGACAACACGACGTCGTGCTATCTTGTGCCCCCAGCGTTTGGGAATCCGCACTGTGGCGTAGAATTCATAAAGGACCCCTCATTGTCCTCTACTAGAGAAACATGGTGCTAGGCGTGCAGCGACCCTGTCATCGCCAACAGCACTACTCACTCTATCATTCTTGGCGGACCATTTAAGCTCACCGTTGAAGACTGAGACGGTCGAACAGAGGCCGCTCACGCGAAGGAGGATCGTCGTGTTTAAGCTTTCCAAACGGTCGAAGGGCAAGTTATGTATTCTCGTCACTGGCATCGTCCTGATTGCACTGGTAGTCGGCTGTAGCCAGCCAGCATCCCCAACGCCTACGCCAACTCAGGCGGCAAAGGCTGCGCCGGCCAACGAAGCCAAACCGGAAGCAAAGCCAGCGCCGAAAGAGGCTAAGGCCGCGGCCACAGCGACCAAACCTGCGGCCGAAGCGGTGAAGGCGCCTATCAAGCTCCAGGTGCCTTATGCCTCCACGGCGGCAATGTTTGCCGCACCCTGGCTGACCAAAGAAAAGGGGCTTTTCGAGAAGTACGGCCTCGACGTCGAGGTACCGTTTGTCGCCTCGTCAACTACGATAACGGCGGCCTTGATGTCCGGAGATGTGCGTTTGGCGTTGATGGGCGGCAGCGCCCTCGTGAACGTGAATCTCAGCGGAGCTGACCTAGTGTTGATTGCCGGAATGGTCGATGTGCTCGGGCTCTTTGTGTACGCGCGGCCTGAAATAAAGCGCGTCGAAGACCTCAAGGGCAAGAAGCTGGGTATCAGCAGGTTCGGTGCGACCACCGATTTCGCCGCTCGCTTGGCGCTCAAGAAGTACGGGCTGGAGCCGGACAAAGACGTTGCCATCGTACAGACGGGCGGCACGCCGGAGACGCTCGGCGCCATTCAAACGGGTGGCGTACACGCCGGAATCTTCGGACCGCCAAACACCCTGGTAGCAAAGAAAGCGGGGATGATCGAGCTGATCAGCCTCGCCGACATGGGGGTGGCCTACCCGATGGCCTCGGCAGTTGTGAGCAAGCAGTATATGTCTAGCAACCTTGACACGGTGAGAAGCTTTATGAAGGCCATCGTGGAAGGCATCGCGGCTGGCAAGAAGGACAAAGATTTCGCAATAAAGGTGATCAGCAAGTATAGCGGCACCGAGGACAAGGAAGCGCTGGAAGAGGGTTATGATTTCTACGTGACCAAGCTCATCCCCAAGGCGCCTTACCCGTCCGTCGAGGCCATAGGCACCGTCCTGGATGAGGCGGCCTCGTCCAACCCGAAGGCGAAGGATGTCAAGCCAGAAACCTACATCGACAACAGCGTGGTGAAGGAACTGGACGAAAGCGGGTTCATTAAGAAGCTTTACGAATATTGAGTGGTTTGGCGGAGGTAATGAAGATGTACGGTTGGCGAGGCATTCTTGGTTATGTTGGTCCGGCGGCGGGGGCCGAACTTGTTTACGAATTCTATCAGATGGCCCCAAAGGGGGTGCTTATTCGCCATAGCCCCGGCACGATTCGCCAACTGGACCGGGAAAATATCGAACGGCAGACTGCCACAATCGAGGAGGTCGCTACGGATTTGGACGAGAGCGGTGTCGACGCGATAATGATCGGCGGCGCCCCTCTGTTCACTACTCAAGGCGTGGGAAGTGAGGCCGAGACCTGCGCCAGGATCCAGCAAAAGGTGAAAGCTCGGGTGTCGTCCACAATTATGGCGGTGATTGACGCGCTTCGGACTATGGAGGCCAGGAAGCTGATATTTGCCACGCCTTTCGAAGACTGGCTCGGTCAAAACATGAAGAGCTTTCTTGAAGGATACGGTTTTGAGGTGGTGAACCTGGGAGGCCTGGGGGTCAAACGGAACGCCGATATAGCTCACCTTCAAGACCACGCCGCCTACCGGCTAGCCAAGAGGCTATACTTCGAAGCGGACACAAAGGCGGACACGGTCTTTGTTCATTGCCCCCGATGGCCGACTATCGATTATATTGAGCTTCTGGAGAGAGAGCTTGGATGTACCGTCATTTCCTCCAGCCAATCTACCACCTGGCATGCGCTCAAGCTGATGAACATTCGGGATGACATCCCAGGCTACGGCGCTCTGATGCGTACGCTGGCATAGCCAGCAAAGAGGGTAGGTGAAGGCTGTTGAAGCAACGGCAGTCGAAAATGGGAGCGAATGTTGCCCCTGTCTTTGGCGTTGTTATTGCCCTAGATATAGAAGTGGGGGCACAAGGGACTATGATAACCGCACTTCAGGGGAATCTCACGTCCCAAGAGCAAAGGAGGCGCAAGGTGAAAGGCTTTCTTGGATTGACATTGGTGGCTCTCGTATCGATCTCTCTTGTAGTGTCCGCGTGCACGCCAGCAGCCACGCCGACGCCGACAAAAGCACCGGCCGCGCCGACCAAGGCATCAGAACCAACCAAGGCTCCTGCGCCTGCTGCCACAAAAGCGCCGGAGAAGCCCGCGGGCGAGGCGACTAAGCCTGCTGCTTCGCCGGCGGCCAAGCCCGCGACTACTCCCCAGGCTTCGCTAGTGCCATTGGCACCACCAGTCAGCGTCAAGGTTGGAGAACTGAGCACACTATCGGGAGCCGGCCTGTTCGTAGGGATCGATAAAGGCTTCTTCAAGGAACTCGGGCTCGAAGTCGAGCTCGTTTCGTTCAAGAGCGGCGCTGACATGATACCGGCCCTGGGCACGGGCCAGTTGGATATCGGCAGGGGTGCACCGAGCGCGGGATTATTCAATGCAATCGCGCGGGGCGTAGACATCAGGATAGTGTCAAGTGGCGGGCAGACATACAACGTGCCACCACCGCCCGGCGGCAAGGCGGCTGGAGGCTTAATGGTAAGAAAGGACCTCGTGGATAGCGGCCGAGTGCGCCAGTGGGCTGACCTGAAAGGATTGATTCTCGCGGACAACGCCGCCGGAGGGCTGCTGCCCCCTGCTTTTGGATTGTATCGCACCTTGATAGAAAAGGGCGGGTTCACCAAGGCTGAGGCCCGCAAATTCGTGGCCGATGACGTTAAGCTGCTTTCGATGCCGGACCAGATGATCGCCTTTGCCAACAAGGCCATAGACGCGGGCCTTCCGGCGGAGCCGTTTGCGACGCAGGCTGTAGAGAATGGGCTGGTCGCCTGGTTTGCCGGAACCGACGAGCTTTATCCCGGCCTGGTAACAAGCATCATAATGGCATCTCCGAAATTCGTGACAGAAAAGCCGGAGGTGGCTAAGCGGTTTGTGGTTGGTTACTTGAAAGGATTTCGTGCTTACCACGACGCTATGTATTTCGGCAAGGGCAAGGACGAAGTGATCGACATCATTTCCAGGTATACCACGGCAAAGGACAAGTCTCTGATAGCACGATTGGGAGTGCTGCAGGCTGATCCAAATGGCTACGTCAACGTCCGCTTCCTCGAGAATTATCAGAACTACCTGGTCGAATACGGCGGCCTTGAGAAGGCCGTGAGCACGAAACAACTCTTCGATCCATCTCTGCTCGATTCTGCCAACCAGGTGATTGGGAAATATCAGGCGCCGAGGTAGCTGGCGCGCACCTTGAAGAAAAGGGCTCATTCCAATTGGTCATAGACGAGCCCTATAATTCCCCGCCCCACGCAGGCTGAAGTCCTTCCGCCGAAGGACTTCAGGCCCCGCCCCCGGAGAATATAGGGCCTATCCAGGGGCTATTGGTAATATTGGTATCAGGCTTCACTTACCCGTTGCCTTTTACTGACAAGTAGTTACCTGCCGGTGGGCCAACCAGGTCCTTCAAATGCTGCTTTGTCGCCGCAAGGCGAATGCGTGTGGGCTCCAGATATCCTACCCACTCGACCGGGATTCGCAACTCGTGGTCCCGCAGGCCAGGCGCGCTGACCACTATGTAAGTGACCCTACCTATGTAAGTGTCTAACAGCAACTGGTCCAGGGTCCCAACGGGGCCATCCACAGCTTCCACTTGCGCGCCGTTTTGCAGCTCAATTGGGCCGACGTACCCCTCGCCAACTTCTGGCTGCGCATGCCTGGCCTCGTGCGTTTTCATCGGTTTTGACTTATGTGGGATAGTGCTCGGGCCGTAAGGAAATCCTTCCTGGGTGAAGATATCGGTCGTCGGAACCTTCCCTTTGCCGGGCTCCTTAGCCGAACCTAGCAGGACGCAGGGCTTGCAGTACTGTTGTTCGACATACGCGGGCATATTGGCCAGTTGTTGGAGTGTCAGTCGTAGATTCACTCGATCGTTTGACCAGCTCTGAACCTCATTGAGCGGGACGAGCTTGGGTTCGGCAAGGTCTACGCCTTTTCCGACGACGAGGTGGGTGACTTCCCACAGCTTGGGATCGACGATTACGCGGTCTATTACCGTCCCTTTCTGGCCGTCTGAAAGATAAACCGGAACTCCGAGATTGATGCGCATGTACCATCCCCTCCCTATCCACTTATAAGACCGCAGAACCCAGAAAAGCTTCGGCGCTTCTGGATCTGTCAGCTTCAAGGAGGGCAGCAAGACATGTGCCAGCTTCGAGACCCCTGTGATGCCAACTGTTGCGCGAACGGGCATTCGAAGCAAATACAGGGAACATCTCAATACTATTTAGATGGCTGCTGACCGTGGTAGCTGCATCGTGGACGTGATGCCTGTCTAGCCCATGATTGCAAGATTGTTTTTATTCGAAGCAAATCCAAGTTCTTTGCCAGCCTGTAGCTATTGATCTGGTGTAGCAGGCTTGTCATAGTCGACTGCCGCTTAATTCTCTTTGCTGATGGTTTGTCCGCTGTTTCACGGGCACACCTTCCCGCACCGACTCTGACCTCTACGTTTACAGGGTCCACAGAGCGGCTTGACAGACGTATTTCCTGTACACGAGTGCATGGGCAGGAGAAAGCTTGTCTTATGGCGGCGATAGCCCGTTCGCCGCTAAGGTCGCTTCCCGAATCAGGCATACAATCGTCTTGAGGTTCACCCACACATCCACTACCGTCGCCATCGCCTGTACCCGTTCCCAACCGTACACCGGCATTCGCTTCAATCCCAAATCCTCGAATTCGGAGTTACGCTCCTCCGCTGCGTTACGCCCACGAGCGTATAGCTTCTTGGCGAAGGGCGAACCGTAGGGAACATCTCGGACTAACCGAGTGCTGCCGTCGGGGAAGCTCTGGCCTACGTCTTTAACCAGTCCGTGTTTGTCTCCGTCAAAGCGGTGCGGGCAATCCGGTGCCGGACGCTCTGTCTCACGCTCACAAGTGCGTCGACAACACCATTTGTAGCGCCGCCGCTCTCTATCCCAGCCGTTAGGATGCAACCTGCATCCGTGGAGACAGACGGGGATACCCTTGTCATCATAGCCACGAATGGCCCATTGCTGGACGTCGGCATCCCCGGGCACTCTTCGCAACCCAACCACGCGGCGCAATCCTAATGCATAGGCGGTGCTTAGGAAAGGTTCTCTGCCTTCGCCGGCATCCGCCACCGCGAACTGCCAACGTACCCAGTTGAATCGAGCTACCCCTTCCTCCATCAACTTCGTGACCGCCTTGTCTTCCGGGGCATTGGCGCCAAGCAGAGTGTGCGCCAACACGAAGCTGTCCCGCCGAACCCGGTCTATCAACCGCACAACTGGAGTGCGGTAGCCGTAGCGAGGCTCACCCTGCTGGAATTTGTTCTTCCCTGAATGGTCGGACGGCGCATTAGGGCTGTCACTTTGGTTGTGCCCTTCGTAGACGATGAAGCGAGCCTTGGGATCACGCGGGGTAGCATGTTTGCAAACTTCGGCACAGACCATCTCCATGCAATCACAGCCCTTGCGGCCCTTCTCTTCTTTGGCCCTGCACTTTCTCGGAGCGGGCTGGTAGCAAGCATCATCTACCGAACTGCAGCGCATTCTAGAGGCCGCGTCGTGGATCATCCCGTCGGTGCTAAGGATGCCGTCCTGGATAGCCTGCTCGGAAATGATTCTCGTGCAGCGAGCCAGTTCGACCGTTTGGGCGATCAGATTGTTGCCGTCTGTGGAGCCGAGCCTGGTCTCGAAGTCGCGCAGGCCGCCTTCAGTGGGATAGACCCCCTTTATGAAGCCGAAACGCTCCCGATAGTCAGCGTAGCGGGCAGCAGCGAGATTGCACAGCGCCTGGGTACGACGCCATTTGTTGAGAGTGTACCATGAGTGCAGCAGAAACATTGATATACCGGGTGGAAAGGCACGTGGCCTCTGGCGGAGGTTGTATAGACCATCTGAGCCAGTACCGCTTCGAGGGAACTGAAATCGATGAGCCGCAGGGCGAGATCAAACAGGGACAAGCTGGCCCAGGCAGCGGGATCAAGGAGGCCTTCGTACCCCAGATCGGTGTATTGGGAGCGGTAGTGGGGTTTGGGGGAAGGGGGAGTATCGGCAGGGACAGATAAGGATAGGGGAAGTTTGTCCAAGAGGGCCGGGAAAGAGAGCGAAGCGACAATAGCAGGGTCCATAGAGCGTTGCTGGCTAGCGGTGAGTTCAGCGACCATTTCGGCCTCCTCGTCGGTGCAGGAAGGACTGGGCCAATTCGTCGGCGTACTCGTAATCGGTGATCGTGTTGCGGTTTAGGAGTTGGCGTAAAGGTAAGGAGTTGGCAGGGTGGCGTAGATGGACGAGAGCAGCGAGCAGGCGTTGGCGAGTCATCTCGTGGGAGATGCCGAGTTTACGCCCCAGTTGCCGTAGGGAGTGCGGCGGATGGTCATAGAGACCGTAGCAGAGAACTATGACCTCGTACAATTGGGCCGGGAGCTTATCGACGAGGCGCCGCAGGCAATCATAAACTTGGCTGCGCTGGGTGAGGTCATCGAGATCCGGAGGGGGTAGGGGCGGGTTGGGAGTGAGGACTTCTTGTGGTGGAGAGTTGGCCTGGGCTACATCGTGCCAGACCTGGTGAGCGATGCTGGGCCAAGCGTAAGTGGAGAATGCGTTACTACGGTTGGGGTCGAAGTGCTGGAGGGCGTGCCAAAGGCCATTGCGACCGGCCTGAAGCAACTCAGCGTAGGGTAGGCAGCCTCTATATTGGTGGCGGATGACGAGGTGGACCAACCCATCGTGATGGGCCAAGGCTGGCTCGTAACTTGCAGGGGAAGGGTTTGAGTGGGTGCTTGAGCTTGCTGTCAAGGTGGGTTCTCCTTTCGATTCGTACTGGCTGGTTCTAACGATCAGTACGGCAAGGAAAGGGCCGCTACCCACTCTTTTCTTAACCTAACAATCTGTCCACCCTATCGCCGGCTGGTGGGGTTGAAAATTAACCCCATGATTTGCTTCGAATCCCCCGAACTGTTGCGTGTTGACAAGCAGTTAGCTCAGTGCTATATTGCCGTTGGATCACATACGCTCCTCGCAGTAAGATAGGTCGTTGCGCTTCGCAGCGCTTGCCTTGTCGCAAAGGAAAGGCAGCACCAGATCGGCGTTTTCTATCCCCCTCCGTTGGGAATCCGCAATGTTGCGTGAGATTCACGAAGAAGTCCTAGTTATTCCAGTTGGTCATGCACGAGTCCTATATTTCCCCGCCTCACGCAGGCTGAAGTCCTTCCGCCGAAGGACTTCAGGCACCGCTCCCCCCCCGAAGAGTATAGGGCCTGTGGAGGGGCAATTGGTATAAGATTGACATGTCTTCGGGGCTCACCCGTGCGACTGTTTGAAGCCGGCAGCGGGACCAGTCGAAAGATGAATGGATCGATCGTTTCCAGGAGGTGAAAGGTGAATTTGCATCGAGAACTGCGATGTGGTCTTCTTGTGGCATCTGTTGTCGTCTTGTCCTTTGCCGTTGCGTGCGCTGGTGCACCTGCACCTGCGCCAACTTCGACTTCAGCTCCTGCACCAACAAAGGCGGCAGCACCGACCAAGGCGGCAGCTACGCCCACGGCGGCCACGACACAGGCCAAGGATGTCAAGCCAGAGGCGAAGCCCACCCTCGCGGCTAAAGAGGCGACGAAAACAGACGGTAGGCTTGTTCGTCTAACGGTCCCCTACGTTGCTGTTGCCGGCTCATACACACCACTCTGGGTAGCCAAGGAAAAAGCAATCTTCGAGAAACATGGCCTCGATGTCGACATCCCCTACATCGTATCGAGCACCACAATGGCTCAGGCGATGGCCTCCGGAGAGTTCGGTCTGGCAAACACAGGGGGTGAGGCGGTGGTCGCCTCCAGCCTCGGGGGCGGCGACCTGGTCATTATCGCGGCGACCAACAATGTCCTGGGCTTCTCTCTTTTTAGCCAGCCGAACATACAGCAAATCGAAGATCTCAAGGGGAAAACGGTTGGTGTCGGTCGGTTCGGCGCCAGCACTGATATCGCAGCGCGGCTGACGCTCAAGAGATTTGGGCTTGAGCCTGACAAAGATGTAGCTATCGTCCAACTGGGCGGCACCCCAGAGACGATGGGCGCGATGAAGGCTGGGGCAGTTCAGGCGACGATTACCGGACCGCCAAACTCTCTTACGCTCAAGAAGCTCGGGATGCGTGAGCTTGTGAACGTCGCCGACCTCCAGATTCCATACGTTCAGACCTGTATAGCTGTGAGCAGGCGGTATCTATCTGCCAATCGAGAGACGGTGATGAACTTCCTGAAAGCGTACGTCGAAGGCATCGCCGTGGCCAAGAAGGACAAAGATGCCGCGATGAAGATCATCGGCCAGTACACCAAGACAGAGGACAGGGAAGTGTTGGGCGAAACGTTCGACTTTTATGTGGACAAGCTCGCGCCGAGAATCCCGTACGTCAATGTTGCCTCTGTGCAGACCCTCCTTGACGAAGCGGCAAAGAACAATCCGAAAGCAAGGGAGGTCAAACCAGAGAGCTTCATCGATAATAGCCTGATGAAGGAACTGGACGAGAGCGGTTTCATTAGGAAGCTGTACGGGGACTAGCGGTGAAGCTGCTAGAAGAATGACGGTCAATGTGTTTGCCCGTCATCGCTGGAGGAAAAGCGAGGAGGTTGTCGCCGTGAGAAGTAGTGATTGGTCGATCAGGTGTATGTTCCCGTTGTTAGTCGCAGTTTTGTCGTTGGCATCGGTTTTCGGCTGCGCGCAGTCTGCACCGCCCGCCCCGACGCCGACCTGGACGAGGCCGGCAGAGGCCACAAAGCCGCCGGCCCCGGCGCCAACAAAAGCGGCTGAGACTACGGAACCAGCGGTCAAAGCATCGCCGCAATCACTGGTCTCAGTGAAGCTCGCGGACGTCAAGTCGACGATCAGCGCGCCATTCCGCGTAGCAGAGGCCAAGGGCTATTTCAAAGAGCAGGGGCTTGACGCCAATTTCGAGAGCGTTGCTGGCGCCGCCGCCGTAGCAGCATTTCTGGCTACAGGGCAACTGGATATCGCAAGTGGAGCTATGGGCGCGGGCTTTTTCAACGCGATAAATCGGGGTGCTCAGGTGCGTATAGTTGGTCCTCTCTCCCTGGAGCCGCCTATGGGTGGAGGAAGCACAGGACCACTTCTGGTGCGCAAAGAACTGATGGATAAGGGCGAGGTGCAGTCGGTGAAAGACCTCAAGGGTAGGACTGTCGCAATGAACACTCGCTCTGGCATCAGTGAGTACCGGCTTCACAACGTGTTGAAGCAATCAGGAATGAGCCTGGGGGATGTGAACATCGTCACTATGGACTTTCCCGACCAGTTGGTCGCGCTGCAAAACAGGGCCATCGACGCGGCCATTTCCACCCAGCCCCATGCACCCCAAGCCGTGGCATCAGGAATAGCCAAGATTCTCGTGGACGAGACGCTTCCCGGCAAGATGGCCTTTACGATTCAGTACAGTCCCAAGTTTATTCAGGAGCGACCCGATGCCGCCAAGAGGTTCATGGTGGCTGTCCTCAAGGCGATGCGAGACCTGCAGGACAAAGGTATGTTGAAGCCGGATATAATTGACGTTGTCAGCAAGGCGACAGGGCAGAAGCCGGAGGTGCTCAAGATCAGTGTGCTGCCCGTGTTCGATCCTGATGGGAAGATTCAGGAGGACTTTATCCAGGAACAGCAGCAGTTTTTCAAGGACGTTGGGCTGCTGGAGTACCAAGAGCTCATCCCGACCGGTAAGATTGTCGACGACACTTTTGTCAAATACGCGGTGCAGCAGTTGGGCCCGTACAAGAAGTAGCGTCCGCTTTACTTTAATCTGTACTCGGGGAAACAACTTTCCGCAGGTGACGCAGGTATCTCAGAAAGGGAATTACGATCTGCGTTCATCTGTGGACGAACGAGGGGAGTCTATGGGGGAAACCGAAAACGGCGGCCAAAGTGAAGTCGTCTGCCGCCAGCCCCCAGCATCCCTGTAGTAAGCTGTAACTTCTAGCTAGCGCCGCTGAACTCAGTCGGTTTTCTTCTGCTCTTTGCTCCCGATCTCCACCAGTTGGACCTGGCATTGATAGCGCTTGCCGTCAATCTCGATCTTACTCTGGCCATAGTAGCCACGGGATCCGCTGGAGAAGGTTTTTGCGTTGGCCACGATCTTCCCAAGAGTCTGGCCGTTCTCGTCCTTAAGAATTGCGTCGATTATCACCTCGTTGCCTCCATTGTGCTACGCCACGACGTCTATGATGATAAATGGATTGTAGCATGCCAATGGGCCATATGGAACAGTGATTTTGTGGGGGAATACGTGAAATCACTCAACCTCATTGACTTCGCACCAGGCCACCCCCTGGCCGGCCAACTTCCTGATTTCAGAGTTCTGATTTCCTCTGTAGACGGTAATAGGCAAGTCCGAGGATCACGACGACGAGCACAGCCGCCAGTGTCTGCCAGGGGAGCGAGAAGGCTATCAGAGCTGTGGCGAGCAGCCCTGCGGCAGGCACAACCGGGGGGTAGAGCCGCCGTTCCGGCGGCAGCCGCAATGCCGACAGGTTCATGATTCCATAGTAGATAAGCAACGCAAGACTGCTTACCTCCAAGGCTGGGCGAAGGTCGAGCGCACTCGACAGGATGAGCAAGACCACACCCGTTGTAAGCACCCCATTGCGGGGGATATGCCTGGGCACCGAGATCTGAGCAAACCAGGCGGGGAGATCACCATCGCGGGCCATGGCGAAGGCCAGGCGCGACAAGCCCCAAATCTCGGTGAGCAGCACGGTTGAAATGGCGATCAATGCCCCAACTGATAGGAGCAGTGGCCCAACTGCATTACCAACCGCCACCATTGCAGCTCGCAGCGGCGCCGGTTCAACTCCCATACCCTCGGGGCCCAATGAGCCAAGAGCAGCGACGGCAACGCCCAAGTATAGAAGCGCGGCGATGCCGAGGGCGATTGGCACCGCCCGGGGGAGGGTTTTGTGCGGCTCCAGCACTTCTTCAGCTACAGTGACTGGTCGAGCGAAGCCAGTATAGGCAAAAAACAAGAAGGCGGAGGCCTGTAATAATCCACCTACACCTCCGATGAGAAACGGCTGAAAACGGCTCACCATAAGAGATGGCAGAGCCATCATAACAAAGGCTACCAGGATGGACAAGTTGATCGCCACGAGCACCAGGTTAGCTCTGGCGGAGGGACGGACGCCGAGCAGGTTGAGCATTATCGCGGCCAAAACAACTACGATGCCGGAGACACGCGGCGGTATGCCAGGCAGAAGAGGCTCGACGTAGGCGGCGAAGGTCAAGGCAAATGTCGCCCCAGCCGCGAGCGCGGCCACGAGGAAGAGCCAGCCGGCCACGAACCCCACTAATGGATGGACAAGGCGAGAGGCGAACTGATAGGCTCCGCCGGCGCGAGGATCATTGGCACCAAGTTCGGCGGCGCTCAGACCGCTTAGTACGGCAACTCCTGCACCGAGTAGAACAGCGATGACGAGTGAACCGCCGGTTATGCCCCCCGCCTCTCCGATCGAGACGTACACGCCGGCCCCGATCATGGCCCCGAGCGCAACGGCTATAGCCTCAATGAGACCGACCCGCCGCACCAGCCGTGGCGCTCGCTGTCCTTCAGTCATTCTCTACCTCTACGCTCAAGCATTTCGAGAGGTTGCTGTCATTCAAGTGATCGCATTGCCGTCGACTTGTTGAAATCGAGAGCCTATTACTGTTTGGCTCTCTTGACGAGACTTCAAGAAGTGTGCCCGCCCCAAGAGCCTTTGTCCTCAGGCAAGGCACTTATCTTGCAGCATCGTCGAAGAAAGCGCCAAAACCGTTTTCAAGAAACGGAGGTGAAGCAGTTGACACCGATGCTCAGAACTGACACCCAGATACTTCGCGATGTTCGCGATACGCTCGCCTGGGATGTGCGCATCGACGATTGTAACCTCGACGTCGATGTTACCGATGGCATCGTAACCTTATCAGGGACGGTGAGAACGTACTCAGAAAAGACGGTGGCAGCAGACGATGCCTGGAAAATCAAAGGCGTGAAGAGCGTGGTGGATAGAATTGTCGTGAGCCCTGAAAACTTGCGGCTGGACGCAGACATCGCGGCAGATGTCGAGAACGCTCTGACAGGCGATAACCGCCTGGATGCAAAGGGCATAGCGATCAAGGTCGCCAATGGCATCGTCGAGCTGAGTGGGTCGGTCTCCAGCCTCGCCGAAAAGGAAGCCGCCGAAGAAGATGCGTGGTTCGCAGATGGTGTCACCGACGTCGCAAACTACATCGAGGTTACGCCAACGAGAGTGAGATCTGACGGAGAGATAGAGGACGATATCCGAACGGCTATCGGGCGGGATGCCAGGATTGGCGCTCCGACGCGGATCGGCGCGGAAATCAGGGCCGGGCGCGTCGTATTGCGAGGGCAGGTGCAGACTACTGGGGAGCGGCAAGCAGCCGAAGAGGACGCTCGCTTTACAGCCGGTGTCGTCAGCGTGCGAAACGAGATCGAGATCGTGGCGGGCAGTACGCGGATATCAGGAATTCGCTGAGGCCAGATCTCCGACGATGAGTCACGAGAAAGCTATCAACTGATGGGCAGGCGAACAGCTATCTTCTCGGGCAACACAGGGGGCGCAGGGGCAGGGCACAGGCCAGGAGGAGCATGTCGCGCAACATCTGGGCCAACCGCAGTCTGGCGCAAGAGGAGCGGCAAACAGTGGCCACAAGGCGCATAAATCGGCCTAAGGCAACGCCACTTACGCTCGCGGTAACAGGTGACGTGATGCTGGGTCGATTGATGAACGAGGTCATACATCGTCGTGGCCCGTTCTACCCCTGGGGCAACACGATCGGCCTCTTGAAGAATGCCGATCTGACGCTCGCGAATCTGGAGTGCGTGATCGCCTCTAGTGGGAAGCCCTGGACACGGACGCCAAAGGTCTTCCACTTCAAAGCCGATCCAGAGGCGATCAGGGTTCTCGAGGTTGCTGGAACTGATTACGTTTCCCTGGCTAACAACCACACCCTGGATTTTGAGGAAGACGCGCTGTTGGAAATGCTGGACCGGCTGGCCGCGGCCCACATCGCTCACGCTGGAGCAGGGAGGAACCTGAAAGAGGCGGAGCGTCCGGCCTGGCTCACGGCGAAGGGCCGTAAGATAGCGGTATTCTCGTTTACCGACAACGAGCCAGACTGGGCGGCAACGGACCGGGCTCCCGGAATCAACTTCGTGCCGATTAGCATCGCCGCCAGGCAGTTCACACGGCTTCGAAAGAGCATTCGGCTGGCGAGAGAGGGCGGCGCAGACCTCGTGATCGCCTCGGCTCACTGGGGACCAAATATGCGAGAGAGGCCGACACCGTCTTTTGTCGCCTTTACTCACGCACTGATGGACGCTGGCGTAGACATTTTCCATGGGCACAGCGCGCACATACTTCAGGGAATTGAAATCTACAAAGGGAAGCCCATCTTGTACGACACCGGCGATTTCGTGGACGATTACGCGGTGGACCCGTTCCTGCGCAACGATCAGTCAGCGCTGTTTCGGCTGGAGGTGAGCAATGCTGCGAGAATCGACCATATCGACATATTTCCGGTGTTGATCGAGAATTTCCAGGTTAATCTAGCCGAGGGCGATGACTTCCAAGCCATCGCCGATCGGATACGGCATTTGTGCCGGGAGATGGGAACCGATGTGATAGTCACCGACACGTACTTGCGGATCACGATCTCGAAGGAACGTCAGGAAGTGATGGAGAGGGCATCCTGATCGCACCATTCTACCCTCTTGTTTTCGATCAGGGTGAGAGCCAAGAGGCTCCGCCAACGCAAACGGAAAGCAGCCTTGACAGGCAGTGTATAATAAAAATGTACAAGCATAGTGTATGTCCTGGCAGACCCCCGAGCGCCAGGAACGATGCTGTTCCCCAGCAGTGCCGCTAGCAACTTGCGAATTCTTTTCTTCGCGGTTTGTTCAGCCCGGTTTTCCATTTGAGAGAGCGCGAAAACGCGCTGTTTGCCCCTGGATTCTATTACTTACTGGAGGGAGGTGTGAGATCAATCGGTTCTCAACAAGCCGTCCCAATTCCCGCAGCAACCCTCGCAGGTCTTGACTCAGGTGTGGAAGAACGTGTTCAACACACTTTATCAGGAGGCTCAAACTCCTATCGTTGATACACACGACATTGTTTGCGGTGATATTCTTTTCATCATTTCCTCGGCAGATACCCCAGCTTTTTCAGTTGCTTACGCACAGCGGATTCTTTGTCTTCGGGGACGAGGAGCACGGGCCTGTCATCCACGGTCGCCAGACGCACCATTCCTCGCAGGGGAGTGGTGTGCGCCAGCTCAATGAGGACGTAGGGGTCTTGGGACTCCAGCATTACGGCCCGGCCGGCCTCGCGCAACGCGTCCAGGCGCTTCTCTACGTCCGCGAGGAAGACGCGCACGGTCTGTGGCAACTCCGATTCAGCGACGCCGCTCTTGCCGGCCAGGAAGGCCACGATCTGGGGAATGCCGAGTCCGTGCTCGGCCGCGTCGAGGAGCCGGTCTCGGCTGAGACGATAGACGTTCTCGCTGCGGGCCGTCGCCACGCGGTCGAGAAAGGCTCGGTCGCCCGGCGTGAGCCGCGTGGCGTCGGCGACGACCAGGTCCAGGTTGGGCAGCACTTTCAGCAAAGGAGGCCCTTGCTCAGCAACGGGGATCGGCGGGGTGTATGCGGATGTGAGGCCGAGGACGTACGCGCCAAGGTTCGTGAGGCGGAAGGCCAGGAGACCGTCATAGCGGCTCAGATATTCGTAGTCCTCCAATCCGTACGCTTCCCCGAAGTCGCGCGGTGACTCCTCCGGCCGTGTGTAGGCGATCTCGATCAGGCCAAGGGTTGCCACGTACTCCCAGAGCACCGCGCGCAAACACGAGCCGACGACGATGTCCCAGTAGTTGACCCCGCGATACCCCAACCAGCCGTACTCTATGTCACCAATGGACAGGCCGCTATCCACGGTGCGCTCAATCTCCGGCGAGAGACGCTCCGCACGCATGAACCTGAAGAACTCGTCGAGGTCCACCCAACGGCCGATCGGGCAGGAGCGCAAAGCGACAACCAGCTTCTCACGGCGAGAGGAGGGCCTGGTCAGACGCACCCGCCGCGACTGCTGTCCTTTGATCGTGCGGATGCGCGAGAGCTCGTCCACGAGATCGCTCTTTAGCCAGTATTCCCAGACCTCGCGTATATGGGACGGCTGCGGCGGTCCGGCGATCCGTCCCTGCCCGGCCCTGGTCAGTTGCAGCTTGCCGCCGCTCGGCCCAGCGACCACGGCCCACTTTGCCGCCTGGACGAGCACGACGAGGGCCAGGGGGCGGATAGCATCCTCGGCCCGTTCGTATGCCGCTTCGGGAAAGAAGTCGCCGGTGAGCAAGTGCTCACGCAGCCTGCGGACGCTAGTAAGCGTCGGCAGGCTGGTAGCCGGACTCACACCGATCCTGCCTTGCTGGATCAGGAGGAGCGTTGCCGCCAGGTCGTGAAAGACGGCTCGCTCGGTTTCAGCCACTACGACTGCCGGAGGCGGTCCTCGAAGCGTGGCAAACTCTTGAGACGACGGAGGTCCACTCCGTGCGCGCATCTGTGTGACAGGTGGTCGTGGAGCGAATGTGCGCAGAAGCGCCGCAAGGTCGGTGGGGATGTACATTCCCGCGTCGGTGCTGTGAAAGAAGAGTATGTCGAACGGGGTCGCCGACTTCGTCCTCGCGAAGCTGCCGTAACCGATCCATTCGGGCGCGCTTGCCCCGGGGTATTTGGCCTTGATTGCCTGATCGTCGTAGATGCCCCCAAAGGTATGCACGACCTCGGCAACTACCGTTTGCTGAAGGGGCGTGAGCCTTTGCCAGAGCCGCCGCACTTCGGCAGGGTCCGTCAGCGCCTGAAGGAGCATATTCGTCAACTCGGCCTTACGCGTAGGCGGCTTGCCGAGCACGGCGGCGTACCGTTTGAGCATCTCGACCGTCATCCCTGCCAGGCTTTGCTCCAAATCAGGGATCACTGTGGGTGTGGACAGTTCCACACGCGGCATACTCTCTCCTCCCTTTGGTTCATCGGTCTGCGAAGACGAGCAGCAATTTCTCGGCCAACTCGAGAGCGTCGACGGGCCAGAGGAAGCGAGGGCGGGGATGGAGGACGGTGGCAAGGCCTTCGATGGGACGGCAGGTAAGGACCATCTGGCGCCATTGAGGCGGTACGGCTTCGCGGCCGTGCACCGCGCCGAGGAGCGCGCCCGCAATGGCGGCGTTGGTATCGGTGTCGCCACCCTGGCACACAGAGTCGACGACGCCTTCCTTCAGGGTCGGGGCGTAAAGGAGCTGGTAGAAGGCATTCTGAAGGGCGACGAGGACCCAGCCCTGTTGGCGCAGGTAGTCCACGGGCGGCTCGGTCGCGGCCATCTCGAGCGACGTAATAACCTCTGGCGCACGGCAACTCTTTTGGGCCCAGGCGAGGGTCTCACGATAGACGTCCGATGAGGAGCCTCCAGAGGCGACGGCATTGGCGATAGCTACCGCGTAGACGGCGCAGGACTCCTGGCAGACCACGTGCGGATGGGTGAGGGCGCTGTCGCGCCGCGCCATCTCCGCGGCCTGATCGGGAGCGAGGCTGTGCGCCGCGATGCCCAGTGGGGAAATGCGCATCAGCGAGCCGTTGGCCTGGCTGGACGCATTAGCCGCACGAGACGCGGCCAGGGCTGCTTCTCCGGCGCGAACATCCGCCTCGCGGATCCCTTCGAGCGCGGTGGCCGTGGTGTTGCCGATGTCGAACGGATGCGAACGGTACCAGGCGTAGTAGAGGTGGGCGGCTGCCTCGGGATCGTAGCGCTTCACGTGCGCGATGGCGCGGGCGAGACAGAGCGCCATTTCAGAATCGTCCGTCGGCTGGCCGGCGAGATTGCGCCAGACACCGCCATCGCGCAGGACGGATAGATCATCGCGACGGATGGCCGCTGCCCATTGGAATTCCACCAACCCACCCAGGTTATCGCCGGCGATCTGTCCCAAAAGGCACCCCTGCGCCCGCCGCAGAAGCCCTGCGTTGGCAATGTTCTTACCGGGTTCCAGGCGTGCTAAGGCAAAGGGGGCTTCAGGCTGCGCATCCTTCTTGTCGAAGACTGTGTCCCAGGGCCGGGGTACGAGGTTCTCGACGATAGATGGCGCGCCCCCGAAGCAGCGCACGACCGCGCTATGTCCGTCGCGCGAGTAGGCGATGGGCAGGCCACGCTCGTCGACGAAAACGCCTCCGACGGCCCGAATGAGCGCATGGCCTGCCGCGTAGTCCCATCCCACCGGGTGCGCTAAAGATGCCGCTGCCGAGGCATCACCCGCGGCGGCCAAGGCCAGGCGATAAGCGATACTCGGCAGCGCCCTATAGCGACCGGGAGCCACATTGCGGGCGACGCGCGACGAGGCGAGATCGGCTCCTCTGGCCAGCAAGGAGATATCATAGGGGCCTAGCTGGGACAGCCAGGGCTCACGCTCGATCGGGCTTCCATTACGTTTCAACGGACCACAGCCTTCGGCCCAGGCAAAGAGATCGCCCCCGTCGTCGGGGGCGGTCGGCGCGTAGACGACGCCAAGCACGGGGACGCCATCACGCAGCAGGGCAATAGACACCGCGTGGCCACGAGCGCCGCGCACAAACGCGTCCGTCCCATCGTTTGGATCGACGAGCCAGACGTGACGGGTCGCGGAGGGAGTGACGGGATCAACGGCGCCGGTCTCCTCACCGAGGTAGCCGAAGTCGCCGAATTGGGCAAGGACCTTGGCCCGGATGATGCGCTCGGCCTCGATATCCACATCGGCGTGACCTCGTTTGCCTCGCGGGCCGCCGGGACGGTGGAATTCCTGCCGCAGGAGGTCGCCGGCTGCGATCGCGGCATCGATGGCCACCGTCAGTGCGTGCTGGTAGGTGTTCATAATAGGCAGGGTATCAGGAAATGGTACGGCGCTAGATCGGCTCTCAAAGCGGTATGTTGCCGTGCTTCCGTTCAGGGCGGGGTACCTTTTTGTTCCGCAGCGTCCGTAGCGCCGCGATTAGCCTCAAGCGCGTCTCCTTTGGATCGATCACCGCGTGCACCGCCATTTTCGCCGCTGGATCGAACGGGTTCGAATATTTGTAATCGTATTCGGCTATCTTCTCGGCCAGAAACCTCTCTGGGTCATCCGCCTCCTTGATCTGCCTGCGATATATTATGTGTACGGCGCTCTCGGTGTTCATCACGACCAACTGGGCTATCGGCCACGCCAGCACCTGGTCAACACCCATCCCCATCGAGCACATCGCCATGAACGCGCCGCCGTACATTTTCCGCAGCACCAGCGTCACCTTTGGCACGGTCGCTTCGGCAAAGGCATACAACATCTTCGCCCCGTGGCGGATGATGCCCAAGTGCTCTTGCCTCGCTCCAGGTAGAAACCCAGGCACATCCACCAGGCTCAACAGCGGTATATTGAACGCGTCGCAAAACCGAATGAATCGAGCGGCTTTGTCCGCCGAGTTCACATCCAACACCCCGGCCATCACCAACGGCTGGTTTGCCACGATTCCCACCGTCTGGCCGCCCAGTCGACCAAAGCCCACGATAATGTTTCGCGCATACTTGGGCAGGACTTCCATGAAATCCCCTTTGTCCACCAACCGATCGATTATCTCGTGCATATCGAATACCCGTTTCAAGTTGGAAGGCACGACGTCGGTGATGTCCTCATTCAATCGGCGTGGGTCGTCCCCTGTGTCGACGATCGGCGGCTGCTCCATATTATTGGATGGAAGAAAACTCATCAGCCTGCGAATCTGACGCATACACTCCAGATCATCGCTGGCTATAAAATGCGCCGTGCCGGTAATCTGGCTGTGCACCCTGGCGCCACCTAGCTCCTGGGGGGTTATGTCCTCTCCGGTCACCTGCCTGATGACGCCCGGGCCGGTGATCATCATTTCGCTCCCCTCTTCCGTCATAAAGACGAAGTCGCTAATGGCCGGGGAGTACACCGCGACGCCGGCGCAGGTGCCCAACATCGCCGAGATCTGCGGCACGACGCCTGAAGCAAACGTATTACGGAAGAAGATCTCTGCCACCGCCACCGAGCCGGCGGAGCCCTCATTGATACGCGCTCCGCCGGAATCGAAAAGTCCGATGATCGGCGCCTTGACCTTCAGAGCCTCGTCCATCAAGCGGCAGATTTTCTCGCCGTGGGTCCACCCCACAGAGCCGCCAAGCACCGTTACATCCTGCGCATACACGAACACGAGCCGGCCGCCTATAGTACCGTGACCAACCGCCACGGCATCGCCGGGCACTTTGCGCTCGCGCAGTCCGAAGTCCTGGCTCTGGCACTCTGCCAGCATATAAAGCTCGATGAAGCTGTCAGCATCGAGCAAAGCCGCGATGCGCTCGCGTGCCGTCAGCTTGTTGCGTTTGCGGAGCCTTGCAATTGCCTGGGGACCTCCGCCCAAAAACGCTCTTTCCTCGAGACTCCGCAACCGCGCCAATTCACTCTCGTGGGTCTTCTCTCCTGCCAACGCCAATGTCCTCCCAGTTCCGGGCTCCAGGGACGGTCACAGTGGGCTGCTCTGGAGGCCGCACTAACCCAGGGAATAAGGGAATTACCACCAGGGGAACAGGGGATCTACCTTCTTACCGACGAACACCCCGTCGCTCTAGATGCTTCGACGAATTATATCAATCCGGCTCCACTAAATCAACGACTTTGGCCGACAAATTGCAGGAATGCGTCCTGGCTGAAGGTTAATTAGTACTGCCTGCTTGGGTAGTGCGGGAGGTGGATGAGATGATGCCGAGCCGTCACGCCGCGATTTCATTGGGATTAGGCCTGGTGCTTTGGTGGATAACCTCGTCTTTTCTGAGTCTGGTCTTAACTATGATCGCGGGCTTCTTGATAGACGTCGACCACTTTGTTGAATACTTCAGATTCCGCCTGTGGAAGAAGTCAGACAAACTGTTCATTGTCCTTCATTCGTTCGAATGGCTACTACCGGGTTGGATTCTGGCGTTTATGTTCCACGCGCAGTCCCAGGCTTTGGTGATAACCCTGGCCTTCCTGACCCATCTGCTTGCCGATGCGTACGCCTATGGCGCCCGGCTGCAGGTCTATTCGCTCACCTATCGCGCCCTGCGAGGCTTCGATTTCAAGGTTCTGGCCAAGTCTGACAAATCGGAACAAAGTATGGATTGGCTTCAGAAGGGGCCACGATCGTGGTGGTAATACTCTTTCTCGAGGGGGTTCGCACGGGTGTATGGGGATTTCGCATGGGTATGATGGGGAGCAACCACGAAACACACGAAAGACACGAAAAATGCAGAGAATATACTACCGGGCACAAGCTGGACAGGCTTGTACTCCTTCCTATCGGTCTTTTCGCAAAGGGTGTGGCCGAGACCGACGCATCCTTCGGCGGAAGGATGCGTCGGTCTAAACCCGATCATGACCACGAAGAGGCCTTTTGTGCCACGAGAAACAGCGCAGTCCGGATCTACTTTCTGAGGGTTCTGATGTAACCGATCACGGCCCATCGTTGCTCCTCCGTCAGGTCGCTTTGGAACGGAGGCATTCGGCCGAATCCGGAGGAAACGAAGGTGAAAAGGAGGACATCCGAACGTTGATCCAAAACGGCGGCCGTCAGATCCGCCGGCGGCGGATTGAAGGCTTGTCCAACAGGGCCGGTGCCTCGGCCATCAACGCCGTGGCACATCGCGCAGTATGTCTTGTACACGTCCTCGCCCGCCATGGTGGCATCGCCGGAGGCCGCCCCGATTGCCGCTTGCTGAACCGTTACCGGGCGGACCGGGCCGGTGGGATCATTTGTGGCCACTATGCCTTCCGACGTAGAGGGCCTGGGCCCCTGTTGTGGACGAAACGAAGGCTGAGCGCGCATATTCGAGCAGGAAAGCAAGACGACGAGCAACGAGAGAGCGAGGGCTAACGTGACAAAATGAGCGCGGAACATTTTCTTTAAGAGGATCACGCTTCTATCCTCCAGCAAATCTGGTGATCGTAGCAGCGCCATATTCCCGAAGGATTCCCTCGATTTCGAAAGATATCTGCTCCGTCTCGCATGTCACCAACACGCCGACGCATCCGTCGCTGACGCGAGGATCATATGGTGGTTTCTTCACTCTTGGCAGTCCCATTTCGTATAACACGCCCACGAGGGTGAAAAGGATGATCCCGAGCATCGTGAACTCGTAGGTGATGACGCCAACCGTTGGCAGAGAGACGATAGGCTTGCCGCCGGTCGCAATCGGGTAGAGCATTGCCGTGCCAGCCGCCAAACTGAAGCCCGCGATCAGCCCGGCGAAGGCGCCAAGCGCCGAGAAGTAGGGCAATCGGCTCGGTCTGGTATAGGCACGGAACGTGCCTACCGGAAGCGGAACGGACGAGTTCACGGAGATCTTATCTCGGGCGATTCCATGTTTCTCAAGGCCATCAACGGCCCGCCCGGCTGCGTGCACATCGTCGTACAGTCCGATGAGAACCGTGCGCGAGGTGTCTTGACGGGCCTCGTGCTTATCTACAGGCTTATCCATAGGCTCCCTCGGCGCCTTCCACGGTCTTCCTAGGAGGCGTCCCCGGCTCTTTGACCCCGGCCTCCGCGCGCTCACCCATCCCCTCTTTCACCTCCCACATAGACACGACCGGAAAGAACTTCGTGAAAAGGACGTACAGAAGGCTAAAGCCGGCGAAGGCAGCGGCCGTTATCGAAATCTCGACCCACGTTGGCTGATAGCTTCCCCAGGCGGAAGGAAGCCGCCCCCGAGATAGAGCGGGCACGATGATGAGAATGCGCTCGCTATACATGCCCACATTCACCAGCAGCGACACGACAAGCATCACCAGCACATTCCTTCGCAACTGCTTGAACATCATCGTCCAAAAAGGAATCACGAGGTTACAGACGATCATCGTCCAAAACAGAGGAGCGAAGGGGCCCAGGATCGTGTAGCGCAGCACCGCGAACTCCGACGGTTCGCGCCCGTACCACGTGGTCAAGGCATCGGCAAACCAAAAATAGAACCAGATAACCGACATCACGAAGAGCAGCTTGCCGAGATTGTCGAACTGTCTCGGCTGCAGATAAGACTGGAGGTTGAACACCCAGCGGATCAAAACCATGATGGTGATGACCAGTGCGATGCCCGAATAGATCGCACCGACGACAAAATATGGCGCGAAGATAGTACTGTGCCAGACCGGAACGATGGTCATTGCAAAGTCCCAGGAAACAATGCTATGGACAGAAACCGCCACCGGGATGATGACTACCGCCATGATGCCGAGAACGCGAGAGAGCCTGCTCCACTCGCGCTCGGATCCCGTCCACCCAAGGGAAAGGGCTATGTAGAGATAGCGCCTCCAGCCGTGGGATCGATCCCGTATCACGGCCAGGTCGGGGATCATCGGAAGATACAGATAAATGATGCTGCCGGTCAGATAAGTAGAGATCGCAATGAAATCCCAAATCAATGGGGAGCGAAAATTGGGCCAGAGCCCCCGCAGATCGGGGTAAGGGATCAAGTAATAGAAAACCCAGGGCCGTCCTAGATGAATGAGGGGAAAAGCGGCCGCGACCATAATGGTGAACACGGTCATCGCCTCGGCACCGCGTGTTATCGGCCGCCGCCATTCGGCGTGAGTAACCCGCAGAATCGCCGATATGAGCGTGCCAGAGTGACTGAGGCCCACGAAGAACACAAAGTTGATGATCATCAAGGCCCAGTAGACGGGACGATTCAGGCCGAAAACGCCGATACCCGTGCTAAGCAGATACCACACAGCGAACGCCCCCCAAAGGACGACGCTTCCCAGCAGCGCCACCACCGCGTAGAACCTCCAGGTGGTTTGCAGCACCGGCCTCAGAATATCGTCGTTTACACGCGCTGCTGAACCGAAGGGGCTATCGCTAGCCATAAGATTGCTCCTTGAGATAGAACACGGCCGGCTCGGTGCCTAGATCTTCATGCAAGCGGAAACGCCTGGGGCTCATCGCCAGGCGCGCCACTCTGGAGGCAGGATCGTTCAAATCGCCGAACACCAGCGCGCCAGGGGCGCAGGTCTGCACGCAGGCTGGCTGTATCTCGCCGTCGATGACGCGTCTACCCGCCATTTTGGCGAGCTCTTTTCCACGCCTGATCCGCTGAATACAGAACGTGCATTTCTCCATGACGCGGAACCGAACGGTCACATCGGGATTGAGCTGTTCAGGCAGCGGATCCGGCCAACGTGGGTCGAACCAGTTGAAGTAGCGTACAGCATAGGGGCAGTTATTCGCGCAATAACGAGTGCCGACGCAACGATTGTAGACCTGCACGTTGAGACCCTCCGCACTATGATAGGTTGCGTAAACGGGGCACACCGGCTCGCAAGGAGCGTTGGCGCACTGCTGGCAGAAAACCGGCATATACCGTGCCCGCACGTTCGGATACTCGCCTTCCCAATACCGTTCGATCCTCATCCAGAAGGAGGCGCGTCCCTTGCCGGCCTCCTCCTCGCCCGCGATGGGCACATTGTTCTCTGCCCGGCAGGCCACCACGCAGGCTGCACAGCCTGTGCAGCGATCGAGATCGACAACCATTGCCCATTTATACATCTCAGGGCTCCCATCGCATCGTCAAGCGCCTACTCAAAGAAGGTCGTGCCAGGAGTCTCAGACTGGACCATTTCGACCCTCACTAGCCTCGGCACGAGCTTCGGCACACCCACCGCTTTGGTGACACTAACCCGCGTCGCTTCGTAGGCCAGGGCGCCGGATTGATCGTCAACCAGCGGTGCCAGCAGGTCCAGTGGATTCACCCCTCGATCCTGCGCATACCGCCCATAGCTACTGTGGCCCTGGCCAACCGGGATACTGACCACATCGGGCATCGCCCCGGGGAACGTAACCGCGGCCGTGAGTATCTTGCCTGACTGCGATTCCACCCAGACCGCGTCCCCGTCCTGAATGCCCAGTTTCCGGGCAGTGGCAGGATTTATCTCCACCCAAGAGCTCCAGACCGCGGTGGACAAGGGATCAGGCATCTCCTGGAGCCAGGGCAGATTGGCGCCACGGCCATCGGACAGCGAGATCGACTCATAGATGTGTAACTGAAACGGATAGACTTCCATCTGGCCATCGAACCGCGGCTCATCAAAAACGAGCGGGGGCAGAGCTACAGGCTGGATGACTGTCGAGGCAGCGATATCGTCACGCAGCCACCATCCCCCCTGTCGCAGGAGCTCCGGCCAGAATTGTTCCACGCTCTCGTTTCGGATAGAGCCTCGGTCGAGCTTCTGAAGCGATCCAGCGAATTCCTTCAGAACCTCAAGCGTGTTATTCCAGGGTAGGCCCAGACGCGTTGTATCGTCCACCGATTGAGCCAGGGCGAGAAGCACATCGAGTGAGGACCGCGTGTCGTACGCCGTGCTTACAACCGGCTGGGCGGTGCCGTAAATGGAGTATCCCCCGCCGTATTCAGGCACGTCGTCACCCCACCTCTCGAGGAAGGTGCTATCAGGAAGAATGAGGTCCGCGAGGACTGATGTCTCGTCGAGGAAACTCGAAAAGGCGACGACGAAATTCGCTTTCAGGAACGCCTCCCGCAGCCCTGACGATGGCGTGCTGGTAAAGACCGGGTTCGTGCCGAAGACGATCACCGTGTCGACATTGCCGGAGTTCAATCTATCCACGGCCGCGCGCAGGCCAGAGTAGGCGGTAGGGATACGAGGCTGCGAATCTGGAACGCCCGGATTCTGAACGAAGCGCACGCCGCCCGCGACACCCACCGAACCCGTGAGAACGTTCAACGAGTTGATCGCCACCAGGCTGACCACACCATTCGTATGGCCGGCAACCGATGCGCCGCCGAAAGCTACGCCCGGCTGCGTAGACGCAAACTCACGGGCCAAGCCCTGGATCCGTGCCTCCGGTACACCGGTTCCAAGGGAGACCCGCTCCAAAGTGAACTCGGCGAGACCGCTGCGCCAGGACTGAAGAGCCTGAGGTGGAGCACCAGAGGCCAGGTCCTCGGCGACAATGACGTTGGCGATACCCAGAGCCAGAAGGCCCTCAGTTCCCGGGTTAATGGGAATCCACTCGTCCGCGCGGGAAGCGGTGAGCGAGAGGCGTGGCTCGATTTGCACAATCTTTCCCCGACGGCCCGGACGCCCCTGGTGCAAGTTACCAAACCCACGGCCAAAGCGCACCGGCGATAGCCAGGTTTCGAGGAAGTTGGCCCCGAACGAGAGCACGTAGCTCGCGTTATCGAGGTCATAATCTGGCAAGGCCTCGCGCCCGAAGACGAGACGGTTAGCCACGAGATAAGGATCGTTTCCGAACAGCTCGTAGGCGGTGCAGCCTGGGGCGCCGAAAGCGCGGGCGAATCGATCCGCGACGAGCGCCTGATGGCCATGCAGGGATCCGGCCAGGAACAAGAGGCGATCCGGTGCATTCTGGGATCGGATGGCCGAGAGGCGCTCAGCGACGCTGGCCATTCCCTCGTCCCAACTGGTCTCGATAAACTTTCCAGAGCCTCTTGGCCCAGCGTTCTTCACGGGGCCGCGGAGGCGGTCAGGATTGTACAGCAACTGAAGAGCAGCCTGGCCACGGGCACAAAGCTTTCCCTGGTTCACAGGATGCGCAGGATTGCCCTCAATCTTCTTGGCACGCCCCTCGAGAACACGCACGACGATTCCGCAGCCGGCTGAACACTGCTGGCAAACGCTGGCGTACCACGTAGACGTGCCGGTGCCACTCTCATCCGCCAGCGTGACAGGAGAAACCAGCGTGTCTTTCTCCCCCTGCTCGGCCCCGATGCACCCTGGCAAAACGGTCGCGCCCGCGCCCATCAGGCCGACGAGCTTCAAGAACTCACGCCGGTTCATGCAGAACCCCTCCTCACTTATGGCAAGTCGAACAGTCTATGCTGGCGCCATCCCGCCGATGACAACTGAGACACCAATCCATGCCCGGCTGCAGGCGGCCAAACGATCCGTTAGGCAGACTCGGGCTACCATGGCACGTCTGGCATTCCTTCCCCGCCTGGATATGCGGCTGATGGCTGAAGTAGACGTGATCCGGCAAGTAGGCCAGGCGCGCCCAGGCGATCGGCTCCTTCCTTTCCCAGTACGCCGCGACCTTGCGCACCTCCGGACTATCCACGGCAACGGTCCGGTGACAGCCCATACATTTCTCGACAGATGGGATGCCGGCGACCGCTGACTTCGCTACGCCTTGATGGCAATAGGTGCAAGCGATCTGTTTCTCATTGGCGTGGACAAGGTGGCTAAAAGCGATTGGCTGTGTGGGAGGTGCCTGCCCAGTCGTAGTCAGTAAGAACGCACCAGCCGCAGCGACTATGAGGAAAAAAACGGGGGCCACCACCAACCCCAACCGCAATGTAAGCCTCATCGACCACTCATTTTCAGTATCTTCGTCGGAACCCACCCTGCTTACGATTCACACGCACTTCCGGTCGCGCTCACAATTCGAGGAGACTTCTTATCGTATGACTAGCTGGGCGTTTGCACTTTGAAGTACTGCAAGAACTATGCCAGCATTCGGAGGAACTGGGATGGCTCGTAGGTCCCGTGGGCGAGCGCCGCTCGCTCCTACAAACTGTGACTATATTCCAGAACCGTGCTGAGGAACAGCCGCATAATCGCCAATTATCGAGACCCGCTACTGCGCCAGGTAGAGGATGGTAAACAACACGATCCACACGATGTCCACGAAGTGCCAGTAAGTGCTGGCGACTTCGACGGCGAAGTTGCGCTGGGCCGAGAAACGGCCGCGCAGCGACAGGAGGAAGACGGTGAGGAGAATGCCGATTCCGGCGGCCACATGAGCACCGTGGAAGCCGGTCAGCGTAAAGAATGCGGCCGTGAACACGTTCGTCCGTATGGTAAATCCCGCGGTCAGGTATTCATAGCCCTGCCCAACGAGGAACACAGCGCCAAGCAGCGCGGCGAGAACCAGACCGATCCGAAGGCCCCTGATATCGCCTCTCTTGATCGCCCGGTGCGCATAATATGCCGGAATGCCGCTGAGCAGCAGTATCGCCGTGTTCACACTCGGGAAAAGCAGGTCGAGATGCGGTCCACCCGCAGGGGGCCACGTCTGGCTGCTCACCCGCAGGTAAAGGTACGCGGCGATCAGATTAGCGAAGAAAATCGCCTCAGACGCGATAAACCATACCAGGCCCCAGCGCGACGACTGGATGGTAAAGACCTCTAATGGCGCCTCGAACACTGCCTCGCCAGCGCCTTGCGATGCGCCATTCAATACGGAAGCCGGAGCGTGATCCACCAGTGACGGCCCCTGGAATCGCTGCGCCACCCAGGCCACCAAGGCCACGAGGGCAAGCGCCAGGCCAGCCAGGGAAATCACCAGAACGGTCGTCAGGCCAACCAGCACCAGCGTGAGGGCGATGGCCAGGACTATCGGCCAATGGCTGCCTTGAACTTCAGGGGCTATGCTTTCAATATCCTCGCCTAGGACCTGCGTCAACCCTCTCCTCCTTCGATTCGACCGACGCGTCGCGTGCTGGTTGGGCGGTCCTCCAATCAGGGTTCTCCGGATGTTTCAGGTCCCACAGCGGCCGACGGCTCCGCACGATAGGAACGGTCGAGAAATTATGCGGCGGAGGCGGAGAAGTCGTGGCCCATTCCAACGTCCACGCATCCCAGGGATCATCGCCGGCCGCTTGGCCGTGGCGCAAGCTGGAAAAGAAATTCCAGATGAAGACAGATACCGAGAGCGCAATGGTGAAGCCACCGACAGCAGAGACCAGGCTTAGGTTATCCCAGCCCAAACCAGGGGCATACGTGTAGATGCGCCGTGGCATTCCCATCAGCCCTAGCAAATGCATCGGGAAGAAGGTCAGGTTGAAGCCAATGAGAATCAAGAAGAAGTGCAGGATACCAAGCCGTTCATCGAGCAGGCGACCTGTGAACTTGGGAAGCCAGTAGTAGAGGCCCGCGAACAGTCCGAAAAGGGCTCCGCCGAAGAGCACGTAATGGAAATGCGCGACCACGAAATAGCTGTCGGTTGCCTGCCAATCGAAAGGCACCACCGCCAGAAATACCCCGGTGATCCCGCCGATGACAAACTGACCGATAAAGCCGATGGCGAACAGCATCGATGTTTTCAAACTTATCTGACCTCCCCAAAGCGTGGCAATCCAGTTAAAGATCTTCACGCCCGTGGGCACCGCGACTATCATGCTGCTCGCGGCAAAGAGGGCCTGGACGATGATCGGCAGGCCGACGGCAAACATATGGTGGGCCCAGACAGTAAAACCCAGGAAGCCAATGGCAACGGAAGACCACGCGATGAAAGAGTAACCGAAGATCGGCTTCCTGGCGAATACCGGTAACACCTCAGAGATGACACCCATCGCGGGCAAGATAAGAATGTAAACCTCCGGATGCCCGAAGGCCCAGAACAGGTGTTGCCAGAGCAAGGGATCCCCTCCGTCGCCCGGCGTGAAGAAGGTCCCGCCAAGACGGCGATCGACGAGGAGGAGGACCACACCGGTGGTCAGACTGGGCATTGCGAACACGATGATAAGGCTCGTGACCAGCGTCGCCCACACGAAGAGAGGCATTAAGTTGAAGGACATTCCGCGGGTGCGTAAACCGATCGTAGTCACGATGAAATTGATGGCCCCGGCGGTAGACGAGATGCCTAGCAACAATATTGCAAGCGCCCAGAAATCGATATTCAGTCCCGGCGAGAACTGGACTTCGGTCAGCGGCGCATAAGCGAACCAGCCGGCGTTCGGCGCAGCCCCGATCAGGAAGCTGGAATACATGAACAGTCCGGCGAACAGGAAAAGCCAGTAGCCAAAGGCATTCAGGCGGGGGAAGGCCATGTCTCGGGCGCCGATCATCAACGGCAACACGTAGTTGGCCAGGCCCGCCTGCATCGGCATCAAAAAGAGGAAGATCATGGTCGTGCCGTGCATCGTGAAGATCTGGTTGTAAGCATCGGGTCCCAGCAAAGTATTCCTCGCCACAGCCAGTTGAGTCCGCATTAGCAACGCCTCGACGATGCCTCCGAGGAAAAAAACAAAGGCAGAGACCATATAAAGGATACCAATTCGCTTGTGATCGGTGGTAGTGATCCAGGTCCACACATCAGCTTCAGCGCGCAGTGACGGCACGGTTTCACCATAGCCTGTCATCGGTATTCTCCTCCCGAATCCCGCCATCTACTTAAGGCTTTCTAGATAGGCAACAAGGTTGCGGATCACCTCTGAGCTCAAACTTGGAATGCGCATTGTGGTGCCTGGCTTAATCGACTGCGGGTTGGCAAGCCAGGAGGCCAGGTTCTCAGGAGCGTTATCCAGCGTCAGGGCGGCGATGGAGCGGCGTCCACCGAAGTGCGTTAGATTCGGGCCTAGCTTGCCCTGAGCCCTGGTTCCGTCTATCGTGTGGCAGGCAATGCATGAGCCGGTGAGAAAAGCCTGCTCACCCAGCGCGGCCGGGCCGTCGTCAGGCTCGTCCGGCGCATCTCCCCATTCTTCCACCCAGTCCTCGAAGGCCTCTCGCGGCTCAACTATGATGAGAAACCCCATATTCGCGTGCTGGACGCCGCAGAACTCGGCACACTGGCCAGGGTAGACCCCCTCCTTGCTGGCGACAAACCGCGTCCAGTTGCTACGCCCGGGCACGGTATCGGTCTTGCCGAACAGCTCGGGCACCCAAAAACTATGGACTACGTCGGCGGAAAGAATCTCGATCTCAATAGGCTGGCCAACCGGGACGTGCAGCTCCGACGCGGTGGTGATACCGAGGTCTGGGTAGACGATCTCCCACCACCATTGATGACCGATAACCTTAACCTTCAGAGCCCCCGCCTGCTGTTGCGTCAGCTCGCTCATCGTCGGGAACATAATCGCGAAGATGCCCACCACGATGAGGGACGGAACCACGGTCCAGGCTATTTCAAGGCGCGTGTTCCCGTGAACCTGTTTCGGTAATGTTGCTTGCTGGCGGCTGCGAAACCGCACGACGGCGAAAATGAGCAGTCCTTCGACGAGGAAGAAAATCACGCCCGAAATAAGCAGCAGAATCCAAAACAGGTCGGCGATCTTACCCGCCTCAGGTGAGGCAGGCGCCAGAACAGATGGAGATCTAGAGCATCCAGCGAGGAACGCCAGGGACACCAGCGATAACACGAATCGTGGCACGATGCGGTCCGAATACATCTAGAGCCTGCGTTCCCTTAAGAAGTAGCTAAAATTATTATACTATGGCACCCTGGGACCAGCAAGTGGATGTGTGAATCAGCAGTGTACACTACATTGCGGAAATTCATTGGGATGTCTATCAGGGCGTCAACGGATTTGAAACGGATAACACGGATAGGGGCAAAACACTACCGGTGAATCGAGGGTGAAAGCGCAGATCAGCATCAACTGTCGCCCTTAAATTGACAAACGGCGGCGCATCCTTCTCTCGCCAGCCAGGCAGTGAGGTTAGGGAAGGGGTCCCGCATGTGCGGGAGATGGGTGGCCTCGATGAACTCGCGCTCGAAATCAGGCTCGGCCGTCAGCTCGACGTATTCGACCTGGCGGGCAACACGATCCGCCTCCTCGCGCTTGTCGACGTCAAGCAGCGCTATGCGCGCACCGTCGCCGGCTGCATTGCCCACGGCACGCACGTTTTCGAGCTCGCAATCGGGAAACAGGCCAAGGAGCATCGCGCGCTCTTTGTCGATGTTGTTCCCAAATGCGCCGGCCAGCACCACACGATCCACCCTCTTCACTCCGAGGCGCCGCATCATCGTCTTCGCTCCGGCGTACATCGCTGCTTTGGCCAGTTGAATGGCGCGAACATCTTTGATCGAGACGGCGATGTCCTTGCCGATCGACGTTTCACTCGCCCACGCGACAACGTACTCCGGCCCATCGTCACCCGTGCGCAGCCGAGGATGAGTGCGGCCCTTCACGAATCGTCCGGTTCTGTCGATGATGCCCGTGCGAAACATCTCCGCGACCGCTTCGACGATACCGGATCCGCAAATACCCCGGGCGCGGATCTCCGCGGGGTCGAGCTCGTCGCTCCAAATATCGTTGCCGATCACCCTCAATCGTGGCTCCAACGATTCCAGATCGATGCGCACGCGCTCGATGGCCCCGGGGGCCGCGCGCATACCAAATCCGATGTGGGCACCCTCCAAGGCAGGGCCTGTCGCGCATGACGACGAGATCAGCTTTTCACGATTGCCGAGGACCAGCTCACCGTTCGTGCCAATATCGACGATCAAGGTTATGGCGTCCTGGTTGTAAGGCTGCTCCGCGATCAGCACGGCGACGTTGTCTGCGCCGACGAAGCCGGCTTCGAGCGGCATAAAGTGCACGTTAGCCGATGGATGCGCACGTAATCCCAGGTCACGCGCCTTGATGTCAAGAGGATGATGCACTGTGGGTACGAACGGCACCTTGCCGAGGTGTTCTGGATTGAGATTCATAAGGAGGTGGTGCATCGCGGTGTTGCCGACGACGACGATTTCGAGGACATCGTCCCACGCAAGGCCTACCTGCTCGGTCGCACCCTTAATGATGGCGTCGAGCCCCTCGACAATCGCACGATTGAGCTTCGCCAAGCCATCATCGTGCCGCAGCGCGTAGGTGATGCGCGATATCACGTCCTCGCCGTAGGCTACCTGCGGATTCATTATCGCTTCGGTAGAGAGAAGGGCACCGGTTTTCAGATCGCAAAGATAACCCGCGACCGTCGTCGTCCCTACATCCACCGCCAGGCCAGCCGCGCGATCCACCAGGCCAGGTTCCACGCGGATGACCTCGCGATTTCGCCACAGCGTCACCGTCGCTCTCCAATGGCCACGACGAAGAGCAGGCGAGAGATCGAGGAGCGCGCGGTGGTCAATCGAGAGGTGGTCCAACTCGAACACCTCGCGCATCGCCCTGGCTAAACGCTCCCAGTCGGCTGTGGCATCTTGAAGACCTGGCGGCTGCAGCTCTACGTAGAGCTTGCGAACCGCTGGCTGAAGGTTGATGACCCGTTCAGTCGCCGTCTTGCAGACGACCTGCTTGACGGCACGGCTTTCCTCCGGCACGAACACGACGACGCCGCCGAAGACTCGGGCGGCGCAAGCCAATCGGTAACCAGCGCTCAACTGTCCGCCCAGGTGCTCGCGCTCTTTCGCGGAGACGGTCGAAAGATGAGAAGAGCTCGACGTGATCCCGTAGCGATCGAATTGGCCATCCTCCACGCGCACCTTACACTTTCCACACGTGCGCATCCTGCCACAGATGGTTTCGAGTCCCACGCCGAGCTCACGCGCCGCGTCCAGGAGACAGGTCCCTTCCGCTATATACCCTCGCTGCCCCGAGGGCTGGAATACGACGAGATGCCTGGATTTCCCGGTTGCCAACTCTGCCAAGGCGCGAATCTCCCCTCCAAACTCTCGTGTTCTGCATACTATCACGCGGGTTGCGCGTTTGTCTAGCGACGGCCATAAGAGACCGATATATCGAATTGGCGTAACTTCTATCTCTCTTAGGTGTTAGTGGTATTAGCAGTAGCTGCAATGATGCTGCCTGACAACCTTTTTGTAAGCCTGGGAGGTAGAGATTGGAAACACGTGTTGTTGTTACAGGATTGGGGGCGATAACTCCTCTTGGCAATAGCGTCGAAACCACCTGGACATCGCTCGTAGAAGGACAATCAGGCATTACCCATATCACACAATTCGATTCATCGCCATTCAGCGTTCAGATAGCCGGCGAAGTCAAGGGCTTCAATCCAGTGGACCATTTCGAGCCCAAGGAAGCTCGCAGAATGGACCGTTGCGTGCAATTTGCCGTAGTTGCGGCACGGGAAGCGATCGAGGATGCAGGGTTAGAGATAAACGCGACGAACGCCGAGCAGATCGGGGTAGTAATCGGGTCGGCGGCCGGTGGGATACGCACGATGCTCGAACAGCAAAAGATTATGGACGATCGCGGCCCCGGGCGCGTTAGCCCCTTTTTCCTGCCAATGATGCTCGCCGACACGCCTGCGGGGCAGGTCGCTATATCCCTCGGCGCAAAAGGGCCCAACATGGCCGTCGTCTCTGCCTGTGCGACCGGCGGCAACGCCATCGGCGAGGCAGCGGAGATGATCAAGAGGGGTGATACCCCCATTGTGATCACTGGCGGAACGGACTCGGCGGTCCTGCCATTGACGCTTGCCGGTTTTATCGTGATGCGGGCACTGGCCGACGATAACGACAACCCCACGAAGGCCTGCCGACCATTCGATGCCAGACGTAATGGCTTCGTGATGTCTGAAGGGGCCACGATACTTGTCCTGGAAGACAAGGATCACGCGAAGGCCCGTGGCGCCAGAATCTACGCCGAGCTAGTAGGTTACGGATCGGCAGCCGACGCCTTCCATCTGGCCGCACCGGCAGAGAACGGCGAGGGAACCGTGCGCGCAATTCGAATGGCTTTGAGGAAAGCTGGCCTCGACGCCAGCGAGGTAGACTATATCAACGCTCACGGCACTGGAACGCCGCTCAACGACAAGTTCGAGACCCTGGCCATCAAACGGGTCTTCGGCGATCACGCCTACAAATTGCTCGTGAACTCGATTAAGTCTGAGCTAGGACATATGATGGGCGCCGCCGGCGCAGTGGAGGCGATGGCGTGCGTTCTGGCCCTACGTGACGGCATTGTCCCACCGACCATAAACTACGAGAACGCTGACCCAGAGTGCGATCTCGATTACTGCGTTAACAGGCCCCGCGCCGCGGCAATCAACGTCGCTCTGTCAAACTCGATGGGTCTTGGAGGCCACAATTCGTGTATAATTCTCCGTAAATACCTCAACGGCAGAGCCTGAACGAACCACTTTGGGAGATGAGGTTGACAACACACGCTGAGATCGTCGGCTGGGGGAAGTATGTCCCAAACAAGGTTCTGACCAATCACGACCTCGAGAAGATGCTGGAAACCAGCGATGAATGGATTAGGACCAGAACGGGCATCTGCGAAAGAAGGATAGCGTCGCCAAAGGAAACCAGCGCGACGATGGCTACGAAGGCTGCCTTTGCCGCGATCGAAGTGGCGGACCTCAGCCCCGGCAAGATAGATCTGATCCTCACCGCGACATCGACCCCCGATCATTTGATGCCTTCGACAGCCAGCCTTGTTCAGGACGCGATCGGCGCAACCAACGCCGGCGCTATGGACATCAACGCTGCTTGCTCGGGCTTCGTCTACGCTCTGGCGATGGGCAGCGGCTCGATCGCCGGCGGCATCCACCGCAACGTCCTCGTCATTGGCGCCGACACGATGTCTCGCGTTATGGACTATACAGATCGCGGCACTTCGGTTCTTTTCGGCGATGGAGCCGGCGCAGTGGTCCTTCGGGCCACGAATAAAGCAACGGGGATGCTCGCCAGCGCGCTGGGCTCAGATGGCTCTGGAGCAGATCTTCTCTGGATACCAGCCGGCGGCGCGAAACATCCCGCGTCGACCGAAACAGTGCAGAACCGCATGCACTATTTGAGGATGAACGGCAATGAGGTCTACCGCTTCGCGGTGAACGTTATGGCAAAGGCATCGTTACAGGTCATCAAAGACGCGGGGCTCGACCTGGAGGATATCGAGCTTGTCATCCCGCATCAAGCCAACATTCGAATCATCCAATCCGCCGCAAAGGCGTTGAAAATCCCGATCGAGAAGATATTTACGAACGTCGATCGTTATGGCAACACCTCCGCCGCGTCCGTGCCCATCGCCCTTTGTGAGGCAATCGAGCAGGCAAGGATAAAGACCGGGGACCACATCGTGCTGGTGGCGTTTGGCGCGGGGCTGACGTGGGCGGCCACCGCGATCCAATGGGGGATGCCGGCCCTGCCGCCTCACCTTCCCTGGTGGAGGTCGATGTTGCACCGGTTCAGAGGGCAGGAGGCGGCGGCGAAATCGCTGGCACGCCGGACGAGCAGAAAAATACCGCGCTGAGCGAGAGGAGGCAGTTGAGTGGGGGAATTGGATAATCGCGTCGCTCTGGTAACTGGGGCTTCGCGTGGAATCGGACGCGCCATCGCATTGAGGCTGGCAGAATCGGGCGCCGCCATCGGCGTCAATTTCAACTCCAACGAGGCGGCGGCCGCAGAAGTGGTGGAACTGATCAAGAGCTGGGGTGGGCAGGCGCTGCCCTTGCAGGCCGATGTAAGCTCCTCTGAGGCAGTACAGCCTATGGTGGCCAGGCTGGCGCAGACCTACGGTCGGATCGACATATTGGTGAACAACGCGGGCATCATACGAGATACGCTGTTGCTGCGGATGACTGAGGCCGACTGGGATGCCGTACTGAACACCAACTTAAAAAGTGCGTTCATTTGCACCAAGGCTGTGGTCAGGCATATGATGAAGCAGCGCTGGGGAAGGATTATCAACATCTCCTCGATCTCAGGCGTCGTGGGAAATCCAGGACAGGCCAACTACTCCTCCGCGAAGGCGGGGCTGATCGCACTCACAAAAACGGTGGCCCGGGAGTTCGCCTCGCGTTCGATAACCGCTAACGCTGTGGCGCCGGGCTTCATCACAACAGACATCACCACCGGGCTGGCCCAGGACTTGAAAAGCGAACTGGTCAAGCAGATCCCCGCCGAACGATTCGGCAAGCCCGAGGAGGTGGCCGAACTGGTCGCTTTCCTGGCCTCCGACAGGTCCGCGTATATCACTGGCCAGGTCATCCACGTCGACGGCGGGATGGCGATGTGATTTTCGGTAGCCGATGAGCAGGAGCGTTGAAACGATGAGCACTGGAAACCCATCTAGAATCGCCTTTGTCTTTCCAGGCCAGGGCTCGCAGCACGTTGGCATGGGGAAAGATATTTATGACAGCTCTCCAGCGGCCCGCCGCATCTTCGCCGACGCCGACGAGGTTCTGGGGTTTAGCATGCGGAGTCTCTGCTTCGAGGGGCCAGATGAGGAGTTGACCGATACAGTGAACGCGCAGCCGGCGATCCTCACGGTTTCGATCGCCTGTCTCGAGGCGTTCCGCGAGAGGTGCGATGGGAGGGGGATTGCGCTGCGGCCCGCTTTGGTGGCTGGACACAGCCTGGGGGAATACTCTGCGCTGGTAGCCGCTGGGGCGCTCGGTTTCCGTGACGCCGTGGCGCTGGTGCGCGAGCGGGGGCGACTGATGAAGGAAGCCGGCCAGAGGTATCCTGGGGGAATGGCGGCCATTATGGGGCTCGACAACGCGACCCTGGAACAGGTATGTGCGCAGGCAAGCGAAGAGGGAATCGTCGTGGTAGCGAATCATAATTGTCCCGGCCAGACCGTGATATCGGGCGATAACCAGGGCCTGCAGAGGGCCATCGAGCTGGCGACCAGCACTGGCGCTCGACGTGCGGTAAGGCTCGCCATCACCATCGCTTCTCATTCCCCCCTGATGCAGTACGCCGCTACCCACTTCGAGGAGAAGCTGAATGCCACCGCATTCGCTCAGGCCAGCGTGCCGGTCGTCTGCAACCTCACGGCAAAGCCAGCATCATCGGTCGAGGAAATAAGGTGCGAGCTGGCCGAACAGGTTTGTCACTCAGTGCGGTGGGAGCAATCTATCGTCCATATGGTCGGCGCCAATGTCGACGCTTTCCTGGAAATCGGCCCAGGCCAGGTACTGGCCGGACTAATCAAGCGAATCAGCAAGGAAGTGCGCGCAGTTAGCATCAACGACAACAAGAGCATTGCAGCAGGCATCGCGGTTCTGTCCCAAGGCTAGCAGAAAAGTCATTACTTTCTTCGTTACTTTCTTCATTGACTTTTGGCCATACCAGTCTTACAATCTGATTGATATAGGCGATTGCAGGCAACAGTCCTTGAGTGGTGATGACAGTGGAATCGCGAGACAAGGTCGACTCGCTGGGAGAAGAAACGAGAGCGGTGGTAATAGCGGCGTCTTTCGCCGTGGCGCTGACACTGGCCGGACTGGTGATCTGGCTCTGGCCATCGCTTCTGTCTCCTCTGACTATCGCCTACCAGGCGGCCTGCGAGCGCTATCCAGATCTGTTCAGTTGGAGCAAGCACGTTTTGCCCTTGCTTCCAGTTCTCATCGTCTGTCTGGTTTTTTCTTCCTTAATAGCGGCCGCATGGACGATGTGGAGCCAACTGGAGACGGCCAGGAGGCTTTCGCGGGCCATAAAGGAAAACACGATTCCCGCCCCGCACAAGCTTCGCAGGGTCGCCGCGCCCCTCGTTATTCCGGGTTGCGTGATCTGCGTCAAAGACCGACGGCTATACGCATTCTGCAAGGGGATACGTCAGCCACAGATTTGCGTGAGCTCGGGTCTGGTTCGCAGTCTCAATGAGGACGAGCTCAGGGCCGTGTTGCTGCACGAGCTTTATCACTTACGGCATCGAGATCCGTTAAGGCTGCTGGGAATCCGTGTCGTTGGCGCCGCTTTGCAGATGCTGCCAGTTGTCGGTGAGCTGCAGCAACGTTACTGCCTGGTGAAAGAAATCGCGGCCGACCGCGCGGCAATCAAGGGCACAAGCGTGGTGATCCTCGCCAGGGCACTGCTCAAGGTCCTGACTGCGGATGAACAGATGCCTGAGCTAGCGTCCGCCCCAATTGGAGCCCTCAGCATAACGAAAGAGCGGGTGACACGGCTGGCTAACGCCGATGACGACCAGGTGCCGCCGTTAACGCGAAGAAGCATCGTCTCCAGCACATTCGTCGCCCTCGCCCTGTTCGTTTCGACATTCGGCTTTGCCGAAGCATCCAGCTACTGGGCAACCAAGAGCCATGACTGCCATCCATTGCCCGTTACCCATAAGGCCACAATACCCTCTCCAGTGGTTAGTGCCGCGCAGTGCAGCCACATCGGCAACTACGAGAATCCGCTGCCATTGAGATAGCGAACGAATCTATCACCTCCGAAAACTTGCGAATGCCCGAGCAGCTAATGTATCATTTCGTCGAAAGAGAAAGTAGATAGGACGGACTTGAAATGATTACGATCGGAATGGATCCTGTCATCGTATCTCTCGGGCAATTCAGCATTCGGTGGTATAGTCTGATGATCGCGGTGGCGATCGTCGTGGGAACGCTGGTCGCCCTGATGGAGACCAGAAGACGTGGCATCTCGGACGACGACCTGTATTCGTTTGTGACGTGGGCCATCATCGCGGGGATAGTCGGCGCTCGGTTGTTCCACGTCATCGATAAGCTGGATTACTACCTTAGCAATCCTGGAGCTATGCTCGCCTTCCAGGAAGGGGGGCTGGCTATTTATGGCGCCATCGTAGGAGGGCTGGTCGCAGCCTTCGTATTTACGAGGTATCGTGGCATCCCTTTTGGGCAGCTTGCTGATGCCGCCGCGCCGGCCCTGATTCTCGGGCAGGCGCTGGGACGGATCGGCTGCATGATCAATGGAGACGTTTTCGGCAAGCCGGCCGATCTGCCGTGGGCCGTGGCCTACACCCACCCGAACTCACTCGCCCCGCAACTCGGCGTGCCGGCGCATCCGGCGGCGGCTTACGAGCTGCTCTGGGACCTGGTCGTATTCGGCATCTTGTGGAAGCTGCGGACGAGGAATCTAGCCGGTGGCACGCTGCTGGTTCTGTACGCCGGGCTGTATTCGATCGGACGGTTCTTCATCACTTTCTTCCGTGAGGATACGATCGTGATCCTTGGCCTCAGCCAAGCCCAGGTTATTTCTTTGATCGGGTTCGTGTTGGCTTTGCCGTTCGCCGTGTTCATCAACAGAATGCATCAGATTGGAGGGCAAAGTCCGAACGGATATGGACAAACTAGCGTACGAAGTTGACGGCATATCGCCGACGAGGAAGGCGCTCGACCAGGCGATTATCAGGGCAATCGAAGTATCTCTGAGGTTCCTTGGGACACGCTGGCTGGCGCTCGTGAACCTGGTGAACTTCGGATTCTTCGGGGGCGCTCTGCTTACCCCTGTTATAACGTCCCTCGGGTTAACCTGGGTGGCCCGTCCGCTCTTCAGCAGCTACAGCCTGGTGTGCCATCAGTTGCCCTTCAGGTCTGATTTCATCTTCGGTTACCAGGTAGCCATGTGTCAGCGGAATATGGCCATTTACGGCTCCATGTTCCTGGCAGGCGTCGGCTTCGCCTTCGTCCGGACCCGCCTCAAGCCACTACCCTGGCGGTGGTACCTCGTACTTATCGCCCCGATGAGCATCGACGGCTTCACCCAGTTGTTCGGCTTTCGCGAAAGCAACTGGACGCTGCGCGTGATCACTGGCACGCTATTCGGCGTCGCGACGGTGTGGCTCGCGTATCCTTACCTCCAACTCAGCATGAGTCGGTTGTTAGCGCCAACTGCCATTCCTGGGAAAGAAGACGAAGGCGATCGATGAGAGAGATATCAACGGCAAGAGCCTGGGCACGATGGATTCCGTCCGCGCTCGGCATCATTATAGTCGTGGCGCTAGTGGGGTATCTGGTCGACGAGGACATCGTAACGCTGGCCGGTGCGAGCCGGGCATCGGGCACGCCGACCGGCGTTGGCGCCAACATCGGAATGCTGGCCCCCGACTTCAGCCTGGCGGACATCTATGGCAACGAGCTCAAGCTAAGCGATTTCCGTGGACAAGCGGTGATGATCAACTTCTGGGCATCGTGGTGCCCACCCTGCAGGGAAGAGATGCCATTGATGGAGGCCGCTTACAACGAGCGCTCGGATAAGGGCATGGCGATTCTGGCTGTGGCCGTTAACGACGACGCAGGCGCCGTCACCAGTTTCGTCAAGGAGCTCAGTCTCACCTTTCCTGTAGCGGTGGATAACGACAACCGCGTCGCCTTATTGTATCGCGTGCGCGCCATCCCCACCACGTTTTTCGTGGATAGAGAGGGAGTGATACGCGATATCCAGACCGGACCAATGGACAAGAAAGCAATGTTGAAGAAGCTGTCTAGGATTATGTAAACTATAAGGGGATAACTATGAAGATAGCGATAAGCGGCAAGGGAGGTGTGGGCAAGACAACGCTGGCTGCACTTCTCGCCAGGCTATATGCTAGCGAAGGGCGCCCAGTCCTCGCGATCGACGCCGACCCCGATGCGAATCTGGCATCGGCCATCGGATTTTCCCGTGAGCTCGCCGAGAAGATCACACCAATCGTCGAGCTAAAAGACCTGATCGAGGAGAGGACCGGGGCTAAACCGGGATCTTCGGCTCCATTCTTTCGGCTGAATCCGAGAGTAGACGACATCCCCGAGCGGTTCGCGGGCCTGCACGCCGGGGTCAAGGTGCTGGTAATGGGCACGGTGAAAACTGGTGGAGGGGGCTGTGTTTGCCCCGAGAACGTGCTCTTGAAGCATCTATTACAGCACGCGATCGTCTATCGCGATGAGGTTGTCATCGTCGATATGGAGGCAGGAATCGAACATCTGGGAAGGGCAACAGCCAGCTCTGTTGACGCTTTTATCGTCGTCGTCGAGCCGGGCCAGCGCAGCCTGCAAACGGCGCTCACGGTTAAGCGCCTGGCTGTGGATATCGGCATCCACCGCTGCTTCGTCGTGGGCTCGAAGACAGCCAGCAAGGGAGATCGGGATTTCATCGTCGCCGGTTTGCCGGAGATGGAGGTTATCGGCTTCATCTCGCGCAGCGACAGAATCATCGAGGCCGACCTCAAGGGCCTATCGCCATTCGACCTCGACCAAGACGCTGTGCAGGAAGCCCGACAGATTCGCCGACGGCTCGACGAAGCTCTCGCGAAATAGCCCTATTTTCGTAAAAGGCTGCGCGCTTCGGTCAGGGCCTCTTCGTAGAACCGTTCCAGATTCGCCCGCGTCGGCTTGTCGCCGTAGCTGTAGTAGTACCTGGCCATATTGCCGACGACAAAAGTACCGACGAAGGCGACCGCGGCTTTGGGCACCGCCGAGACGAAGCCCGGCAATAGCCCGACCATCGTCCGCGCAACCGTCCGCCAGAAGAACGCGCCGCCGATGACGGGGGCGATTTCGGCCAATGTGCGCATCTTGGAGTGGTGGTCCCTGCCATAGATGGTGGCCACCTTCAGGATCAGCATAATCTGGTTCTTCGTCAGCACCAGCAGGTCCGCCCCAGAGGCAAAGAACCCACCCACGATCGGTATGCTGCCGGGCAGGCTCGAGAGCAGGGCAAACTCGGCGTTCACCCGGGAGGCTTCGACGATGAGGTCCGCCACTGCCCTATCGCGGAACATCGGCAGAGCCTTGCCGAAAGCCAGATGCAACTGGGGCACGGATTCGAGAATCGCGGGGATAAGGCGCCGAGCGGCGCCCGCCCCGTCCTCGATGTTCAAAACCACGATGCGATGCGAGGGAAGCGTGGTGAAGGTGTAGCTAGCGGTACGCAGAAGCTCGCCGCGGTCTTCGTCGCCGTCGCTGCAGATGGCGAGAAGGACGGGCTTGCCTTTCACCTCGATATCGTCGATTCGGTGAGCGTGCGCGATATCGATCACGTGGCGGCTGGGCAAGGCATAGACGTACAAGTCTGCACGCGGCAGGCCGCTGTGGCCGCCATTACTTCCCAGATCGACGGTTTGAAGCGCTTCGGAAAAGGCCGCTCGCCCCCCGGTGAGCATATCGGCAATCCTGGCGTTGAGCGCTGGCTCAGGTCCAACAACTACAATACTAAAACGCTGGTTTGCCTCGCGCTCGATGCTCTCAGGGTTCAATTCTTTAACTATATTCCAGAAAGTGCCAAGCGTATTCAACGATTTCAGACTCAAACGCATCCTCCCCCTCCAAACAACCGTGCCACGTTATTCCCATTGCGGATCGCTCTGCCTTTGACGGCATTGGAAATATAGCATACTGGACATAAAAAAGCTACAGGGAAGAAACCGCCTGAGGCTTTAGAGACCTCGGCCCCCAACGTGCTTGCGTGATCAGCAGAATTCGGCTATACTTCTGGTGTCGCGGGGTGTAGCGCAGTTGGTTAGCGCGCATGGTTTGGGACCATGAGGTCCCCAGTTCGAGTCTGGGCACCCCGACCATCCGATCCTCAGACAGCATATTGCGGATGTCCCGCTCGCACGGCGGTCGCCGGCAGTGATGCCAGCGCTCGAAGGTCGCCTAAAGCTCCACCCCGCGTTCGCACCACGAAGCTGGCGGACACTCCAACGCCCCAAACGGCCCTGTATGCGGCTGCGCCCTTACACAGCAGTTTAGCTTCAGTATTGGCTCCATTATGGTAATCACACGACAACCGTGGTCGTGAGCTTCCCGTTACTAGAAGATGTTGGGGTAGACAATTGTGGTTGGCCCAGGCCTTCTGCTTTTTGGTTTCTTGTCGGACGGCACCGCTTGGATCAGTAACGAGGTGGGCTGATTACGAAGATGCCTTCCCCTGTTTCGGTTCCAACGTTCGTCAAACGGTGACGCTGGCCGCGCGGAATGAACACGCAGTCCCCCGGTCCCAACGAGTACTTCTGGCCGTCGGCCTCGAGCTCGAACATTCCAGTGAGAACAAGGAGATTCTCATCACCGCCATGCTGCAGGGGCATGGGCCCTGTGGTCTGATTGGGGGCGGCGGTCACGACGAACATCGCAAGCGACTCGGAGCTCTCAGGAGACAGCGCCTGGTAAGTCATGGGGTTGCCTGGAACGACCTTTTTCTTTCGCTGATTCGCGCGAATCAGGACGATATTACCCTGGTGGTATTGCTGCATCACGACCTCCAACAAAACTTTAGTTCGTTTGACAAATAGGAATAACCCCTCGCTTTCCTGCAAAATTCGTGCCCCTATGCGGTGGTAGTGTCCAATGGCACGCATTTTGCACGTTCCCGACAAAGCGGCACAAGAGGGCAAAGTCAAATTCTCCTTAAAGGGGGTAAGAAATGTTGAAGAACAGGATCTTTGATCTGATCTCCGCCATTCAGAACAAGAGTGAGGCTCTAGCCGTATACGACACCTACGCTAAAGATTCCCAGGGCTGCACCGAGTGCCAGAATCTCTGGCGACAGCTCAAGCAAAGGGAAGAAGAGGATCTCGCCAAACTGACCGCGGAACTGGAGAAGCACGTCAAGGCTGGCGAGCTGAGCACGAGCGCCCCAAGAATGGGGATGAGGTAGCAGCAGGCTGCCGCTAACAGTGCTCTGCTGGAGAGGCCATCTGTCCCAGACAGACAATGGCTAGAACGTCGGTTCACTACTGTGGGGTGGCCGTCTCTGTCAACCCTGGGGGCGGCCAGAGACGGCCATCCCAGGTAGTACTGTACCGATGGCCTAACGAGCCAAACGCCTCGCGGGCGTGAGGCAGTATTTGGTTTGCGAACCAGTTCAGGCCGTTCGTGCGTGCCGCATCGACCTGTCCCACGTCTTCAGGCCCGGGGGGGATGGAAACGCTCGACGAAATAGTTAGGTGTAGCAATGGCTCGTGGAGCCTCGATCGGACGAGGCTCCACGAGCCATTGCCATATCATCACCCACGCTCGAAAGCGGGCCATCGTACGGCAGCGATCGTATGAGACCGGTTAGATGGTGGCCAGCCAAACTCTGAGCACTTCGGCGACGCTCCAGGCCTGAGCGATGCAGCCCTGGGGCGCATAGGGCCAGTCGCCGTCGAATATCTCGCCGATAAACCCTACCCCCGCATCCTTGAGATGCGATTCGAAGGCCGTGATGAAAGCACGAGCGGCTGCTTTGTCGCCATATACCTTGAGATGTGCGTCGACAAACTGGCCCAACAGCCAGGGCCAGACCGTACCCTGGTGGTAGGCAACATCGCGATGCCGCTGATCCCCAAGGTATGAGCCCACGTACATCGGGTCGTTCCGAGGCAACGTTCGGAGACCGAACGGGGTGAGAAGCCTCTCCCCAACCTTATCCAGCACGGTCTGCCACCGGTCGCGTCGCAGGACAGGATATGGCAGTGATATCGAGAGAAGCTGGTTGGGGCGAAAAGAGGCATCCTGCCCCAGATGGCTATCTATCACATCGAAGAGGTATCCTCCGTCGCCGTTCCAGAACTTCTCGTTGAAGCTCTCCCACGCTCTATTGGCGAGGTCGGCGTGGCCACTGACCGGCTCGCCGATGCGACGCGCAAAAGTCGCCATGGCGGCAAGCGTGTTGTACCATAGCGCGTTGATTTCCACCGGCTTGCCGTGGCGCGCCGTCACCACCCAGTCGTCGACTTTAGCATCCATCCACGTCAACTGGACGCCCTCCTCGCCGGCGCGGAGCAATCCGTCAGAAGGATCGACACCCACCTTGTAGCGCGCTCCTTTGAGATAGCAGGTAACTATCTGCTGCAACTGCGGAAACAACTGCTCAACTGTTGCCAAATCATCCGTCCGCTGCAGGTAGCGATCGACGGCGTAAACATACCAGAGTGCCGCGTCGACCGAGTTATACGTCGGCGGGGCACCGTCGTCGGGAAAGTAGTTTGGGAGCATTCCCTCGCTCAAGTAGCCGGCAAAGCTATTCAGCAGCGTCCTCGCTTCGGAGAAGCGACCGGTGGACAGGAAAAGGCCAGGGAGACTGACGAAAGTGTCCCGGCCCCAGTCAGTAAACCAGTGGTAGCCGGCGATTACCGAGCGGAAAGGCTCGTCTCGATCGTGCGCCACGCCATCTTGACGACGGGACGCGATAAAGCGGTCCGCCGCGAGCACCAACTGTCGCGCGAAAGGATCGAACGCCTCGCTTCGCGCAACCGTCTCCTCGCGCCGCCTCTTCTCTCGTTCGAAGCCATCGGCCATCCCGTGGAGAACCACATCAGGATCTTCAGCAGTCGCGGCGATCATCACCGCATCGCCGGGCTGCAAATTCACGATCAGGAGCCCCGGGCTGTAAGCGTCCTCAAGGAAGTCAAGTCCGCGCTCCAACTCCCTGCGGTGCAGGAAGCGCCAGTGCCAGTATCCAGTCGGCTCGAACTCGACCACGGCTCTAGTCAGCACCCGCAACGCGGTTGTCTCCGAGGGGGATCTGAACTCCCAACCGCCGGCCACGGGCGCGACGTCGAAGACCCGGCAATTCGCGCCTTCCAGGTGTCCGTGATGATCACGGTAACTGACCAGCAGATTGAGACGTAGGATCGCGGGATGAGAGAACTCGCGCAGGGCATACCGGACGTAAGTGGTATTTTGGCCGTACTCCATCCAGACCGTCTTTTCGAGCACGGCGCCGGGAACTGAAAAAACGAACGTGGGCATGTTGCCATCGAGACGGAACTCTTGCATGCGCTCATATCCTGACGGCATCACTGTGTGATCGTGGTATTCGTTGCAGGCTAACGAGAAAGTGGCATTCTCGACTTCGATCTCTTCGTCGATCTTGTAGAGCAATAGCGTGCGACGCACCGGCGGATCGAGTGCCGCGATCAGCATGCCGTGGTATCTGCGGGTGTTGGCACCGACGATGGTCGAAGAAGCGTATCCACCCAAACCGTTGGCGACCAGCCATTCCCGGGATGTAGCTATAGCAAAGTCATTTAAGTACTCTTTTCCGAGGGTCAGCATGGTCAAGCTCACTGAGCGCTAAAGCTGCGGCGCACCCAGAGGGAGGCATCGTCGAACAGCGTGTACACGACCGGAACCAGGACCAGCGTCAACAGGGTGGAGCTGATCATGCCACCGATCACGACCACAGCCATCGGCGACCGCGTCTCGGCACCCTGCCCGATCTGAATCGCCACCGGAATCATAGCCATGACCATTGCCGAGGTGGTCATCAGAATAGGGCGCAGTCGCGTTGGCCCGGCCTCGATGATGGCGTCGAAGCGGCTCTTTCCGCGCTCTCGAAGCGTATTTGTGTAGTCGACCAGAAGGATGCCGTTCTTCCCGACCAGCCCCATAAGCATGATCATGCCGATCATCGATGAGATGTTCAGCGTGTGCCCCGCGATGAAAAGTCCGACGAGCGCCCCCACGATCGAAAGCGGCAGCGCGAACATAATGACAAGGGGATAAATGAACGATTCGTAAAGGGCGACCATCAACATATACATCAGGAGTATCGACAGGAACAGCGCTCCGACCAGCGACGTGTTGCTTTCGTCCATCAATTCCGTTTGGCCGGCCAGCGTGTAGGAGAAGCCAGCGGGCAACTCGATGCCCTTCATCTCCGCATGAAACGCGTCGACGACATCCCCCAGCGGTCGTCCATACACGTTGGCGCCGATGGTCACCACGCGCTGCCTGTCGATACGATCGATGCCAGCCGGGCTTTCGACTGATTTCAAACGCGTCACCTGCTCGAGCGTCGTCACAACACCCTTAGGGCTGGCGACAGGCAGCGCTGTGAGTCCGGCGATAGTGCTCTTATCCGCGTCACTGCCGACCACTCTTATGTCAACACGATTCCGTCCTTCGGGCTGGAGCTGCGTCGCCACGAGACCTTCCACGTTAGCGCGAAGCGCCGTGGCCACGATTGAAGAGTTAAGCCCGAGATCGGCTAGGCGCTGGTTATCGGCCTCAACACGCACTTCAGGCGCCCCCTGCGCGGCGCTGTTCGTAACGTCAGCCGTTCCCGGGATGCCCTTAACAATCTCCGTGATCTCTGCCCCCAGTTTTTTCAACTCCACCGGGTCGTCGCCTTTCAACTGCACCAGAAAGGGCTGGCGGGGATCTCCTCCGATAGCCGGAAGCTGTGTCCTCAGCGTCAGACCGGATATACCATCACCCACCTTTTGCAGATCCCTGGCCATCTGGATGATCGATTTAGAACGTCGGTCCTTACTTACAAGCTTAACTTCGATTCTGGCGTATCTGCTCTCGCCGGTGTTGATGAAGCCCGAACTGGATAGACCGACCGTAGTGAAGTAGCTTTCCACTTCCGGTAGCCGAGAAAGCTTCGCCTCGAGCTGCAGCACTACATTATTCGTGACACTAAGAGCGGTCCCGGGAGGCATCTCGACGGTAAGAAAGACCTCTCCCTGGTCTTCAGGTGGCAAGAACTCTGTTCCAAGGATCTTCAGGGGTATCATCGCGAGCGCAGCGAAGAAAATCACGAAGCTTGCCGCCACAACAGTCTTCCGATGCCTCAGGGCCCAGGCCAGTAGCCCGCCGTAGGCCCTGGCTAGCCCGTAATACCCCCCCTCCCAGGCACGGCCGAAGCGGCCCATCAAGGAATTATCGTCGGTCTCAGATTCCGGTTTCAGCCAACGAGAAGCCAGCATCGGGGTGAGAGTGAATGAGACGAAAAGAGAGAAGAGCGTCGCGATGGCCACGGTCAGGCCAAACTGGCGGAAGAACTGGCCGACGATGCCGGTCATGAAGGCCATCGGAACGTATACCACCACGTCCACCAGCGTGATGGCTATGGCCGCCATACCGATCTCGCTCCGGCCTTTGAGCGCCGCGGACCACGGGGTTTCGCCAAGGTTGATGTGACGATAGATATTCTCTAGAACCACGATCGAGTCGTCGACGAGAATACCGATACTTAGTGCTAGCGCCATCATCGACATCATGTTCAGCGTGAACCCCATGATCCACATAAGCATAAACGTCGAGATCAGGGATGTCGGTATCGAGAAAAGCACAATGATCGTCGAGCGGTAAGTATGGAGAAATAGCAGCAGCACGATGGCAGTCAAAATGACGGCGTAGAATAAGCTGCTCTGGATGTCGTCCAGCGATTGCTTCACAAACACCGATGTGTCGTTGGCGATGGCCAATTCCACGCCGTCGGGGAGCGTACTCTCGAAACTGCTGATCGCTTTTCGCAGGTCATTAGCCACCAGCATGGTGTTTGCGTTGGAGACCTTGGTTATCATCAAGCCAATGCTGTCTCGGCCATTCGCGCGGCTTATTATCGTCTGCTTCTTGAAGCCGTCGATTACATTGGCGACATCCCTGAGATATACGGTGCCGCTGGGAGAAGAGGCAATCACGATGTCGCGCAACTCCTCGGGCTTCTGTAGGAGCGCGTTATAGCGTACGTTGTATTCCCGCCCCTTCTCGTCGATCGAGCCGCTCGGCATGCTCACGTTGCCCAAGGCCAGGGCGCTGTACACCTGCTGAATCGAAAGGCCTCGGGCTCGCAATTGGGATTGGTCCACCTTGACCTGGATCTCGCGATCCTGGCCGCCGACGACCCTCACGGAAGCGACCCCCTTCACCGCCTCCAGGCGGCCTTTCAGCTTATCGTTGGCAACCTGAAAAAGATGGTCGCTGTCTGCACTACCTGATAGAGAAACGGTCATGATGGGCAGCGAGTTGAACTCGGACTTGATCACGTTGGGCGCGTGGGCGTCTTCAGGAAGCTGTGACTTAATAGCGCTCACCTTACGCTCTACGTCGATCGCCGCCGTATCGGTATCGGCCCCAACCGAAAACTCCATAGTGATGGCAGAAAGCCCATCGATCGAGTAGGATGAGAGCGTCTTGAGCTCGCTCACGCCGGCCACGGCGTCTTCGACGATCTTGGTGACACGGCTTTCAACCTCTTCGGGTCCAGCCCCTGGATAAGCGACGACGACCATCACGTAGGGGATATTTATCTGGGGATACTGGTCTGCGCCCAGCCTCGTGTAAGAAACTGCGCCAACCAGGACGAAAAAGAGAAGCAACATCGATATGAAGAGCGGTCGTTTGATCGCTACGTTAGTAAGCCACACAGACTGGTACCCCCTTTCGCCGCTAGCATAGCAGCGAAAGGGGGTGAAGTCAACCAGGATATGGTTAGCCTTTGATCGCTCCAGCGACCGCTTCGATGAAGTACCGCTGCAAGAAGAAGAAGACGGCCATGATCGGCACAATCGACATGACAGCGCCCGCCGCGATGTACGTCCAGCCAGTGGAGTTCTCGCCGACAAAGGCGTAGATTCCGACGGCCAACGTTCGCAGCGAAGGATTGCCGATGGTGAAGACGAGGGGAATCCAGAAGCTGTTCCAGTTGATCATAAACTGGAACAGCCCGACCGTGGCGACCATCGGCTTGGCCATCGGCAACATGATGTGCCAGTAGGTCCGCGGGAGGTTAGCTCCGTCCACGCGGGCAGCTTCCTCGATCTCCTTGCTGATCGTGGCGAAGTAGCCCATAAAGAGCAGCGTGTTGAAGACCAGACCACCGGCCGTTTGCACAAGGATGATGGACCACAACGTGTTCAGCAAGCCCATTCGCTGAACCAGGTCAAACACCGGGATGATGGTGTAGCCACCAGGCAGGAACATCAGGGCGAGCATACCGCCGATTATGATCTTCTTGCCGGGGAATTGCGTCTTGGAGAGCACATAGCCGGCCATCGAAGCGAAGAGAATGACCAGCAGTGTTACCGAGACAGTAACGATGATTGTATTAACAAAGTAAGTGCTGAAATGTCCCTCGTTCCACGCGTAAACGTAGTTATCCCACAACAGTTGATTCGGGATAAGGCTTGGCCCGGAACTGAAGAACTCCGAGGGGGTCTTGAACGAGCCCGCTAACACCCACAGGAACGGGTACATATATAGGAATCCCAGGCTGATGAGCACCGCGTGGACGAAAAGCCGCGAAGTCTGGCCGCCCATTTTATTGATTCTTAGATTACGCGTCAATGTGTTCGTCGCCATTCAACTTCCTCCAACTACGGGCGTGATGCAGCATTACGCATCGTTGACCCTGTTACGTCGCGCGTACCTGACGGCTAGCAACTGTCCAACGGTGATGCCCATCACCAGGAGGCCCATAAAGAGGGCCGCCGCTGACGCATAGCCGACATTCGCTTCAGCCGAAACCGAGGTCGGCGTGAACGCGAAATGATAGATGTAGGTGCTGACCACTTCGCTCGCGAAGAACGGCCCACCGCCGGTCATCACCAGCACGAGGTCGAAAACCTGAAGGCTTCCCAGAATCGCTAGAAAAACGATCACCGCCCCAACCTCTCGCAGCATAGGGATAGTTACCTTCGTGAACTGATGGTAGGCGTTGGCACCGTCAACCTGAGCAGCCTCATACAGCTCGCGCGGTATGGATTGCAGCGCCGCCAGGAAATAGACCAGGTTGTAGCCAAGCGTATGCCAGATACCGACAGTTATGACAATTGGCAGGGCGAACTGCGGGCTTCCCAGCCAATCGACGGGCTCAGACATAACACCGAGATTGACGAGGAAAACGCTGAGGTCGGTGCCGAAGCTGCCGAGCAGCAAAGTCATCACGACACCGACCATCGCCGCGGAAGTCACCACCGGCGAGAAGTAAACGGCGCGATAGATCGTAGATCCTTTGAGCTTTGGATTATTGAGTACGAGCGCCAGGATGAGCGCCAGAGTGAGCTGAATGGGCACCAGAACCAGGGCGTAGGTAAAAGTGTTCTTAACCGCGTTCCAGAAGAGCGGGTCCTGTGCTACCGTGAAGAAATGTCGAAGTCCCACCCAGCGGGTCGGGTTTCCGATCCCGTTCCAATCGTAGAAAGTGATCTGAATGGAGGCAATCAGCGGATACACGACAAACAGGCCCGCCAACACGAGCATGGGCAGTACAAAGACGTATGACCAGAGGTTCTTACGAATCTGGTCCCATAGCGTATCTCTTTTTGCCGTCGCGGGCCATCTGGCAGCTTTGCTACTTGCTATCATCGATTCCGTGCTCATAAACGCTTCCTTTCCCCGACTTCTGGATTGTTGCTGGCATTCAAACTCCTGTCATCCTGAGCGTGGCGAAGGATCTGGCGCGCGGGTTGCGCGATGCTTCGCTGCGCTCAATATGACAACGTGATGACAACGTGTGTAGATGACAACGTGTGTGGCGGGGGCGGTTCACGAACCGTCCCCGCCGGAAGGCCAAAGGTTTCGCAGTGGCTGTGTCCGCACACGAAACCGTCGGGCCGTCGTCTAGTTCTGGTAGTCCTTGGTTGGATCCCAGTTGGGAACCTTCCACCAGTTCGGATCGACCTTCACACCCCGCTGCTGCGCATCCTTGATGGCGCGCTGTAGCTCGGCGTTCTGACGGCTCTCAAGGTCGCTGAGAGCTTCTTTGTAGTCTTTAATCTGGCCGGTGTAGACGCCTTCCAGGATGTTCTGGATATTCGGCAGCGTCTGCTGCTCCTTCACGCTTGCCATCTCAGGATGCTTCAGTGAAGGCGCAGGAGCCAGCTTGACATCGGCGGCCGTCTGCATATACTGCGCGAACTGCGGCGTTGGCGCATACTCGACCTTATTGGCATCCGGCTGTACTCGGAGCCCCTGGCCTGCCTTGACCCAGCGAACTGCGGCATCCTTAGAGTTCAGCCAGTTGAACCAGAGCCAGGCCTCTTCCGGGTGCTTGGTCTTGGAAGAGATTCCCCAGCCCCAGCCACCGGGAACGCGGTAGAAGTAGGTCTGATCCTTTGCCATCGCATCACGCGGCAATGGAGCTACCATGTAGTCCTTGAATTCAGGGTGGGTCTTGGCCCAGCCAGCCTGATTCCACACACCACCGACGAGCATACCGAACTTGCCGTCCGCGAAGTAGGCGCGGGCCATCTCATCGTCCATCGACATTGCGTTCGGCACGATGCTGCCGTCGTCCTTCATTCCTATGAAGAACTTGATCCAATTGCCGTAGACCGGATTTGTGCCCCAGACGTATTGTCCCGTGCGCGTGTCCATACCTGAACCCGCGTCGGTGGCGCCACTGGTCTGGGTCATCCAAAGCTGCCATGGCAGGATGAACTTCTGCTTGTTGCCAAAACCATAGCCGAAGGCTTTGCCACCGACGGACTGTGTGATGGCCTTGGCAGAGCTGCGGACATCATCCCAGGTCTGCGGGACCTTGACATTGCCCTTGTCATCGACCAGCCCGGCCTGCTTGAAGAGCTTCGTGTTTATGTATAGCTGGAGCCAAGGGGCGGTCCCTTCGTAGGGTACGCTGTAGATCTTGCCGTCGACGACGTTATCACCCTCGGCAAACGAGCCCTCTGGGAACTGGGCTTGCCACTCCTTGGTTGCCCATTTGTTCAAAGGCAGAAGCCAGCCTTGCTGAATCTGCTCGAGGCGCTTGGGCTGCTCAGGGATGAGGAACACGTCTGGCGCGGTGCCACTCTTCATCGCCAGTTGCAGTAGTTCTGGATATTTGTCGACGACCTGAGTCGTCTTCTTGATCTTGATGTTAGGATGCGCTTCCTCGAATAGCTTGATCTCTTTGTCAATGGTCGGGCTTTGTGTCACCCACCAGTCCCAGTACTCAATCGTGACCTGCTGACCGTTGCCGCCACCGGTGCCACCGCTAGCTCCCGAGGTGCAGCCCGCCAGGAGGATCGATGAGACTATAACAAGGGACAGCACAACGAGGATTGTGCGACTAATTGCGTTTTTCAACCTTGCTCTCCCTCCAGTCGGAATTCGTCGAAGATTCACCGTTTCCGCGTTCAGAAACAATTGCGATAGATTACGATCTACCCGACTTCCACCTCCTCCCGTCGGACTACGGCGCCGCGGCAGCACGTACGTATGCAGCGACCCAATGGTTGGACACAGTCTGATCACACCAGAGACCAGACGCCACTCTGCCCTTTCAGCCGAAGCAACGCCCGTTCAAGATCGATGTTGACATAATATATA
>JACPRP010000013.1 GCA_016189905.1 Chloroflexota bacterium | reverse complement strand
GCCTCAATCTCCTCTTCGGCCTCTCATGGTTTGCCCCTGCCTCCTCAGTGCAGGCTACCGACCTTCAATCGCCGCTCTACTGCTTGATTACTTTATGAGAGAACTCAGGTGAAAAGTGGATCGCCGGGCCCTCAGTGAGTTGGCATTGAGGCTTGCGGGGCTGATCAGGCCACACCCGGCTTCAAAGTGATTATACCACTATGGCAAACTGGCAGCCACGGCCAGGCGCTCTAGCTCGATACCGCATATCTGCTGCACGCGCTGGGCACTGATGCCAAACCTGTCCGCGATCTCCCTGAGCTTGACGCCCTGGCCGCGCAGTCGGCGTATTTCCTCGTTGCGCTGGGCGATGAGATAGCGACGGTGGCGCTTGGTCTTGATAGCTCTGGCCTGGGCCAGGTCAAGCACTTCGTCCAACTGTTCTTTCACGTTCCCTTGGGGGTACCTCAGACCAGGTTCTAGTTGGCCAGGCGTTTGTAGATACGTACGGCCTTTGCCCCTAGTGGCAGCATCGGATCGGCAATCTCGGCGAACAACCGGTAATCCCGCTGGAACCAGTCGCCTGCGGTTAGCTCTGCACCGAAAAACACGTCGAGACCCAGCACATACGCGGGCTGCGCCGTACGGATAAGATCGGGCGGGATTCGATCTGGTAGTCCACCCGGCTGAGGATAGTAGCGCACGACCTGCGGTGAAACGAGCCCGATGGTATCCAAAACCCGGGCGTTGCTATAATAGCCGAAGGCGCCAATCTCCGGGAGCGCCACCACATCCTGCGGCGAGATTGCCTGAGCAAGGAGATCGGCCGCGGCGCGATACTCTGCCTCACGGGCGATATGGCGCCCGACTGGCTGGAAGAAAGGCGAATTGCCCGAGCGCCCCAGGCCCAGGCCAAGGGAAATCCAGACGATAAGCAAGGCGCCGGCAATCCCCACCAGGGAACGTCCCCACTTTCGGCTCATAAGGTGCAGGCTGCCGACGACTGTGACGATCGCAAAGGGTATGAGTGGTATAAGATACCAGTAGCTAGTAATGGGAATGCCTCGCAGGCCAGCGGCAATATAAAAGCCAGCCAGCAGTGGGCCAAATGCAAGAATCGGAAGGGCTTCTGAGCGCGTGCGCAGGCTAGCCAGGCGCGGCATTGCCAGACGTGTCGCGACCATTACCATCAGAACCCCGACAAAGAGCTGGTACAAGAAACCTGGCCATGTGTCAACCGCGGCGGCATTGAAGCCCGGAATGCCGAGTGTCACCAGGATGATTATGGCATTGTTGAGGGCGTGACTCGTTCCCTCCGCATAGACGACTGCTTTCGTGCGCAGCGTCTCTGGAATGGGGCTGCCGAAGTACACGGTCGCGAAGGCGCTCCATGCCACAACTGGCAACAGGAAAGCCGTTATCGTTCGCCCCGACACTTTGCGCCGCAGGAAAGCGCTACCCAGAAGTACAGCCCCCATCATCAGCCCTTCGGGCCGTGTCACGCTCGCCAGCCCTGCGGCCAGGCCTGCCCAGCCGGGGCGATGAGATAGAGAAGCTGTCGCTGCGCCGACCACGAGTAGGACGAAGAGAGATGTCTCCATGCCAGCGGTGGCGAGGTCAACAGAGCCTGCCGATAGGGCGAAAGCTAGCGCCGCGAAAAATGCCCATTCCCGGGCAAGGCCCAGCCGTTGTGCCGCTTTGAAGAGCAAAAGCGTGGTGGCGGCGTCAAATAGCGCTCCGAGTGCGAGCGCGACCCACGGTAAATCTTGCACGCCGAGACGATAAAACGCCGCGAGGATCAGCGCCCATAGCGGCGCGGTCGTACCCAGAACGTGCTCGCCAGGATTATATACAAACCCGAGGCCATCCGCGATGTTGCGGCTGTAGCGGAACGTGATATATGCATCGTCGATGGTGCGCGGGCCAACCGATACGCGAACAGCAACGGCCAGCAGGGCAGCTAGCGTGGCGAATTTCCAGACGTTTCTTTGCACGGGACCTATTATAGCATAGGAGTCCCGGCTATTCTCCCTTCTGTTGCGATTTACGGACAAGACATCAGTAATGCACTTGGCGTTCTGTGCAATTATTAAGAGTTGATAAATGGCATACTTGACAAACACGCCATCACCGCCTATAGTTCGACTTGCCGCGAAATTTGTCAACGGCGTGGGGCTAGGCCAGATCCAAACGCTGTCTTGATTACGCACTCGGAGGTGATGGACGAATGATAACCGATCAGGCAAGGCCAGGCACTATCTCGGTCATCGTGGAACTGGCGAACCCAGTCTTTATCGTTTTTGCGGTATGCGTGCCAATCGGCGCCCTGATATTTGCGATGGCCTCCGGCTCCCTGACCGTCCTGCACTACGTGCACATTATGACGGGCGCCCTCTGGACGGGGATCGATCTGTTCATGGGAATCGTTCTCGGCCCGGTCCTGGGCTCGATGGAGCCGAGAGATCGAGTTGGCGTGTTCAAGCGGCTGGTCCCCAAGATGACTTTCCTCATGCCGGTGCTGGCCACCGTTACCACCACCGCCGGAATTCAACTGGCCCAGCGGCTCGGCATGTTTTCGTTTGACAACTGGCGGATTGTCTTCGCGCTTGTCATCGTCACTATCCTCACCGTGCAAGGGTTTGGCATCCTTCTGCCGAACGAGATTCGAATCTTCCGACAGTTGGTATCTCCGACGCCAAACGTCGAGCTGATCTCCCGCCTAGGTATGCGAAACGCCAAGCTCGGCGGGGTGCAGGGACTGCTTCAGCTTGTCGTGATCTTCGCGATGGCGAACCTGAGGTTCCCCTTATAGCAGACGCCAGAAAGACTCGATGCGCTCGCCAGAATGCTGGGCGCATCGAGTGAAGCCCTGATGCGGACGGCGGAACATTCGTGTGTCCTACCAGATAGAATCATGGTCGTGGTACAGGGGTGAGGTCTCTAGGTGGCGGATTACTCTGGCACGCGATGCCGTCCCGATCATTGTCCAGCCTATTGGGGTCACTCGGATCGGCGCGCAGCACCGCCTGTGCGTTAGCCTGGCTTTTGAAGTCTGGGCAATTGTACTTGTTGCCTTGCCCAATATAATGCGTTGGGTCGAAATCGCCGCCCGAGGCCGGCGTTTGCGTGGTGGTGGGCACAGCGGTCGGAGAGGGCGTTGCCGTGGGCGGCATTGGCGTCGACGTAGGCGTATGGGTGGGCTGCCGTGTAGGCGTGGCCGTGGGTCGGGGGGTCGGCGTTCTCGTGGCGGTCGGCTGGGGATTAATCGTAGCGGTCGGACTGTTTGTGACCGGTGTGCTCGTCGCGGTTGGGGTGGCGACAACCGGTGTATCGGTGGCCGTTGGACTGGCAATCACCGCTTTATCGGCAGCGGTTGGACTAGCAACGACCGGTGTATCGGTAGGGGTTGGCCTGGCGATGATTGGCGTATCGGTGGCAGTTGGGCTTCCTCCGTTGGACCTATCCGTGGTTGTTTGAGTGACAGGTTGTGGCGTGTTGGTAGCTGTCGACAATGGAGACGACGCCGGGGTCAGCGCATTCGGGACGTTTATGCGGTCGGGCTTGGCCGTCGACCCCGTCGTGGAAGTTGGAAGGACAGCGGTGGCCGTTGTGCTGCCCGCTACAGTGGGCGCTGCATACGCTGACGTTGGAGTGTCGTCTCCCTCTCCCGAGGACAGGGCGGTCGGCTCAGGCGTTATTGGCAAGACGGTCACCACTTCGGGCGGCGCTGTCTCCCCCAAATCCGCGGTCTCCTCCACTCTTGTTGCCGCCCTGGCTTCTGGTGGCATCGATCGTTCGGGCTCTCCTCTGATAAAAGAGGGAGCAACGAACAGAATGATCAGCAGCGTGGTGCACGATCCGGTGATAGCTCCGGTAGCCCAATCGAGAACACGACTCATCCTTTCCTCCCTCAGCCGCTATTCCCTGGCAGCACCTCCAACCCAGCCGTCATTTCCTCTCGGCACATTGTAGCACAAAGCGCGGCAAAGCGTGCAGCGGAGCATGGGGTTTTTTGCGGTCTGATTTCTTGTGAGGCGATGGCAGCCAGTTAGGAAATCAGGAGTGCGAGAGCCATCACCGATGCGCTTATCAGTGGGATGGTGAGGTTGTCGTCGAATGGAATCGGTATAAGCTCGACCAGCGCCGCGACCAGAGCTCCCACCGCCACCGTCACCAGGTTGAGTCGCAGTCCAGCCACAATCAGAATGCCTCCCACGATGAGAGCTGACACAAAAAAGGCCACCGTGCCCTCGGCGCTTTTGCTGCCCAGCCTCGTTCGTCCGTACCGCTCCCCCACTGTAGCTGCCACCGCGTCCCCCACCGCCGAGAAAAAGAGTGCCGCAACGGCGATGTCCCGCGGAAAGAAAAGAAGAGTGAAGAAAGCCCCAACCATGAAGTAGGTGCTGCCAATGGGCCGCGCTGTCTCATGCTCTTTAAACGCCTCGCTGGCCCCAGCGAAGCGTGAGATCAGCCGTTGATTCAGCGGCGCGATCAAAAAACGTAGAACCTCGATCGTGACGAAGATGGCCGCGACCGTTCCGAGAAAGATAAGAAGCCACTCGCGCGTCAGGACCAATGCCAGTAGTGGGGGGATGCTGCCTGCACAGAGATGGAAAAGATGCCTCAGTATCTTGCCCTTCGTCTGCGAGTGTGAATCATCTCCTCTAGCCACTATTCTACCTCTAAATCGGCTCGGGGATCCCGATTGGCACGAGAAGCACCGGACACTGCGCGCTGCCTACTACGCGCGGTCCCACGCTGCCGGCCAACAGCCCATCTAATCCGGCGCGGGCATGCGTAGCCAGCACGATGAGGTCGACTTCGTACAGCATCACCGCCGCGAGGATTTCTCGCGCTGGTTCGCCGCGCCGCACCCCGCTTGTGACAGAAATCCCCGACTCTGTGAGCGCCTTGCCCGTTTGTTCGAGCCTATCCCGTGCCTCGTCTACTGCCCAATCGAGCAATGCTGCCGTCGTCCGCGGTAAGAATACCCTCACGACCCCCGCATCGCCAGGCATCGCTTCGGGTGTGGGAACGACAGTAACAAGGATAATCTCGGCCTGACAAGCGATGGCTATTCGTTGCGCCAGGGGAATCCCGGCCGCCGCCTCTCCGGCCAGATCCACGGGCACCATCACGCGCTGGACATCCTCGATCGTGCGTGCCTGAGGCGCTGGTACGATCAGAACCGGACGTCTCGCCCGCGCGGCCACCTGCTGAGGGATTCTCCCTACCAGCAGATCTCGGACGCGACCACGACCGTGTGCGGCGAGTGCGATCAGGTCGGCCTCGAGCTCCCCGGCGTGCGCCGCGATGCTTCCAGCAACATCGCGCTCGGGGTTGGGGTGCACGTGTGTCTCCACCACCAGCCCCGCTTTGCGCACCCGCTCGGCAAGTTTCGCCAGATAGGCCTCCGCGGTATCTACCGTCGTCAAATGGGGCTCGCCGTGAATTGTTGCCGGAGGCTCGTGTTCCAGAACATACAACAGGGTGACCCGTGCGTGCAACGCGTTGGCAAGGGTTTGGGTAAGGGGCAACACAGTTTCTGCCAGGCGTGAGCCATCGAGCGCCACCAGAAAACGTGCGATGGATGTTGCTGCGTTTGCCATCAAAATCCTCCGCCAATGGTCTGCCAGAGCAGATAGCCGTTCAAAGAGACTATCAGCGCCGTCACCAGCCAGGCGATGATAGTCGTCAGTCGATGATTCCGGAGGTCACCCATGATGTCTCGCCGGCTGGTGAACATCACCAGCGGTACCAGCGCAAACGGAATGCCAAAGCTCAACACAACCTGGCTGATTACCAGCGTCTGCGTCGGGTCGAGAGCCAGAGCAATCGCGATAATCGCGGGGGCCATCGTCACGCCACGGCGGACCCACAGCGGGATGCTGCGACGCAGATAACCCTGCATCACTACCTGGCCGGCCAATGTGCCGACAGTGGATGAGGAAAGCCCGGCCGCTAGGAGGGAGATCGCAAACAGCGTGCTCGAGAGGTTACCGAGGAGCGGCTCCAGCGTTCGGTATGCCTCCTCAATGCTGGCGACATCGGCACGGCCGGTCGCATGGAAGGTGGAGGCAGCCATTATAAGCATCGCCGCGTTGATGAGGCCCGCCAGCCCCATTGCCAGCACGACGTCCACCACCTCGAGGCGAAACAGGCGACGTGCCTGGTTCGGCGTCGGCGTGGGTAAGCGATTCTGGACTAACGCCGAATGCAAAAAGATCACGTGAGGCATGACCGTCGCGCCAAGTATCCCAACGGCCAGCACCACGCTTTCGGACCCCGCAAAGCCTGGCCGCACCGCCGAAACTGCTACCTGTCCCCAGGCGGGTCGTTCCAGCACCGTCTCGATGAGATAGGCGATCGCGATGACGCCGATGAGCGCCGTGATCACCGCTTCGAGCGGACGGTAGCCATAGCGCTGCAAGCCGAGTATCAGAAATGTAAGCACTCCGGTTAGCAATCCAGCGGCCAACAAAGGCAAGCCGAACAGAAGTTGGAATCCAACGGCGGCGCCAAGGAACTCCGCCAGGTCGGTCGCCATCGCAATCATTTCAGCGATGGCCCACAGCACCCAGACGACCGGCTTTGGGAACCGATCGCGACAGATTTCGGCCAGGTTGTGGCCGGTGGCGATTCCTAGCTTGGCGGAAAGAGACTGAATGAGCATTGCCATCATATTGCTTGCTACCACGACCCACAGCAGAGTGTAGCCGAACTTCGCCCCACCCTGGATGTTTGTGGCGAAGTTGCCAGGATCCATGTAGGCTACTGAAGCTACGAAGGCAGGGCCGAGGTAGGGCAAGAGGCGGAAAATCCACGCCCCCCGCAGCCATTCAAACGGTATCAGGTCCGTCGGTCGGGACAATTTGCCCCTTATGGGACCTCTGGGCAGTTGCGGTTCGGTCATGTCATCTGCCATCTTCGCGATAGCTGTGCCACTTCTCTTGCACCAATAACTAGAGTTACCGGTCGCTGGCGTGCCTAACATTGGCAGTAAGCAATATCTGTGCCAGGGAGCGGCAGCGTTGCCTGCTATGGACCGTCTGCCGTTTGTTGATCACGTGTCAGAGGCCACGCTTGCCCCATCGGCTGCGTGACAGACGTAGGCTTGAGGTATCTTGCCCGTGGCGGCAGGATACCGGGTGTGGACCGCCTCCAAAAAAGCGGGCACGGCATCGCGTTGGACAAGCGCCACCGTGCAGCCGCCAAAGCCGGCGCCGGTCAGGCGCGCGCCGAGACAACCGTGGGTCGCTTGTTGGATGCTCACCAGAGTGTCGATCTCTGGCGTCGTCACCTCGAAGAAATCGCGCAGGCTGGCGTGCGAAGCGTTCATCAATCGGCCGAAGGCGGCCACATCCCCGCGCTCTAGTGCGACGGCGCCATCCAGCACACGCTGGTTCTCGGTTATCACGTGCCAGCAGCGGCGCGCAACGGTCGTCGGCATCGCGTTTCGATAGGCACCAAACACCTCTGCGCTCGCGTCGCGAAGCGCCGGTACGTCCATAAAGCTTGCGCCTGCCTCACATTCACCGCGTCGCTCGTTATAGGCGCTTGCCAACAGATCACGCCGCATGGCGCTATCCACGACGACGATGCACACGTCGGCAGGCAGAGGCACGGGGCGATGCTCTAGTCCTCGGCAATCGATCAATAATGCGTGGTCGGCTTGTCCCAGCGAGGAAATGAGCTGGTCCATCGCGCCGCACCGCACGCCGACGAACTCGTTTTCGGCGCGCTGGCAGAGCAACGCCGCGCGCAGGGGGGCGAGATCAAGCCCGCACAGCAGACGAAAGGCTGTCGCGGCGGCCAGCTCGAGTGCGGCCGATGAGGATAGCCCTGTCCCTCGCGGCACGTTGCTGGAAATCGCCGCGTCCATTCCGCGCAGCGCGTATCCTTCGCACTGCAACACTTCGGCTACGCCGCGAACGTAGTTGGCCCAGGTGTGATTGGCGCGCTCCACTTTGGCGAGGCCGAACACGTCGCGTTGGTCGAACTCTGTCGAATAGATGTACACCCGTCGATCAGATCGCATGCGCGTGGCGATGCGTATGTCCATATTAATCGCCATCGGCAGCACAAAGCCATCGTTGTAGTCCGTGTGCTCGCCGAGGAGGTTGACGCGGCCCGGCGCCCGCGCAATCAGGTCAGGCATCCCGCCAAAAAGGCGGGTGAACGAAGTAGTAAGGTCATCGTTTCGGCTCATCACGCCCGGTCCTCGGCCACCTGGCGCAGACGGGCCGCGGCCGCTTCGGGGGTCAGGTCGCGCTGAGGATTGCCCAACATCTCGTAGCCTACCATGAACTTGCGCACGGTGGCGCTATGTAGCAAGGGTGGATAGTAGTGAGCGTGGAGGTGCATCTCGGGATGATGTGCGCCGTCGGTGGGCGCTTGGTGGAAGCCCATCGAGTATGGAAAGGCTGTCTCGAACAAATTGTCATAACACACTATCAGCCGCTTAAGCGCTTCGGCGAGCGCAAGTCGCTCCATAGCGGATAGCTCAGGCAGCCCCCCCAAGTGCCGCCGTGGCAGCACCAGGGTTTCAAATGGCCAGACGGCCCAGAAAGGCACCACGATCACGAAATGCTCGTTTTGAAGCACGATTCGTTGACTTGCCGCTAGTTCCAACGCCACATAATCGCACACCAGACACACGCCGCGCTCCTCAAGGTGGGCCGAGAGTGCGCGCAGTTCTTTTGCCGCCTCTGTCGGCACGGTCTTACTGCCCCACACCTGGCAATGCGGATGAGGGCTGCTGGCACCCATTAGCGCGCCCTTGTTTTCGAAAATCTGCACGTGGCTCACAAAATCTAGCGAGCCAAGCGCGGCCGTCTGTTGGGCCCATACGTCCACCACCTGATGGATATCTGAAACCGAAAGCTCCGGCAACGTCAGATCGTGGCGGGGTGAGAAGCACATCACACGACAAATGCCTCGCTCGGTAGACGCGCGCAAAAGTCCGCGCTCGTCGAATTCCACCAGCGGCGTTTCGGGATTTAGCGCGGCGAAGTCATTATCGAAGACAAAGACTCCCTCGTAGCGAGGGTTGCGCCCACCCTTGGCGCGCGTATTGCCCGGACACAGGTAACACCCCGGATCGTATGGCACACTGGGCTGTCGAGCGACAGTCTCTACCTGCCCCTGCCATGGGCGATTAGTGCGATGTGGTGAAACGAGGACCCATTCGCCTGTGAATGGATTGTAGCGGCGGTGTGGGTGCGAAAAGAACTCCATAAGCATCCCTTCCGTCTTGAATTATAACATACGTTGGACGGAGGCAGCAGGCTGTGCCCGGGCTTGACCCGGTGTCACAGGCTGCCTATAATTTCGTAGAGGCCGACGAGAGGAGGGTAATTTGGAACCGATTAGCGTCCTATTGTATGACCGCACGTTCGCTTCACGCGTGGAGAGGTTACGCGAGGCGCTTGGTGAGGGGTTTGTGGTCGTAGCCCCGAAAGACTTCAGGATGGAAATGATCGTACCGCTTGCCGCCGAAATCGACGTTATCGTCACCAGCAACTTGCCGGATGGCCTGGTCGAATGCGCGCCCAGACTGAAGCTGGTGCAGGCATGGATCGCCGGGGTTGATAAGTTCAATCTGGATATCCTGAGACGGCGCGACATCGTGCTCTGTTCCTGCCACGGCAATAGCTCCGCCGTCGCCGAGCACGCGCTTGGGCTGCTTCTAGCGTGCGGCCGGCACATCGTTCGTGGTGATCGTCACTTACGTGAGGGTCACTGGGCCGTCGGGTTTGCCGGCAGGGTCCCGCCGCATTCCAGTGTGCGTGGTAAGACCGTGGGTCTGATTGGTTTCGGGGCTATCGCCCAGGATTTCGTGCGCCTTGCGCGCGGGCTGGAGTTCAGATTCCTCGCGGTGAAGAAGCGCCCGGACGAGGCGTTGAGAGGCATGTTGGGCGTAGCGTTTCTTGGGGCCGTCGGCGATATGCCGCACGTGCTGGCCAATTCCGACTTCGTGCTGGTCGCTTTGCCCAAGACCGTCGAGACGACGGGCCTCATTGGAGAGCAAGAGTTCAAACAGATGAAGCCCGGCGCTTTTCTCATACAGGTGGGCAGGGCGGAAACCGTGGACGAGAAGTCACTGTACCTTGCCTGCAAGGAAGGCTGGATAGCCGGAGCCGCCATCGATCCCTGGTACCGATACCCGCCTCCTGAGCCGTGCCATCCGGCCCACTACCCGTTTCACGACTTAGACAATGTGATAATGACCCCTCACAGCGCGAGTTGGACGAACGAAGCGTTTGAAGAACAAATGCAGTTCGTCGCGGCTAACCTCCGTCGCTTTAGGGAGCGCCAGCCGTTGGAGCGGCAGGTGGACTATGATCTCGCCTACTAGCGTGTTATCAGGTCGGCGGCTGGCCCGCTCAATGGGATATCCTTCCTTAGGAAGGACCCCTTATCTGTGGCCGCTGGGCAGCATCGAAATCCAAGAAGGTGTTCTAATTGTGCATTAGCAGAATCAATGTAGATTTAACATAATATGTCGCCAGGAACACTGATGCTCCTAGCGACACCCAAGGGAAGAAAACTCTGCACCTGGTAGGGCAGGTGCCCACACATTATAGCACGATTCTCACCAACGGGTAAACGATAGCAAGTCAGTGCGACAGCCTGCGTTACCTTCGCCAGTTATCTTGTTCGCCGGGTGATTGTCGGCCTCCTCTTATCGTCGGCTCAATGAACTGCACGACGACTAGCGCGAGGCCAACCACGAAGTTGCCAAGGGCCAGGCTGAGCTGCTGGGCGATAAGCAATAGATGCGTCGTGGCGACAAAATAGATGACCACGAGTGTGCCCTGCATCCCCCGCATTCTGGAGAATATCTCCTGGTGTTTCGTGTTTGACACGTCGTCCCTGCTCATACGCACGGCGAAGATTCCGGTAAGGGCGATCGCCAGCATCAGCATCGACGTGGCGACGACGATTCCCGAGATGATATCCATCGACATCGGCTACTCTCCAATATTTTTGCCCCTCTTGCCCACCGTAGCTGACGCGTACGCAGGAGGGGCTTATCTCCGAATCCCCCTGAGAAGAGGCCAGCCGATCGCGGCTTTATGTTTCCCAGGCGAAAAACTACGAACGTGCCACGGTGAATCGGCGCAGCCCCATGCCCAGCAGGAGCATCCCCGCGCCGGCGATGCCCGTGATGGCGAGCAATGCGCTACCGGCCCCTCCAGCCCTGGGTAGGGTCGGTGGAGTCACTTCCGGCGCAAGTGGCCGTAGCTCGGTCAAAGCCTCATTTGCTTCACCGCGCGCGGCGTCGAGACGGCTCTTCACTTCGGAATCGGGCCCTGTTGCCGCCAGATTCGCGCTCGTGGTGGCCTCCCGTACGTGGACTATGTTAGCCTCGATGGTCGAGCGCGTGGCGTCGTCCGGAGCAAGGGCCAGGGCCGCGTTCAAAATCGCCAGCCAGCGCTCTCCCGCATTGACGGCTGCGATTGCCTCCGCGCGTGCCGTTGCGATATCTGTGGCCTGGAGGCCGCGCAGAATGCTCTGCAACATCTCCTCGCCGACCTGGACGGATTGGCTAAGCAAAGTCCCGATGTCTTGAGCCTCTGCTACTGGAATGAACAAGAACGCGGCCAGCAAGAGAACCAGGGCCACAGTCAAGACTATCTTCATCGCTCTCTCCTTTGTAAGTACAAACTAGCTGTGGGGGAGGGAGCTAACCACAATCCCTTCCTCTACCACCCCCGCTTGTACTTGTGCAACAACTGTGCCTTGTTAGAAAGTGAAGCGGACGCTGACGATTTGGTGTTGGGCGATGTCGAGAGTGACTTCAGATCGCTCCTCGGCGAGGAGATTGAGAGGCTCTTCACGCAGGTTGACTGATTCTGCGCGGACAAATTGACGGTAGAGAAAGATTGCGCCACGGACCGTTCGCGGGGTTGGATTGTATATCCGAACTATCAAGCCATTGCCGTCTTCGGCCGGCTTCACAGCCGATATCACGAGGTCGTCCGGCTCGACTTTGACGAAGCTGAGACGCCATGGCAGATGGCCGGAATGGGTGGTGGTGGGCTGAACCCTCATCGGATTGTTGAACTGGCGCGCCCCCAGAAAAGCTTCGGCCCAACCAGACAGATGTGGAATCAGGGAATAGTCGAAGGTATGCCGACCGGGACATTGCCCACCGGTCGCCAGAATGACCGGGCCGGCTGGCCCGCGGCGAGAGTGCAGGTCATCACGCGATAACCAGCCAATGCAGCGCAGTAGCGTCAAGGCGATGACCACGCCATCTTTCGACCGCAGCGCCTCGTATTCGGGGAGGCCCCGATTGACGACCATCAGTCCTCTCGTCTCGTCGCTGACGTCGACGAAAGCCTTCTGTGGCTGGGTTCCGACGGGGTCTTCGATCCAGTCGAGGGAATGGACCGGCACGTCGACTGGACGTCGCTCGATTGTGAAATGGCCATCCGCGTGTGCGAAATCGCTGTGAATGCCGGTCGGGAAATGCACCCGCAGGCGATGGTCTTCGGCCAGGTTGTCGACCTCGGTGCGTATGTCGATTCGGCGTACTCCCGGATAGAGCGTGACGAAGGATGTGACGGGCAGTTTGACCAGTTCCTCCTTACGTGAGCGACGGTCTGACTTCAGTTGCGCCGGCACCGACAGTGTGAGTCCGATCTTGAGGGTGAAGCGGCAGGGGCCGCTCTCTGTCACCGAGAGCAAAGGTGCTTCATCAGGGCTGACGAGCGTATCGTGCAGTGGTGCATCGTAGTTGTACTCGTCGCCAGCGTCCCCGCCGTCGACGAAGAGGTTCAACCCCTTGTAGGAGTAACCCGCGAGCTTGTCGAGCACGAGCAGCGTCCCATCCTCGGCGTCGACATCGATCGAGAAATGCTCGTTTTCGATTCTGTTTCCACCGATGAAGGTCTCGTGATACGCGTTTTCAACGAAAGTAGTCGGGTAGTGGCGTGACAGATGCGGCACGCCAGCCGTCCCTGCAGTGTCGCTGCGTGCGGTGGCAGGTGAGGCTGATGTCGCATCAGATACCAGGCGGAGCGTACGGTACCCGAAGGCCGGGACTTCGTGGGCAAGGAAGCCGAGGTCTACCTCTGGCTGACCAGTTATTGGGTTGGTCCGCCGTTGCAGGACCTGGCAGGGATAGAACACTCCCCGATCATCCACGACGGCGAACCGCTCCCCGTTCAGGTCTGTTGCCCTGAAGCTGACGAAATCGGTTCGTGGCCCCTCGACAGGATTGAAGACCACAACGCAGTTCGTGCCTCCGTTATCGGTCCGTGGCTCCGAGTCTCCTTCGTCCCGTCGATCTCTCGGTGATGGATAGCTCTCCCCTCGGGTTTGTGGTGCGCTTTCGCTGTTCGCTTCAGTCGGGAGTGGGGCGGCCGTGTTGACGTGGGCGACGATTCGCCCCAGGGCCTGTTCTACCAGTCCCTCGGCGATGCCTTCGCTCCAGTTGAAGCGCGCGATCATCTCGTCGTGTACCTGATCGATGCTGCAGCCGCAAATGGAATCGTGCGGCTGGTTTTGCAGGAGGTACTTCCACGCCAATGTCAGGCCCGCGTGGAGGTTGGCGTGGTCGAGCCCACTACATTTGCGGGTGCGGTGCTGCTCCCCGGACGATTCCTCGAGCGCGGCCCACGCGCTGAACGGCTCCGCCCATTTTTCCAACAAGTTTTCGCACGCGACGTTCCGCTGCTTGATCCACATTCGACTGGACAGTACGCCCGGCAATAGATGGGCAAGCTTACAGTTCCTCAGCTCACTTTCGAGGACTGGCAGGATGGCGCCACTGCCGGCAATGGACCTCCTGATTTCTTCCATAACCTGCGGCAAGCAGGAGTGAGATAGCTCTGCATCCGCGATCTGCGCGGCGGCCGCTGCGAGAATGGCCGGCAGTCCCACCTGCACGAACTGGTGATCTCCCCCGTTCATAATCACGACGTGCCCCGTCTGCGTCCTGGCTTCAAGCTTCTCTCGTATCTTCGCGATGTGCTCGATGAACCTGGACGCGTCGAGAGGCAGCATCTGACCGTTGAAGTAGCCACCCGGCAGATGGAGCGTGAGAACTTCAGTGCCATCGGGGGCACGCCAGGCGAACTCAGTTCGCCTGAGTTCATCGCCGACCCCGCGCCAGATGACGGCGGAATCGAGTCCGAAGCCGCGCAGAATCTGAGGCATCTGGCTGATGTGTCCAAACTGGTCGGGCAGATACCCGACGCGCATCGGTTCCCCGAACTCCCTGGCGACGGCGTCGCCTAACAGCAGGTTGCGGATGATGGCCTCGCCGCTGACCAGGAACTCGTCAGGGAGCACGTACCATGGCCCAACCAGTATCCTTCCCGAAGATATACCCTGCTCCAGTTCCATCCGCCGACCGGGACGCAACTCGAGGTAATCCTCCAGCAGTATCGTCTGCCCGTCGAGCATGAAGCAGCGAAACGGGGTGACGGGCGCGTCGCCAGATCGGGGGGTTGGGGATGTCTCCCCAAAATCCCCTTGTTCTGAATGAGCGCGTGGCGAGACCGAATTCCGCGAGGGTGCCTGATGCTGCGCTAGGACGTCGAGAAGCTCGTCCATTAGCTGCACAAGCTTCCAGCGGAACTCCTGAAATGGCAGATGCCACTCGCGGTCCCAGTGGGTATGTGACAGCACCACTAGCTTCGTCTTCATAGCAAGTGCTTGCCGCGGAGGTGAACCGTATTCGTGCACCAAGGGACTCTCTCGCCTTACCTGATCGCCGCCTGAGTGTTCGGGTCGAAGAAGTGCACCTTCTCCATATCGACGACGACGTCTATTTCTTTGCCCGGCCGAAGCTCTGAACTGTAGGCGGTGCGAGCCACGAAGTCTTTACCTCCGGTCTTGAGCGTGAGGATCGCCTCACTGCCCAGTGGCTCGACAACATCGATATGCGCCCTTAAAACGTCGCCGTCCACGCGGTGGCCATTGGTCCTTTCCATCAGGTGCTCGGGGCGAACGCCCATGACGATCTGTTTGCCGATGAGCCCGGTAAGCTTAGCCGCCTTGCTGGCAGGAAGTTTCAGATCGAACGAATTCCCCTCAAGGCGAATTTCTTCCGACTTGCCCACCAGTCTCGCGTCGAAGAAGTTCATGGCTGGACTGCCGATGAACTCGGCGACGAACATGTTGGCTGGCTGTCCGTAGATAGTCTGCGGGGATTCCAGTTGCTGCAGAATTCCGTCCTTGAGCACGGCGATGCGGCTGCCCATCGTCATCGCTTCTACCTGGTCGTGGGTCACATAGATTACAGTGCTCTGGAGACGATTGTGCAGCTTCACCAGTTCGGCCCGTGTCTGCACGCGAAGCTTGGCGTCCAGGTTAGAAAGGGGCTCGTCCATCAGGAAAGCCTTGGGCTCTCGCACGATCGCCCGTCCGACAGCCACACGCTGCCTTTGGCCACCTGAAAGCTGTTTGGGCTTCCGCTTGAGCAATCCGTCGATGCCAAGCATTTCCGCCGCCTCGCCAATGCGGCGATCGATTTCCATTCGGGGCGTGCCTCTCAGCTTGAGACCAAAGGCAAGATTGTCGTAAACGCTCATATGAGGGTAGAGCGCGTAGTTCTGGAAGACCATAGCTATGTCGCGATCCTTCGGGGGCAGGTCGTTAACCTTGCGGTTGCCAATGAAGATACTGCCCAGTGTGACGTCCTCGAGCCCGGCTATCATGCGCAGTGCCGTGCTCTTGCCACATCCCGAAGGTCCCACGAGCACGAGGAACTCCTTATCTCTTATCTCAATTGTCAGATCGTTTACAGCGGCAAAATCGCCGAAGGTCTTTGTCACTCTATCGAGGATTACGCTAGCCATCCCGTCAGCCTCCAGGAACCTGTTTCTGTGCTTACGAAATGGATTGTAGATCACTGCTGATTTATTGTCAAGTTGATCGCCGATTGAAAGATGCCACTCAAAGGGCAGGCAGTTACCACAAGCAGTAGTGAGTTGGTCAGTAAGATACATTATATTGTATCATTATGCTGTTTGATCTGACGTCGATGGTGATTTGCAAAATTTCCTGGTCGGTGATATATATTATG
>JACPRP010000015.1 GCA_016189905.1 Chloroflexota bacterium | reverse complement strand
TGGATGGTTTTTGCATTATTCTTATGCATTCCCTCGTTATGTCAGGAGATACGACAAGACTAATCTTCCCGTTGATTATGGATGACACTATTTTCGCAGTTATCCCGTTAGGGGAAACTATGCCAGAGACTAAGCAGTTTGCGTCGACACAAACTCGCAGCGTTCTTGCCCCCCCGACGCATCGCAATTGACCGTATACGAGAAGGAGCTAAAACTACTTGCTGTAAACGGCTCATCTTGAGCATTCAAGGCTGCGAGCACTTCTTCTTCAGACACCATAGCCAGTTGGCGATGGATGCCTTCGAGTTCCTCTGACAAGACGTCCATAGCAGAAGTCTTATCGTTAACCATAGAACTAGATCCTAGGCTCATATCATCCTCCGAACTGGTGTATCGTCCGCTACAGCAAGAATCAGACCAAGCATCACTGGGCAGGCTGCACAATGATGCTGTGACGCCGCAACGTTAGCAATTATACTTGTGGCTAGGTGTATGTCAAGTATTAAGGCAACCAAACATCGGAGCGGATGTGAAAAGTTACGGTATCAGCCGCGGGGTGGGCACTCTAACGTTGGGCATCGCTCCCCGACGCGGGCTTCTTGCCCCTCTTCGTATCGCTCAAGACTGGTAATTTACTCCCGACAGGCTGTGTCTTGATGCCGTAACCCCCGGGCTACCGCAATCCCTCCGCCCCCGCCGCCCGCGCCCGCTCGATCACCTGGTCGTACAGCTCGGTGTACTCGGGCAGGTCTCTGTCCACGAGAATGCCTCGGGTGATCTTGCCCTCGCCTTTGCTGTCTTTGGCGGAGATCGGCACGGAGTTCTCACGCATCCACTTGAGCATGCTCACGGGGGTGCTCATACCGTTCTGACGGCCGTAGCAGGTGTGGCAGTTGCTGATGGCCTCGACGACGGCGAAACCTTTCTTGGTGAGCGCCTTTTCCATCAGCTTCTCCAGCTCGAAAACGTGAAAGACAGTGCTGCGGGCCACGAAGGGCGCGCCAGCCGCCTCCGCCAGGCGCGCGATGTCGAAGGTCTGCTCGATGTGGCCGTAGGGAGCGGTGGTGGCGAAGCTGTCGGTGGGGGTCGCCGGCGAATACTGTCCGCCCGTCATGCCGTAGATCAGGTTGTTGACGATGATCACGGTGAGACCGATGTTGCGCCGCGCCGCGTGAATGAAATGATTGCCGCCGATGCCCAGGGCGTCGCCATCGCCCATGATCACGATAACCTTCATCTCGGGGCGGGCCATCTTCAATCCGGTCGCGAAGCCGAGCGCGCGGCCGTGGGTGGTGTGCAGCGTGTTGAAATCCACGTACACCGGCAGCCGTCCCGAGCAGCCGATGCCCGAGATCATCGCGGTCTCGTCCTTGCTCAGGCCAACGCGATCGATGGCGCGAATCAGGGAGCCCAGGACTATCCCGTTCCCGCAACCCGGACACCACACGTTCGGGAACTTCTTGTTGGTCCGCAGATACGGGTAGATCGTTTGGAACATTGGCTGCTTCATTTCGGTCTCCTCCGCAGTTGTCATTCTGAGCGGAGTCCTTCCGCAGAAGGACGGAGCGAAGAATCTCGGCACACGGGAGTAGAGCTTCTTCGCCTCCGCTCCGCTGCGGCTCAGAATGACACTCCGCTCGAGCTATTCCTCAATCGCGCTTAGAATCTGCGCGGGCGAGATTATCTCGCCGTCGTAGCGGTTGACGCCAAGCACCCGCGCTCGGCCCGCGACCACCCGCTCGACCTCGAGTCTGACCTGGCCGCGGTTCATCTCCGGAACGATGATCCGCCCGACTTTTCGGGCGACGCGGTCTATCGCCGCTTCGGCGAAAGGCCAGAGCGTCTTCAGCTTCACCAGGCCCACCTTGAGATCTTTCTCCCTCGCCGCGTGCATGGCCGACCGTGCCGACCTGGCGCTCGCTCCATAGGCAACCAGCGCGATCTCGGCGTCTTCCATCATCTCCCGCTCCACCTCGACGATGTCGTCGAGATGATGCTCGATCTTGGCGAAGATGCGCTCAAACCACGGCTCGATCTCATCGGGGCGCATGGTAGGGAATCCTGCCTTGTCGTGGTAGACGCCGGTCACGTTGAAGCGATAGCCCTGGCCGAAGCTTGCCAGCGGCGGGACTTCGGTGGTGTCGTCGAACGGGAAGTACCATTCTGGCGGGACGGTCGGCTTCATCCTGTCGAAGACCTCGATCTCGCCCGGCGCCGGCAGCGCGATCTTCTCGCGCATATGGGCGATCACCTCATCGGCCAGCACGATGACCGGGGTGCGGTACTTTTCCGAGAGGTTGAAGGCACGAACCGTCAGGTTGAAGAACTCGCGCACCGACGACGGCGCCAGCACGATTATGGGATGATCGCCGTGCGTCCCCCACCGCGCCTGCATGACGTCGCCCTGAGAAGGGCTCGTCGGCTGGCCGGTGCTTGGCCCGGCGCGCTGCACTTCGACGATGACGCAAGGGATTTCGGCCGCGGCGGCGAAGCCCAGGTTCTCCTGCATCAACGAGAAACCCGGCCCGCTGGTCGCGGTCAAAGCCTTCAGACCACCCAGCGAGGCCCCGATGACCGCGGCCAGGCTCGACATCTCGTCTTCCATCTGAATGAACTTGCCGCCGACCCGCGGCAGCCTGCGGGACAGGATTTCCCCTATCTCACTCGACGGGGTTATCGGATAGCCGGCAAAGAACCTCGCGCCAGCGGCAAGCGCCCCCTCGGCGCAGGCTTCGTTGCCCTGCAAGAATCTCTCGCCTGACACGCTCTATCCCTCCCTCTGCCGATCTGACTGCCCGCCTAACGGACGTGTCAGCATAATGGCAAAATCGGGGCAGAGCAGCTCGCAAAGGTCGCAACTGACGCACTTCTCCGGGCGGGCGACGATGGGATAGCCGCCGTTGCCGCGATCCAGCACCCGCGTCGGACAGAACTCGATGCAGATGCCACAGGCTTTGCACCAGTCGCGGTAGACGACGATCTGTGAGGGCGGTCTTTTGCGAGGGGATGCCACAACCGCGTCGGCGGGCTTCTGCGGTTCTTCTTCCGCTTCGGGGGTTCCGGTGGCTATATCAGGATGGTCGATCCTGGCGCCGGGTCGGGGAGCGGGAACACGCTCGGGTAGAGTGTCGGCCTTCTCAGCCGCCGGCCTGGCGTTCGCGGCAGTCGCCTCGTTTTCGTGGTCAGATTCTTTCGCTTCGGGCATCTTCCGATTCCCCCCACCGCTGGACAAGCTCACCGATTTCCGTGGGCGTGCTCGCCATCCTGACCCCCGCCGCCGTGAGCGCGGCCACCTTGTCCGCCGCTCCGCCTGACCCACCGGAAATGATGGCGCCGGCGTGCCCCATGCGTTTGCCTGGCGGCGCGCTCTGGCCAGCTATGAAGCCAAAAACCGGCTTGCTGAGGCTCGTCGCGATGAACTCGGCGGCGCTCTCCTCGTCGCTGCCACCGATTTCGCCGATCATCACCACGGCGCCGGTGGCGGCGTCTTTCTCGAACAGCCCCAGCACGTCCACGAACGAGCTGCCGATAATCGGGTCTCCACCGATGCCGACGCACGTCGATTGTCCGAAGCCGCGAACGGTAAGCTCGAGCACGACCTCATAAGTGAGCGTCCCACTGCGCGAGATAACGCCGATGCCGCCGGGGCGATGAATGTGTGCGGGCATAATGCCGACCTTGCACTTGCCGGGCGAGATCAGGCCGGGGCAGTTTGGCCCGATCAGCCGTGCGCCACCCTGTCTGACGTAGCTGTAGACGCGCACCATTTCCAGCGTCGGAATACCCTCGGTGATGCAGACGATCAGGGAGATGCCGGCGTCGACGGCCTCGACGATCGCGTCGGGCGCGGCGAAGGCCGGAACATAGATTATGGAGGTGTTGGCGGCCGTCTCGCGAACGGCCTCGGCGACGCCGTTGAAGACCGGCACGCCGAGCGCGGTCTCCCCCTTGCGTCCGGGCGTGACCCCCGCGACCACGTTGGTTCCATAGTCCAGCATCTGCCGCGTGTGGAACTCCCCCTCGCGGCCCGTGATGCCCTGGACCAGAAGACGGGTGTTGTTATCGACGAGGATACTCAGCTTAAACCTCCTAGCTTAGTCGCGCGCTTTTTCGATAACCATCTTTGCTGCGTCGACCATACTGGTCGTGCTGGCAAGTCCCGCCTGCGCCAGCAGCGCGCGCCCCTCCGCTTCGTTGGTGCCCACCAGTCGCACGACGATGGGCAGCGCGCAGGGGACCTCTCGCAGCGCCGCGATGATGCCCTTAGCCACCTCATCGCAGCGCGTGATGCCGCCGAAGATGTTCAGCAGCACTGCCTTGACGCCGGGGTCGGCAATCAACAGGCGAAACGCGGCGGCGACCCGCTCCGAGCGTGCCCCGCCGCCGATGTCCAGAAAATTAGCTGGCGACCCGCCGTAGAGCTCGATCACGTCCATAGTCGCCATGGCCAATCCCGCACCGTTGACCATACAGCCGATGCTGCCATCCAGCCTGACGTAGCTGAAGCCCAGCTCGCGGCCCATGCGCTCCGCCTCGTCTTCGTCGCTTGGGTCACGTAGGGCCTCGAAATCTTTGTGGCGGAAGAGCGCGTTATCGTCCAACACCATCTTCGTGTCGACGGCAACCAGCTTGCCGTCATCCGTGACGACCAGCGGGTTTATCTCCGCGAGGGACGCGTCGCATTCGATGAAGGCCTGATAGAGCCCACGGCTGATCAGGGTGAAATCGCGCAGCAACCGCCCGTCGAGGCCCATAGCCAGGGCGAGCTCGCGCGCCTGATAATCGAAAAGACCCAGCATCGGATGGGCGTGCGCTTTGACGATTCTTTCCGGCGAGCTACGCGCCACCTCCTCGATATCGACGCCGCCTTCAGGGCTGCCCATGACGGCCACGGTCCTCGCTCTTCGATCCACGACGACGCCGAGATACAGCTCCCGGGCGATTTTCGTCGCCTCGGCCACCATCACCTTCTCCACGGTGATGCCCTTGATTTCCATGCCAAGGATGGCCCCGGCGGCGGCTTCGGCCTCCCTCGGTGTCTGAGCCAGCTTCACCCCGCCCGCCTTGCCGCGGCCGCCGACGAGCACCTGGGCCTTGACCACAACCGGCGCCCGAAGCCGCTCGGCTATCTTTCTCGCCTCAGACGGGATCGAGGCCACATCAGCCGAAGGCGTGGGGATATTGTATCGGCGTATGATCTCTCGGGCCTGGTATTCATGGATTCTCACAGCGTCGCTCCAGCGTCGTGACAAGTCGCGGGTTCAGGCCATCTCATTATATCACGAACCCTGCCCTTCCGTGACGTCGCTATGGCCTCTAGGGTGAACGCGTCGCAGCAGGTCCATGCTGGGGAGATGGTCGAAGAATATTATGCCGTTCAAATGGTCGACCTCGTGTTGAAAAGCCTCGGCAACCAGGCCCTCGGCTTTGATACGAATCTCCTTCCCCTGCCGATTGAGACCCTTCACCGTCGTCTTCTCGGCGCGTTTGATCGTGCCGACGTAGCCAGGGAAGCTCAGGCAGCCTTCTTCGGTTTCATACTCGCCGCTATTCTTCACGATCTCCGGGTTGATCAGGGTTATCACCTGGCCGGGCACCAGCTCGCCCTGCTCATTCTCGGAAAACTCCTGGACGACTATCACACGTAAGGACACGCCAACCTGAGGCGCGGCGAGCCCTACGCCGTTGGCCGCGTGCATGGTCTCGATCATATCGTCGATGAGCTTCTGGGTGCTGGCATCGATGCGCGCTACCTTCTTGGCTTTCGCGCGCAAAACGGGGTTGTCTACCTTGACTATTGGAAGTACCGCCATAAGACCTCCAAACGATACAAGCGTCAAGCTAATTATAGCGTAGTTAGGGGGTCTACATCTACAATCCATCCTAACGGGAACGGCGTCTCTTTGAGCAATTCGTGCGCGTGGTCGCCACGGATGATGATTCGCCAGCGATACCGCCCGCGGATGCGGCGCGCGTAGCAGGGTGCGGGGCCGAGCACGGCCATTTCCGGCAAGCCCAGGCGGTCGACATTCTGTCGCAAGGCGACGGATATGCGCTCTGCCTCCTGCTGACCGCGGCTATCGTTGGTGTGCTGGTAGACAAGCTTCGCCAGTTGGCTGAATGGTGGATAGCCGTGCTCGCGACGAAACGCGACCTCCTGCTGGTAGAAGCGGAAATAATCGTGTCGGCTCGCGGTCTGCACGCCATAGTGTTCGGGGGAGTAAGTCTGCACGATGACGCGCCCGCCGAGCCTTCCCCGCCCGGCGCGGCCGGCAACCTGTGTCAGAAGCTGAAAAGTGCGCTCTCCCGCCCGGAAATCGGGCAGGTGCAGGATGGTGTCGGCGCTGATAACCCCGACCAGGGTCACCAATGGCAAGTCCAACCCTTTGGCGATCATCTGCGTTCCAATCAGGATGTCGGCCTCGTGGTTTCGGAAGCGCTGGAGGATTTGCTCGTGCGCCGTCCGTCCTGAGGCGGCGTCGCTATCCCAGCGCAGCACGCGCGCCTCCGGGAAGCGTTTTTTCGTCTCCTCCTCGACCTTCTGCGTGCCCACGCCGAAGAACTTGATGCGGCTGCTCCAGCAATGCGGACAGCCACTCGGCGTGAAGCTGCGATAATTGCATTGATGGCAGACCAGATCGTCGTCCGCGGAATGGTAAACCAGTGGCACATCGCAGCGCCGACACCTGAGCACGTGGCCGCAATCGCGACACATCACGAAAGTGGCGGCGCCACGACGGTTCAGGAAAAGAATGACCTGCTCTCGCATAGACAGAGCCAGGCCGATAGCCTCCCCAAGCGCGCGGCTGAAGATGCTCCAGTTGCCTCCGCGTAGCTCCTGGCGCATATCTACCACGTGCACCGGCGGCATAAGTGCCATTTCTGCCACGACGGCGCCGCCCGCTGCCTTCGTCGAAGATTCGCCGTCCGTCACCGGGGTATCGGGCGATTCCACGCGCCCTGTGAGCACGAGAAGCGTGTACTTCCCTGCCCTGGCGCGATGATAGGTGACCACGTCGGGCGTGGCGCTGCCCAGGATGACCTTAGCCCCCGCCAGCTCGCCTAGCTTGATCGCCACGTCTCTGGCATGGTAGCGCGGCGTCTTCTCGTGTTTGTACGACCACTCGTGTTCCTCGTCGACGATAATGACGCCGGGGCGCCACAAAGGGGCAAAGACAGCGGAGCGCGAGCCGATCACGATATCCAGAGCGCCATCGCGGATGCGCCGCCATTCATCATATCGCTCGCCTGGCGTCAGGCGACTGTGCCAGACGCCGACCCTGCCGGGGAAGTGCGACGCGAAGCGATGGACCGTTTGCGGCGTGAGCGCGATCTCCGGCACGAGGATGATCCCCTGTTGGCCTTTTCGCAAGGTTTCTTCCAGCGCTCGCAGGTATATCTCCGTCTTCCCGCTGCCCGTAACCCCGTGGAGCAGAAACGTCTTATGCCCTGGCGTCGATAGCTCGTGCTCGACCGAAGCCCAGACACCCTGTTGATCGTGCGTGAGACCGACATGCGACCTGGCGGAGAAGCTCTGGTTGGCAAGCGGATCACGCCACACCTCTCGCTCGTCGATTTCGATGAGCCCCCTGGCGAGGAGGGCGTTCAGGGTTTGCATCGTGCCGCTGGTCGCGGTGTGAAGCTCCTCGATAGAAACTCCTGGGGCAACTCCTGGGTCGTCTTCTCCGCCGCGCTCTTTGACGGGCTGTGCGCCGTGACCGAGCAGATACTCCAGCACCATCCTTTGTCGCGGAGCCCGCCCCACCGCTCCCAACAGCGCGGCGGTGTCTTCCCAGCCGTTCTTCAAACGCACACTTCTCTCGATGCGGGGCCGCACCCTCGGCTTTTCCAGCTCCCAGCCGCGCACGATGATCCCACGGCGCACGAGCTGTGCGACCACCGTGGTGAAGGACGGCATCGGCACGGCCGCCTTAGCCTTATCGACGCGCTTCCTGCCCGCTTTCAGCAGAAAAGAGACCAGCGCGAGCTGCTTTTCGGTCAAATCCGCCGGCACCCTGGTGTCGCGCCTGACGTCGATGGTCGCCAGGCACTTCTGTTGGATGGCGCTGGGCAGCATCAGACGGACGGCATCGACAAGCGGACTGCGGTAATACTCGGCAATCCACCGAGCGAGCGCAACCTGCGCATGCGAAAGCACCGGGCGAGCATCGACCGGGCCAAGGATGTCTTTGATATTCTCGACGTCGGAGTCTTCCAACAGCTCGACGACCACGCCCTGCATCTGTCGCGGCCCAAACGGAACCCAGAGCAGGTGGCCGATATCGACCTTCAGGTCGGAGGGGATATGATAGTGATAGCCAGAGTTGCCGCGACTTGCCGGGGAGTTCACGACGATCTCGGCGTAGGACACAGTCGGACCTCCTGCAACGAGCCGCTAGATTTCGATCCTCAGATTTCGATCCTCAGATTTCGATTTTTCTGGGTTTCACACGGCTCTTTTCGGCGGCGACGATGCACTCTATGCGATCGACGGCTTCTTCGAGCCTCTGCTCCGGGTTGATAACCAGGTAGTCGTATTCCGGCAAGTGCCGCATCTCCTCATAGGCGGCGTCAACGCGGGTCGCCATTTGCTCTGTGGATTCGGTGCCCCGCTGCATCATGCGGGCGATCAGATGGTCCATATCTTCGGGGCCCAGGAAAACAAAGACGGCATCAGCTACACGACGCTTCACCTGAGCGGCCCCCTGGACATCGATCTTAAGGAAGACGTCTTTGCAGGCGCGGAGCGCCTCACGCACCTGGTTTCTCGGCGTCCCGTAGCAATACCCGTGCACCACGGCCCATTCGAGCAGCTCACCCTGCTCGATCATATCGTCAAACTGGTCCTGTGAGGCGAAGAAGTAGCTCTGGCCGTGGACCTCTCCTGGTCTGGGCGGGCGGGTCGTCACGGTCACGGTGAAGTGCCACGGATAGCCTTTCTCCTTCAATCTGGCGATGACGGCATCCTTGCCGACGCCTGATGGCCCTGAGAGGACGATCAGCAAGCTCGGCGACGGGGGCGGGTAGTGGGGAGGAACCAGCAGCTTCTCGGTCTTTTTTTGTCTCGATATTCGCCTGATGGAATCGAGAACCAGATCATCGCCATCACCGCCATCGCTACGACAGTCTGGCACAGACTTGCTCTTCTCGCCGCTGTTCGCAGCCTTCCTACCCTGTGATCGTCTCACCCTCGCCCTCCCTTTGATGGCCGAGACGGCTGGCAATGGTTTCGGGCTGAATGGCTGCCAGCACCACGTGTCCGCTGTCGAGCACGATGACGGCCTTAGTCTTTCGCCCGTAGGTCACGTCGATGAGCGTGTTGCCCTGGCGAGCTGTATTGACCATACGCTTAATGGGCTCGGAATCAGGGCCGATCACCGCTAGAACTCTATTTGCGGCGATCGTATTGCCGAAGCCGATATGGATAAGCTCGACCCGCAAGGTTCGTCTCCTTCGTCCCGATACTTTGCTACGACTGTAAGTATCGGGACATCGCTATCCTGGCAAAAAGTAAAGATTAGCTAATTATAGAGGCTGTGAGGAAACTTTCGCAACTTGACGGCGGACTTTGACAGAGTACGCGAGATTGCGGAAACCCGTTGGGAGATCTGAAAGGGATCCGTTTTATATCCTTTGACGCCGAAGACCCTTCCTATTTCCGCAACCATCCATACACCACGGCAGACCTGTGAACGTCCAGGCTTATCCAGCGCTTACCAGGGACGCGAGGCGCCATAATAGCGAGAGGCCCAATAGGGTTCCGACATGCTGGCTACCCGCACTCCCGTTCTTTCGCTCTCGGCATTGATGAAGCGACCGCCGCCGATGTATACGCCGTTGTGCGATAGGCCAGGCATATAGGTATTCTCGAAGAACACGATGTCGCCAGGCTGGAGATTGGCCTGCTTGATCCGCGGCCCCGCCTGTAGCTGCCCCCAGAGGTCGCGAGGTATCGGCTTGCCCGCCGTCCTATAAACGTAGTACACCAGCCCGCTGCAATCGAACCCGGTGCTGGGTGAGGTGCCGCCCCAGGTGTAGCGATACCCGACGTACTTAGAGGCGACGCTCACGATGTCCCAGCCAGCGCCGCCGGCGGCAGGGGCCGCGGCTGCGGCCGCAACTGGGGCAGGGGCCGGGGCAGGGGCGGGTCCCGGAGCCGGCCTTGACGCAACTGGAGCGGGAGCGGGCGCCGGGGCGGGAGCAGGAGCGGGTCGGGACGCTACCGCTGCCTGACGCTGTCCGCCAGGAATCACCAGTTCCTGGCCAATGGCGACGACATCGGCATCGCGGATGCTGTTGGCCTGGATTATCCTGGCTGGATTAGCATTGTACATCTCGGCGATGAGCCTCAGACTTTCGCCTGCGCGCACAACGTGTGTGATGCTGGGCACCAGCGCTGGCGCGGGTGCGAGCGCCGGAGCGGGCGCTGCTATCGCCACCCTGGCACCAGGAATGACCAGTTTCTGGCCTACCGAAAGCACGTTTGCGTCGCCAAGTGCGTTGGCCTTGACGATATCGCCCTGGGCAACATCGAACTTGGCGGCGACCTGCCCCAGGCTTTCCCCCTCCCGCACCTCATACAGCGCGCCAGACACGGGCAATATCGTCAGCTCCTGGCCAGGGGAGATCGCATCAGGATTGCCCCCAAGATTGCTCGCGGCCACAATCGTATCCTGGTCGACGCCGAACTTCTGTGCAATCGCACTCAGCGTATCGCCCGGCGCTACCTGATAAGCGAAAGGCTTGAGCGCCTCCTGCTTGGGAGCCTCTTCAGATGGCCGCGTGGCGGAGCGTGCGGCAAGCTGAGCACGTGGTTTCTCCTCCTGGCGACCGCCCGGAATGACCAGGACATCGTTGGCCATAATAGTGCTCGCATCGACCAGTTGGTTAAACTCGACGATAGCCCTGACGTCTGATTGATACTTCCAGGCAATATCCTCGATGGCTTCCTCTTCCTTAACTCGGTGAAGCACGCCAGAAACAGGGAGGATGATCAGCACCTGCCCTGACGAGATAACGTCTTGATCGTCGATTCCATTAGCCCATAAGATGGTGTTCACGCTGATCCCATACTTATCGGCGATGGAGGCGACGGTCTCACCTTCGCTAACGGTGTGGGTGACAACCCCTTGTCTTGGGCGATTGACGAGAGCGGTCACCGGCACCGGGGGCTTGAGCAGCAGGTCGTTCGCGTTATCCGTCTGCAGTTGGGCGAAGGCGGATGGAAACGTGGCGGCGGTCTGCACGGAGAAGCTGCCAAAGCCACCTGCGCCGCGCCCGATGCTGCCCAGCACGGCCACGCCCACGGCCAGCGCGACCAGCAAGAGGTGGCTGAAGTATCTGAGAGGCAGAACCCCGATTAACGAGCGGGCGCCCAGTATGTGCTCTAACGTTTGCGGGACGATCGCTACTCGATCCGCTCTGTGAATCTTGCTTCTGATTTGTCTCACCTCGTCTTGGGGAAACCAGCTCGTCCCCCAATTCAAGCCCCTATCAGCGGCTAGTTCGTGTGTTTGTAGGACGGTGGTTATTATAGCGTAAGACTACGGTTAGGTCAACAGCTTGAAGGTCCTGATTCGAAGGTCCTAATTTCCGATGTGTCGTAAGGGGGATTCCGTCGCCGGCTACTCGGGCAGAACCTGGTTTGCGTCCTCAGGCCTCTGGGCGAGCCAATCCAGTGTCCGCTGAATGAGCCCTGCCGATGCCGCCAGCGCGTCTCGGACGGCCTGGGGAGAAGTGCCGCCAGAGCCCTTCCGGGCGGCGACGGAGGTGTCTACGGTGATCTCGAAGATCTCTTCGTCGAAGAGAGAGGAGAAGCCGCGATATTCGTCCAGGTCGAGCTGTGTGAAATCCTTGCCCGCGGTCAGGCAATGAGCTACAAGTCTGCCAACGACTTCATGGGCCTGGCGAAACGGCAAACCGCGCCGCACCAGATAGTCGGCTACGTCTGTCGCCAGGATCAAGCCTTCGCCGGCCGCGGCGCGCATCGCGCGAGGTCTGATCCTCGTCGTCGTCAACATGCGGTTGCAAATATCCAGACAGGCGTCGAGGGTATCGACGGTGTCGAAGAAACCCTCTTTGTCTTCCTGCAGGTCGCGATTATAGGTCAGGGGCAGGCCTTTCAGCGTCGTCAGAATCGCCTGTAGATGGCCGTAGACCCTGCCCGTCTTGCCGCGCGTCAGCTCGGCGATGTCGGGGTTCTTCTTCTGTGGCATCATGCTGCTGCCGGTGCTATACGCGTCGTCCAGCTCGACGAAGCCGAACTCGCTCGACGACCACAGCACGATCTCCTCGGCCAGGCGGGACAGGTGCATCATCGTGATGCTCGCCGCGGCGATGTACTCCACGACGAAATCCCGGTCGCTGACCGCGTCCATGCTGTTTCGACTGATCTGGGCGAAGCCAAGCTCGGTCGCCACGGCGTTTCTATCGATAGGGAACGTCGTTCCTGCCAGCGCCCCTGACCCCAGGGGCAGGACATCGCAGCGCAAATAGGCGGCGGTGAAGCGCTCGACGTCTCTCTGGAACATCTCGAAGTACGCCAGCAGATGGTGGGCCAGCAGAACCGGCTGCGCTCGCTGCAGATGGGTATAACCGGGGAGGGTCACGTCGCGGTTTACCTCGGCCATCTGCAGCAGCGTTCGCTGGAACGTGACGAGCCGTTCGATCGCCGCCAGGATAGCGTCCCTGGCGAAGAGGCGCATGTCCAGAGCGACCTGGTCGTTGCGGCTGCGCGCGGTGTGCAGCTTGCCGGCGACCTCGCCAATCTTCTCTTTCAGCCGAGCCTCGATATTCATATGAACGTCTTCCAGCTCGATCCGCCACTGGAACTTGCCTTCGGCGATCTCGTCGGCGATTTCGCGCAGCCCCCTCACGATTGCCTGACATTCCTCTGAGGCGATGATCCCTTGCCTGGCAAGCATATGGCAGTGGGCGATGCTCCCGAGGATGTCGCACCGGTGCAATCGTCGATCAAACCGCACGGAGGCCGTAAATTCCTCCACGGCCTTCTCCGTCTCCTTCTGAAAACGTCCACCCCAGAGCTTCACAGGACACGTCCTAAGTACAGCGACATCACATTTGCTCCCTGCTGGTCTGACAGGGCAGGTTTCCTCGTATTTGTCTCATTGCGGCGGCGCCGCAGGGAACGAGACAAATGCAAACCTACCCCTACCAGTAGACACTTTTCGTGTCGGACTATTTAGCCTCCGCTCTTTTCTCGGTAGCTAACCTTCGGCGGCATAATGCCGGGCATATCGCCGCCCTGGCCCAGCATCTGGACCTGCGCCTGCGTTTTCAGCGGCAGGCCCCATAGCTTGATGAATCCTTCGGCGGCCTGGTAGTCGAAGGTATCACCCCTATCATATGTTGCCAGCGCGTGGTTGTAGAGAGAGCGCTCGGACTGCCGTCCCACAACCTGGCAAATGCCCTTGAAAAGCTTGACCCTGACCGTGCCGCTAACATTCCTCTGCGAGCTCGCGATATAGGCGGCGATGTCCTGATGCAGCGAAGAGAACCAGAGACCGTTGTATACCAGGTCGGCGTAGTGCTGGGCCACGATGGCCTTGAACCTGACGGAATCCCTGCTAAGGGTCAACGTTTCGAGGGCTTGATGGGCCTTATGCAAGGCGACCGCCGCCGGCGCCTCGTAGACCTCGCGCGACTTGATCCCGACCAGGCGATTCTCGACCATATCTATCCGGCCGACACCGTGCTGGCCGGCGACTTCGTTCAACCGGGTGATCAGCTCGATGGCTTCCATCCTCTCCCCATCGATGGCGACCGGAATGCCCCTGTCGAACTCAATCTCGACATAGGCCGGCTCGTTCGGGGCTACGTCGGGATCGCGGGTCCACTCGAAGACCTCAGAGGGAGGCTCGGTCCAGGGATCTTCCAATGCGCCACACTCGATGCTCCGGCCCCACAGATTCTGATCCACACTGTAGGGGCTCGCGACCGTGACCGGAACGGGAATGTCCCGCTCCCGCGCATATTCGATCTCCTCCTCCCGCGACATCTTCCATTCACGGATTGGCGCGACCACCCGCAGGTCGGGGGCCAGGGCGGCGACGGCGACGTCGAACCGCACCTGATCGTTGCCCTTGCCGGTGCAACCGTGGGCAACCGCCTGGGCCCCTTCGTCTCTCGCCGCGTCCACGAGGAGCTTGGCGATAAGGGGGCGAGCAAGCGCTGTCGCCAGAGGGTACTGGCCCTCGTAGAGCGCGCCGGCCTGTAAGGCAGGAAAGACGAAATGCTTCACAAATATCTCTCTCGCGTCGATCACGATCGCCTTGACAGCGCCGATCTTGATCGCTCTTTCTCTGATGCTTTCGAGGTCGCGATCGTTGGCCCCGAGGTCCGCCGTCAGCGTCACCACCTCGAGACCATATCTCTCGCCCAACCAGCTTATAGCCACCGAAGTATCCAGGCCGCCCGAATAGGCCAAGACCACTTTTTCCACGAGCCACATCCTCCAAAGTCTCTCCAACGGATTCGCTGCAATACTATTACAATAGGCTGCTTAATGTCAAACTGACTGCGGCTTATCGGCTTATGGACAGCTCTCGGTGGTGCACGCGAGCCTGCGGGAATCTTGTTGGGCAGTCTGTCAGGGCGTCAACGGATGTTAAAACGGATAAACGGATAGGGGCTACGGCATAGGCGATGTCATCGATGGCATCGTACAAAGCGTGCAAAAGGCAGCCGGGGAGAGGAATACCTTCTGATATCTCGCCCATTCTCCGCGTTCGCACGAACATCCGTTTATCCGTTTCGCATCCGTTGACGCCTTGACAGATTACCCAACAGAATTCCGCAATCACTTATACAATACCCACCCTATGGTACTTACTTCCTATTTCCTTCTACGGTTACCTGATATATACTCAAGGCTCTCGTGGTTGCCTGTGATCACGAACCTCTTAAGCCGGAGAACCTGCACCATAACCAATTTTCACCGCCCCTCGTGCGGACTGTCCTCAGACGACTAGAAAGGAAACCTATTGTCTGGAGAGCCTCGCAAACAAGGTCGAAGTCTTACCTTCTTCCCAGCCCTGTTGCCACAGATTCACTTTCACACGACGCCGCTCATCATTACCCTGGCCACGATCGCGGTCCTCACTGTGGCCGGGCTGAGCGTTTTGGCGAGTCCACTTCGTCATCCGGCGCCGAAGGTCGCTCAGCAGGATTCCCAGGCGAGCGTGTCGCTGGAGCAGAGCGCCGGCCCTTCATCTGATCGGCAAGACGGTGAGCCCGGCCCTCAGAAACAGGCCCTCGCCGGGATTAAGGATAGTGGTCTGAACGCGGCCGTCCCGCATGATGCTTCCCTTAAGCCAAGGGCCGAGGGCGAGGACCGCTCGGTTCAGGAGCAGCAGACGTCGCCGGCGCAGCAGGGCCCAGAAGAATCCCTATCGCAACCCGAGCCCATTGCCTCTTCAGCCCCCAGGGGAGACAAAGAGCCAGCGCTGGAGCCCCGTGGCGGCGCCAGGCCGGCGCAGGGGCGTGTTGTCGTCATCGATCCCGGCCACGGTGGCTCAGACGCCGGGGCGACGCGCACCTTTGCCGATCGCTACGTTATGAAGGAGAGCGATCTTGCCCTCAAGGTCGGGCTATCGGTGGCCGCTCAGCTCGAGGCCGAGGGAGTTCAGGCTATCCTTACCCGTGACACGGATGCGCCTGTCAACAATTCGTCGAGGGCTGGCTACGCAGGGACTGGGACGGGCGGCGAGCTGCAGGCCAGGGTGGATATCGCCAACAATGCCGAAGCCGACCTTTTCGTTTCAGTGCACTTCAACTCTGCTGCCAGCGCAGCGGGTGGCACCGAGGTGTTCTATTGTCCGGACCATCCTTTTGCGGATAAGAGCAAGAAGATGGCCCAGTTGCTTCAAGATAACATCCGAGGCGCCATGCAGGCGTTAGGGTACGACCCGCCCAACCGGGGGGTCAAGGTGGATACGCAATCGGCCGCAGGCACGCACCTGTACGTGCTTGGACCGAAGACAGGAACAATTGCCAGGCCGATAGCTGTGCCCTCTGTCCTCGGCGAAGCGCTGTTCATCAGCAACGAGAAAGAGGGCGACCTGTTGAGGGACGGAAAGACCCTGGAGGCGTTGGCCGGAGCCTATACAAACGCGGTGCTCCAGTACTTCGACTGGCTGAGCTTGTAGCGGCTCTAGCGCAGGGATGACGGCAGGATACCCAGTTGCTCGCGATACTTGGCCACAGTGCGGCGGGCTACCAGAATACCTCGGTTTGCCAGCGCGGTGGCGATTTCTTGATCCGTGAGCGGTGTCGATTCGTTGTCGATCATCTCCTTGATGACGTCTCTCACGCTCAACGATGCCGTGAAGAAGTTGCTGAAGGGGATAACTTCCCCCGAGGGCAACATCACATACTTCGATGCCGTCGCCCGGCTGACGGTCGATTCGTGCATGCCCAGGTGTTTTGCCACGGAAGCGCGAGTTAGCGGCTTGAGATGGCGCACCCCCTTGGAGAGGTACTCATTCTGGGTTTCGGCGATACACGTCGTGATCTTATGAAGCGTCTGCCGCCGCTGGTTGATGTTCGCGATGAAGAGCTTCGCCCGCGAAACGTAGTGCTGGATGTGCCGCTTTTCATCCTCTGAAAAGCGAAGCGGCTCTCGCTCGAGGTCGTTCAGCAATTGATTGTACAGTGGGCTGACGCGAAGGAAGAACCGCTTTGATTCCACGACCTCGACGTCAAAGCCGCTTTCTCCCTCTTTCGGGCTGATGATCACGTCTGGCAATACGTGCGTCGCCCCAGATCGCACGACACCGGGCGCAAACGCCTCTGCCCCCTGGGCAGGATAGGGATTCAGACGGTGCTTGATGAATTCGCTCGCCTCCATCACCGCTTCAAGCGGCGCGCTCAAGGCAGAGGCGATTTTACCGAACTTGTGCTCGGCAAGCTCGCTCATGTGCCGGGTGATGATCTGTCTCGTGCAGGCGGGCGTCTCCATCCCATCCTGTTCCAGATAGTTCAACTGGATTAGCAGGCACTCCTTCAGGTCGCGTGCGCCAATGCCAATCGGCTCGAGGGATTGCAGGAGGCTCAGGATTACCTCGACCCTTGAGAGATCGACGTTGAAGAGCTGAGCGATTTCCTCTAAAGTGCAACGTAGGTAGCCATTGTCATCCAGGCTACCTACGAGGAACTCCGCTATTGGCATATCGTTCTTCGGCAACATTGCCTGTAATTCCGTCAGCAACCGCTCCGCGAGCGTCAACTGGGCCGCGACCTGACTCAGCGGGTCGAACTCTTCTTCGGCGGCCGTCCCCGACATACTGTAAGAAGCGTAGTACTCTTCGCTGAACTCGTTTTCATCTCCGGGTTGATCTATTTTCTGTTGCGTCAAGCAGTTAGGGCATATGCTGCCTTGCAAAACCCCACCGCACACCCCGCACGTCGCCTTTTCTATCATGTCTAGGGCGGGGTTGTCGTTCATCTCCTCGCTGATCACTTGCTGTAGCTCTTGCGACGACAGTTCGAGAATATAGCTTGCAGCGACGAGCCGTGGTGACACTTTCATGCCCATATTGGGCACCATTCCCTGGATCACGTCCACCGCCAACTACCTCCTGAGATCCACATAATACGAGCTGCCGGGCATTGCTTTCGCCTTGTGCTTCACCTCGGCGGCGATCTTGCTCGCTAACCAGGGGCTGTCGATCTGTCGGAACTGGTTCGTCACAACGCCGATGCTCAGCGTGGCGATTGGGAAGTGGCTTACCTGGCCTCTCCGGTCGTTGGCGGTAATGTAGCCTTTCTCTCGATCTTCGTCGCTGTAGTAAAGAGGCGCCTCGGCATCGAAGCGACGGAGGATCTCTTCGCAAATAGACTTCACCCGCTCAGGCGTCGAAGTGGCGACGAAATCGTCGCCGCCGATATGGCCGACGAAATCGAGACTATCCAGACCGGACGAACCGCACTCCTTATCCATCACCGTTTGACGGATTATTCTAGCGGTCGCTTTAATGAGCTCGTTGCCCTGCAAGAACCCGTAGACGTCATTGTAGGCCTTGAAGTTATCGATATCGATGAACAAAATAGCCCACTTCTTTTCACGCATGTTGACCAGGCGTTTGATAGCTTGCTCAATCGCCGTGTTGCCGGGGAGCCCTGTTAACTCCGACAACAGGGCTTGCGTTACGTGGCGCAGTTGTGTTTGCACCCTCGCCAACAGCTCGTCGTTGTCGAATGGCTTGGTGATATAATCGTCGGCGCCGGTTTCAAAACCGCTTAGCTTGTCGGGCAGGGCAGCCTTGGCCGTGAGCATAATGACCGGAATAGTCGCCGTCTTCATGCTCCTGCGCACCTGCCGGCACACCTCGAAGCCATCCACCCCGGGAAGCATGACGTCCAGCAGAATCAGGTCAGGCGCATCCCTCTCGACCGCCCGCAGCGCCTCCTCGCCATCGGCGGCGAGTAACGTCTCGAAGCCCTGCATTCCGAGGTAATCCTTCAGCAGCTCTCGAATATCT
>JACPRP010000017.1 GCA_016189905.1 Chloroflexota bacterium | reverse complement strand
TCGGGGGCTTGTCCCCCGATGGGGTGGGGCGGGTGGGTACCATCCGATAGATAAATGTGATTATTGTCAAGTAAACTTCCGTCGCCTAATCAGAGACCCGCGGCAACCAGAGTTGGTAGGAGACGAGACGTATCCAGTACGGTATGCGCAAGGATTTCGCCCCATTGCTCAGGCTGACATATCCCTCGTAGACCCCGGTCATAGCACCAGCAGATGCGGCGAGCGCTAGGCTGATGGTCCCGGTTCCATTTGGCGCGATGGTCAATGACGAATTGGACAGGGACGCGCTCAGGCCGGAGGTCGTGGCGGTCTGGGTGACGGCGAGGCTCCAGGTCCCGCCACCGTCGGCCTCGGCCGCGACGCGGAATTCCTTTGTCGTGGCGAACCCATCGGGTTGTACCGCCCGGAAGTAAAAGCTGGTGCTGGGAGGATCGATCGTCAGGCCGGGACTGGCCGCGGCCGCCAGGTCGATGCGTCCCGCGCCACGGTCCATCACTGACGCGTTGTTCAGCGTCGCGGTCGTCGTGAAGACCGAGGTGTTGACCAGCGCGGATTTGACCTGGGCGGGTGTCCAGTCCGGGTGCAACTGGCGCAATAGCGCCGCCGCGCCGGCGACGTGCGGCGTCGCCATACTCGTGCCATTCTTAAACGCGAAATAGCCGTGTGGCACTGAAGAATAGATGCTCATCCCGGGCGCGACCAGGTCGGGCTTGATCGACAGATCGACGCTGGGGCCCCTGGAGCTGAAATAGGCCATTTCGTCGGCCTTGGTCGTCGCCCCGACCGTGATCGCCTCGGGTGTCACTCCGGGCGAGTTGATCGTGCCCACTGCCCCTTGATTGCCCGCCGCGATCGCGAAGACTACTCCGGCGCTTATCGCGTTTCTTACTGCCGTGACGAGCGGATCGTCTGCCAGGCTGGTGGCCGGACCACCCAGGCTGAGGTTGACGACGTCGGCCCCGTCGGCCACGGCGTCCTCAATGGCCTGGATGATCTGGGCCGAATCGGCCTCGTAGTAGGGGCCGAACACATTGTAGCTCATCAGGAAAGCCTTCGGCGCCACCCCGCTCAACGTGACCCCGCCGGTGACGTAACCGTCGATGCCGGCCGCGATTCCAGCCACATGCGTGCCGTGCCCTTGCGCGGCATACGGCGTGAAGCTGATGCCGGGCGGAGGGTACGCCTTGGCGACAATCACCTTATTGCTGGTGTAATTGGTGTCCCCGGGGTCAAACCCTGTCGGGGAAGTGAAGGCGAGGGACGGGTCCCACAGGAACGGGTGCGTCTGGTCGATGCCGGTGTCGATTATAGCTATCTTCTGGCCCAGGCCCGCGTTGCTCGGTCCACCCAGTCGACCCCACAGGGCGGGCGCGGCGATTAGAGGAACGCTCTGGTCGAGCATCGGGCTGAATCGCTGGGCCAGGCTTATCGCCTTGACGCCGGGCATCCGGCTGAGCGATGATAGCTTACTGATGGGCAACGTCACGGCGACGCCGTTGAGCACCGTGCTGAACCGGGCTCTGACTACGGCTTCCGGCGCGATCGCGGCGACATCGCGCTCGAGCCTGGACTGCTTTCCTCGCAAATATTGAAGATAGCGCTTTGACGCTGGATCGTCAAGCTTGGCACGAGGCCTGATTGGCTTTTCTCGAAGGACGCCGGTACGCCAATCTAGCAGCGGACGGCCAGGTGGCGGCTGGTCGCCTTCTATCAGGCGAGCCAGTGGTGCCTCATCAAGCTGAACTATCGCGGTAACTCGATCGTCGCCGCTTGCCTTGCCGGCGAGCAGCGGCAGGTCGACAGGTGCGAGCAGTGTTGTAACGATGAAGACCAGGGCCAGAAGCCTGGATGAGAGCCGTGCGGCGGCGCGAGCTTTCCACATCGCGAGCGTGTCCCTCGATGGCTTATTGCGGCATTATCGTTAATCGGGGGGCAATTGTCAAATCGTTCCCGCCAGCATTGCCCAGAGTGCGGTTCAAGTTTCCGTGGCAAGAGAGCAGGCGGACAGAGGCGCCAGCGAATAGGCAGCGAATAAGCGAATGAACAGACCCCAGATCGTGGCCTTGTCCTGACGAGAGACGCCCGCCGATCAGACACCTTTGATGCGAAAACTTGAATCGCACCCCACCGCCATTGACGGCAATGCTTCGGGTAGGCTATTATTCTATCTGGTGCACGATCGGGACACCTGTTTGGATTTGACCTGACCCTCACTTGCTCCGGATTAAGCGGACCTTCCTCAGGAAGGATAGGGCACACCACCATCCCCCGGTCTGGCGGCGCGCTGTTTAGCGGAGGTGCAAATGGAAAAGGCTGATAAGATCAGGCAGCTAGTCGATAGCCACACGGCTCTCCTCGAAGCGGTCGCGGGGCTCTGCGTTGACGACTTCGAGGCCAGATTTGGCATCGAGTGCCTCTCTCCGAAGGCGCGACTGGCGCACATCGCTGCCGAGAACTGGGAAATGGCGAAGCTCGTCCGGGACGTGGCGCAGGCCCAGTGGCAGATGGATTCCCACCAGCTTGCCGGCCCAGACCGGGCCGAAAGAATGGCGGGCCTCGTCGGACAAAGGTGCAGTTGTACGCCATCTGAAGCAGTTTCAGAAGTGGTGCTCTCATTGCAGGCGCTCATCGACGAGCTGCAGCCCCTGCCCGATGAACATTTCTTCCGCGGCTTCAATCCTGGTAGACCTGAGTCCGAGCACAGCTTGGCCCTGCTCGTCGACGCCACGCTCCGCTCCGCGCAAGCACATTGTGAGGAGATCTGGTCCTGGCGCGGACGATAGGATCAGGTCCCCTGCGACACGACCCGGTCCAAGAGCCCATCGGTTCTATTGTCTCAAACCCCTACCGGTCCAGGTTCCTTTTTCTTCCCTCCGTCTCTCCTGCCTGTCCTTCACTCGTTTAGTATGTGGACGAGTGAAGGACCTGTCCTTCCGCATCCTTCCGCAGAAGGACGCAGAAGGACGCAGAAGGACGCAGAAGATTGCCTCTCCGCAGGAGTCCGCTCCGCGGACCGTGTTGTCGAATCCCTAACGCTTGTGGCCGGCTTCTCTCTCTTACGCCACCGCCGGCATCTTGGGCTTCGGGGCATTCACGACGTTCTGCGGGTGGCCGTCGCGGAAGGCGTTGATGTTGGCCACGGTCGTCTCTACTATACGGTGCATGGCCTCGCGGCTGTAGAAGGCGACGTGGGGCGTGACGACCACGTTCTCTCTTCGCAGCAGCACGTGCTGGCGCAGCAGCATGCGCAGCTTGTCCTCGGCCGCGGGCGTAGCCAGGAGAGCAGTCTCCTCCTTGATCAGCTCCTCACCTTCGATGACGTCGAGTCCTGCGCCCCCGAGTATGCCCTCGTCGAGGGCCCAGATAAGGGCGTCGGTGTCTATCAGACCGCCGCGGGCGGTATTGATCAGCAATGCCCCGTGCTTCATCATGCTCAGTCGATCCCGGTTCATCAGGTGGTGGGTCTGGGCCATGTACGGGGCGTGTAACGAGACGATGTCAGACCGGCGCAGGAGGTCCTCTAGCGGCACATACTCGAAATCGAGAACCTCGGAGATCAGCCTGTTTGGCCGTGGGTCGAAAGCCAGCACGTCCATGCCAAAGCCTTTTGCTATCCTGATGACGTGCATCCCGATGCTTCCTACGCCGATAACGCCCAGCGTCTTCCCTTTCAGATCGAATCCCTGCAGCCCCTCCAGCGAGAAGTTCCCGGCGATCGTGCGCAGGTAAGCTTTGTGTATGTTCCTGGACAAAGAGAGAATCAGACCAAAGGTGTGCTCGGCGACCGTGTTCTCCCCGTAGCGAGGCACGTTCGACACGACGATGCCACGACGGTTGCAGGCCTCGAGGTCGATGTGATCGAAGCCCGTGGAACGGGTGGCGATCATCTCCAGGTCAGGCATTTCGGCGATTACGTCTTCTGTGACCTGCGAATGGATGAAGACGGACAAAATGTGAGCGTCTTTTGCCTTCTTCACCATCCGCTTATTAAGAACGTCTTCAAAGAACTGCATCTGTTGGCCCTTCAGGGCGCCCGCCAGGTAATCGCGTTCCCACTTTTCCACTTCGAAGAATGCGATGTTTGTCATCAGTGATCCCCCCTCCTTTTGCTCAATCGTGCAATGTGCGTGCCACAGAGATGAGGAAAATTTCCGCCTGAATTTTCCTCAAAAAGCATACCAAAACGCTTGACTTTCTGGTTCGATGGTGTAAAATACCCTCTGGTGGGGAAATGTGGGGTGTGGTGGGGACAATCCGCCTGAGGCGGCGGGTTGTCCCCAATTCTTCACACCGGTTCCTTGCTCCTATTGAACGTCCCCTATTCAGGAGGCAGGCTTTGACGCCTGATGTGCCGCGATGTTCATGGGCGAGTTTGAGCATACGCTTGACGACAAGGGCCGGCTGGCAATTCCAGCGAAGTTTCGCTCGAAGTTCGTCGACGGCCTCGTTCTTACCCGCGGACTCGACGGCTGCCTTTTTGTCTACACGGCTGCCGAGTGGGCCGCTCTCGCCGACAAGATAGGTCGGCTGCCACTGGCCAAGGCTGATGCTCGCTCCTTCCAGAGGATGATGTTTTCCGGGGCCACCGATTGCCAATTGGATCAGCAGGGACGTTTTGTTATTCCCGGTTTTCTGCGCGAGTACTCGGGATTGGTCGACGAAGTTGTTATCATCGGCGTCAACACACGGCTGGAGATCTGGGGCAAGGAACGCTGGCATGAGATTCGCGATAAGGTAGAGGAAGAAAGCGGCTTCATCGCCGAGCAACTGGCGGAGCTGGGTATTTAGGTGGGAATCGAGCACATCCCGGTTCTGTTCGAAGAAGTGCTGGCGGTTCTCGATCCAAAGGCGGGCGAACGGTATATCGATTGCACGGTCGGCGCCGGCGGCCATGCGGCTGGTATTCTGGAACGCTCACAACCTGATGGCAGGCTGCTGGGCCTTGACGCGGACCCCGAAGCGCTGAGGATTGCCGCTAGACGGCTGGAGCGCTACGCATCCAGGTTTGTCCTGGTCAACGATAACTTCGTGAATCTGGGAAGCGTAGCTCGGGCATCGGGCTTCTTCCCAGTCGATGGCATCCTCTTCGATCTTGGTGTCTCGTCTATGCAACTGGATAGTCTGGAGCGCGGTTTCAGCTTTCGGGCGGACGCGCCCCTCGATATGCGGTTCGGTCCACAGCAGAGGGTGACGGCCTACGATTTGATCGACGAGCTATCGGAGCAGGAGCTTGCCGCCATCATCGCTCGCTACGGCGAGGAGCCGCGCGCGAAAGCCATCGCCCGAGCCATCGTCGCGGCCAGACAAAAGGAACCGATAAGGCGGACCGGCCAGTTGACGAAGATAATCGAACGGGTCGTTCCGTCTCACGGCAAGATCCATCCGGCCACGCGAACGTTTCAGGCGCTGCGCATCGCCGTCAACGACGAGCTGGAGAACCTGGAATCGGCGCTCGGGCAGGCGGTCGAGATCCTCGCGCCGGGTGGGCGAATGGCCGTCATGTCGTTTCATTCGCTGGAAGACCGGGTGGTTAAGCAGTTCTTTGCGCTCGAGTCCAGCGGCTGCATCTGCCCACCAAGGCTTCCGATTTGCACTTGCGACCATCGGCCACGGCTCGCTGTTTCGACCAGGAAGCCCATCGTCCCCTCGGAGGACGAGAAGCGGCAGAATCCGCGAAGTCGTAGCGCAAAACTGCGCGCCGCCCGCCGTTTGGCCTGAGCATTTCGTAGTAATACCAATAGTGCAGGGATATGCCCTATATACGTACCATGGGGCGGGGCAATATAGGGCTCATCTACGACCAATTGGTATAAGGTTCACAGCAAAGGACGCAGAGATTCCTCACGATTTCTTTGCGCTCTTTGCGGTGAAATTATAGGCCACACTTACTGCGATCTACCCAGGAGAGCTGACAGATCGTCCCTGAGTGCGCGAGGAGGTTGCGTTGGCTTCGAGCATAATGCGTTCGTTCTCGATGAAGAGACATAGAGCCGAGGTGAAATCCTTCGGTTTGCACGCGGTTTTCGCCGTTGCGCTCGTGGTCGTCGGCCTCGTCAGTCTGCTTTATCTGGCTCAGACAAGCGTCGTGGCAGGCACAGGATACGACGTGAAAGGGCTCGAAAACCAGAAGGCGCAATGGCAGATCAAGAACGAACAGCTCAGGATGAAGATTGCCCAGCTTCGAGCTTTGGAACGTGTGGAAACTGAAGCGGCAAGCCGCCTGAAGATGGGTCCGCCGACCAAGGTTATTTTCGTGCCAGTGGAGACGCAGACAACAGCCCCTGATTCGCGGACCGCACCAGGCACCGCCGCTCAACCTGACTCTCGAAACGTGAGCAAAGGGGTTAGCAGATAGCTTGTACGAATTCGAGGAACAGCGCTGGCGCCTCTACGCGCTACTGAGCGTTATCGCGATCTTCGTCCTGGTGCTCGCGGTGAGGCTGTTCGATATCCAGGTCCTGCAAAACGCCCGCTACAGCGCTCTGGCTAAAAAGGAGCACTGGCGCGAGGAAGTCATCCCTGCCCGACGTGGCACGATCTTCGATGCGTCTGGACACGAACTCGCTACAAGCGTCGAATTCGAATCTCTCTACGCCATCACCAACCAGATAACTAACCCTGAGAAGATCGCCAGCGCCCTGGCGCCGATCGTCAACGTGCCGGAAGCGGACCTGCTCGCCAGACTTGCCGTTCGCCAGACCGCCCCGGTTTTGCTCAAGGCTCTTGTTCCGACAGAAGAGGCCGAAGCCGTCCGAAAATTGAGGATCGGGGAAGTCTACTTTGACACGACGTTCAAACGGGCGTATCCTGAGGGGAACATCGCCGGCCAGTTGCTCGGACTTGTGGGACGCGATTACCAGGGGCTGACAGGCATCGAAGCCGCCTTCGACGCCGACCTGGCCGGAAAACCGGGGTCTCTTCTGGCCGAGCGCGATACCGGCGGTGACGAGATAGCGTTGAGCCCTAGCCAGTACTCGCAGCCCCACGATGGCGCCGACGTCGTGCTGACGATCGATCGCTACGTTCAGCGAGTGGCCGAGCGGGAGTTGGGCAACGCGGTCAAAAAGCACCGCGCGGCGGGGGGCACCATCGTCGTGATGGAGCCGAGCACGGGGGCCATCCTGGCGATTGCCAACCGTCCAACGTTCGCCTTCGATGATCCTAACCTGTTCGCTCCGAATAAGATCGGTCTCTACAAGAACCCGGCGGTCGCCGATGCCTGGGAGCCCGGCTCGATCTTCAAGATAGTGACGATGGCGGCCGGGCTTGATGCCAGAGCGGTCACACCGGACGAATCGTTCAACAACACGGGCAGTTTCGCCTACGCCGGCGGCGTGGTGCGCAACGTCATCACGCGGCTTGGTCCTGAGACCATGGCTCAGGTCTTGCAGCGCTCGTCCAACATCGGCGCCTCCTACGTCAGCACCAAGCTGGGTGCCGAGAGGTTTTACCGTTACGTGTCCGCCTTCGGGTTTGGCCAGCCCACCGGCATCGAGATCCCCGGCGAGGCCACGGGAATCGTGAGGACGCCCAGGACCGGGAACTGGTATCCTTTCGACCTGGCTGCCAATTCCTTTGGGCAAGGCATCTCGGTCACGCCGATCCAGATGGTCGCGGCAGTGTCGGCGGCCGTCAATGGCGGCACGCTGATGAGGCCGTACGTCGTCAAAGAGGTGATCGGCAAGAACGAGAAGAATGGGCGTCGCGTCTATCAGCCGACGATCCTGAGGCAGGTCATTTCGCCGACGACATCCCAGACGCTTGTCAAAATGCTGGTTTCGGCTGTCGAGGTGGTGGAGGGCGGACAGGTGCGTATGGCCAGAGTTCCTGACTATCAGGTGGGTGGCAAGACGGGTACGGCTCAGATTCCTACTAACCAGGGGTACACCAGCGCGGATACTATCGCCTCCTTCGTCGGTTTCGGTCCAGCGGACGAAGCGCGCTTCGTCGCATTGATTAAGCTCGATTCCCCCCAAGATAGCCCCTGGGGGGAGACGACGGCGGCGCCGGCTTTCAAGAATGTGGCGGAGCAGTTGTTTGCCTATATGCGCGTCCCCCCGGCAAAGGCGCAATACCGCGATGGCAATCTGGCGGGGGCCGTGTCGGTCACGAGGACAGGCTCGCCGTGAGGATGTGGATTGGGGAAGGTCTGTGGTAGAATACGTTAGTCCTTGGTGCGAAATGCGTGCCGTAGAGGTCCTTCGGAGAAAGATCTCTGGCCGCCTTGGGGTTGCTCGCAACGCCAATCTTCCGTACAAAAAGCTAGCTATGTCTCGATGAGGTGATAGTCCATTGATCAGTTTGACGCTAGACGACGTGCTGCACGGCGTGGGGGGCTACTCGCTGCCGTTCGCGCCATCGCCGAATATCACCTTTACTGACGTGGTCAACGATTCCCGTCTGGCGGGCCAGGGTGCGCTTTTCATCGCCTTCAAAGGGGAGCGCGACGGGCATAATTTTATCCCCGGCGCCTACCAGAAAGGAGCCGTCGGGGTGATCGCCGAGAGGGTGATTAGCCTTGACGGCTGGTTGCCAGAAGCCGCGAGAACCGATTTTGCTTACATAGTCGTGGACAATAGCCTCGCCGCACTGCAGGCGCTAAGTGCGTATTGGCGGCGCCGGTTCACGATTCAGGCCATTGGCGTGACCGGCAGCGTTGGCAAGACGTCGACGAAAGAGGTGATCGCGGCGGTTCTAAGCAACAAGTTCGCCGTGCTCAAGAACGAAAAGAACATGAATAACGAGATCGGCCTGCCTCTAAGTCTGCTGCACTTGAACGCCGCGCACCAGAAGGCTGTGCTGGAGATGGGGATGTACAATATCGGTGAGATAGCCACGCTCTGCCGCATCTCGCGACCGGAAATTGGCGTGGTCACCAACGTGAGCCATTCCCATCTGGAGCGCCTCGGCTCGATCGAGCGCATCGCGCGGGCCAAATCGGAGCTTGTCGAGGCGCTGCCGAAGCACGGCGTGGCCGTGCTCAATGGGGACGAGCCGCTGGTGAGACAGATGGCCGCCAGAAACCTCATCAGGTCGGTGCTGTTCGGCACGAGCAAGAGGTGCCACGTGCGCGCCCGGCGGATCAAGCTTCGTGCTCTGGACGGGATCAGCTTCGAGCTCGTGACCGGCGAGGATGCTGTTCGCGTGGATACGCCGCTGCTGGGCAGACACAGCGTTTATCCGTGCCTCGCGGCGGCAGCGGTGGGTCTGGAGCTGGGATTGAGCCTCGGCGAGATCGCCGAGGGGCTGCGGGAGACGCCCGCGACGGTTCGCTTGCAGGCGCTGGCCGGCAGGAACGGGTCGACGATCATCGACGATACCTATAACGCGAGCCCGGTGTCGACTAATGCGGCTTTGGATCTTTTAGGGAATCTTCGCGGCCGGCGGATAGCGGTCCTGGGCGATATGTTCGAGCTGGGCCACTACGAAGAGCAGGGACACAGGGATGTGGGACGGCAGGCGGCGAAATGCGTCGACAGGCTCATCGTCGTCGGCAAGAGAGCCCGCTGGATCGGGGAGGAGGCGCTGCGCGCCGGCCTGAAACAGGTGGAGTTTGCCGAATCCAACTCCGAAGTGACGCTCGACCTCATGCCGGGCGATCAAGTGCTCGTCAAAGGCTCACGCGGCATGAGGATGGAAGAGGTTGTTGCTAGTTTGGTCGAAGTACAAAGCAAGAAGCACCGGTGAGACGGGTCAATGTAGCCGCTGACTTTACGCCTGCGCGGAACCGTTCGCGAGGCAAGATGGCGGCTATCGGAGGACGGCAGCGCGGGGTTACCCTTCGAGGGATTTGGCAGGGCATCGCTGTGGCTGTGCTGCGCCTGCACTTGCGGGCAACGGCAAGGGTCCGCGCAGGCGTAAAGCCAGCGGCTACATTCGCCCCGCTCCACCCTGATGCGTGCCTGCACGTTGGGCTTCGCTATCGAGTTGTGCATCAATTTGGAAAGGGAATCAACTGATGTTCAACACTACCATGATCTGGCTCATCCCGGCATCGTTCATAATCGCGCTGGCCTGGGCGCCATGGTTCATCGGCCGACTGCGACAATACAAGGTGGGCAAGCAGATTCGGGTGGATGGACCGAGTAGCCACGCGGTGAAAGCCGGCACGCCTACCATGGGTGGCTGGATCATGGTGGCCACTACTATCGGACTGACCCTGCTGTTTCTGCGGGATTGGAAGATTGCCTTGCCGTTGATCCTTTCCCTGCTGCTCTTCGCGGTTTATGGCGCCGTGGACGACTTCGCCAATCTGCGCAGCCAAGAGGGCCTCGGTCTGAGAGTGCGCTATAAGTTCCTGTGGCACAACGCGATGGCGCTCGTGATCGCCGCTGCGATGTTCTTCGTCTCGGGAACAAGTGCTGTGGCCGTGCCACTCCTCGGGCAGTTCGAGATCGGCTGGTGGTTCATCCCGCTGGCGATGCTGACCATCTTCAGCACAACCAGCGGCGTAAACGAAATCGATGGCCTTGACGGCCTCGCCGGGGGCACGACGGCGCTGGCCTACGCGGCGTTCCTGGTTATTGCGGCCATCAACGGCCAGGTCCAGGTGGCTGCGTTTTGTGCGATCGTCCTCGGCTCGATCCTGGCCTTTCTCTGGTTCAACGTGCACCCTGCCAGGGTCTTTATGGGAGACACTGGCTCGCTCGCACTCGGGGCAGGACTGGCCGCCGCCGCGCTGCTCACTAACTGGGTCCTCTTGCTGCCGGTCATCGGCTTTGTCTTCGTCGTCGAGCTGGTGTCGGTGATCGTGCAGGTGGCGTACTTCAAGGCCACGAAGGGCAAGAGAATCTTTAAGATGAGCCCGCTGCACCATCATTTCGAGTTGAGCGGCTGGCCAGAGGTGCAGATCGTTCAACGTTTCTGGATTGTCGCCGGCCTGACGGCGGTGATCGGCATATTCCTTGCAGTAATTTAATCTTGGGGCGTATGGGATGGAGTTCTTGGGTAAACGCGTTACACTGATTGGCCTCGGCACCCGCACGCACGTCAGCCTGGCGCGCTTTCTGGTGGGCCGGGGCGCGCTGGTGACGATCAGCGACGTCAAGCCGGCGGAGAAGCTGGCGGAAGAGATCGCTCTCCTGGGCGATCTGCCGGTGCGACTTTCACTTGGCGGGCATCAGGAAGACGACGTCCTGGGTGCCGATCTTGTTTTCGTCACTCCAGGCGCTTCACGTGAGATACCGGTGCTGGTCGAGGCGCGGCGGCGTGGCATCCTCCTCAGCAGCGAGATCGAGCTCCTCTTCGAGCTCTGCCGTGCTCAGACGGTCGGCATCACCGGCAGCAGCGGCAAAACGACCACGACGACCCTGGTCGGTGAGATATTGAAGGCTGAGGGCCGCGGAGTGCTGGTCGGAGGAAACATCGGCATTCCCCTGATCGACAGGATCGACGAGATGGACGAAGAGATGTCGGTCGTGCTCGAGCTCAGTAGCTTTCAGCTCGAATATCTCAAGAAGAGTCCGCGGGTCGCCGCTGTGCTGAACGTCACCCCCAATCATCTCGACCGACACCACACTTTCGAGAGCTACGTCGAAGCCAAGAAGAACATCGTCAGGTACCAGCGCTCCGCCGACTACGCGATTCTGAACCTTGATAATCCGGCTTCTTGCAAAATGGCGCCTGACGTCGTTGGACGCACGTTGTTCTTCAGCCGGCAGAGCGAGGTGCGTGAGGGTGCCTTCATCCGCGATAGGCAGATATTCGTGAGGTTGAGTGGCCTGGAGCGCAGCATCTGCGGGCTCGACGATCTGAAGCTTCGCGGCCAGCACAACGTCGAGAACGCCCTGGCCGCGGCCGCCATTGCCATGGCTGCCAGGGCCATGCCGAAGAGCATTGCCCAGGTGCTGACTACCTTTACCGGCGTCGAGCATCGCCTCGAACCGGTGCGAGAGATCGACGGTGTGCGCTTCTTCAATGATTCGATAGCCACCTCGCCGGAGCGGGCGCTGGCCGGGCTTCTGTCCTTCGACGAGCCCGTGGTCCTTATCGCGGGCGGTCTGAGTAAGCACCTGCCGCTAGACGACCTGGTGCAGGCCATCGCGCGCGAGGTGAAACACCTGGTGCTGGTCGGCGAGCTCGGCGATGAGATCGAGCAGACGATGCGTGGGCTCGGTTCGAATGTGAACGTTCCTCGGTCTCATTCCCCAAGCCTTGCCGATGCCGTGGTCAGGGCTGCCGAAGTGGCAGCGGCCGGCGATGTGGTCCTCCTCTCCCCCGGCGGCACGAGCTTCGACGAGTTCAAGGATTTCGAGCATCGCGGCCGTCGCTTCAAAGAGATCGTCAATCAGTTGCCGTCAAAGGCACGATCCAGCGCAAAAAGGAGCAGCGGAACGTGAGCGCGCGATTCCTCAGTAAGGCTTATAAGGCCAGGTTCGAGGGCAAAGGGCGGCCTGATGTCCTGCTGCTCGGAATCATCGCCGTGCTGATCGTGATTGGGGTCGAGATGGTATATAGCTCTAGCTTCGTCATCGCGTACAACAGTCCACTCTACCGCAGCGATACTTACTTCCTGGTACGGCAGCTTATGTGGGTGGGGCTCGGCATCCTCTGCATGGCGGTGCTGATGCGGATCGATTATCATCGCTATCTGCGCGTTACGGTGGCGGGAATGGTGATAATCATCCTCATGCTCTTTGTCGTCGTCGCCACGAATTTCGGCTACAGTTCGTACGGTGCGCAGCGCTGGCTGAGCTTGGGGCCGCTGCCCCCGGTCCAACCGAGTGAGTTCGCCAAGCTTGCGCTGATACTGTATCTCTCGGATTGGCTTTCGCGACGTGGTCAGCGCTTGAAAAACTTCGCCTACGGGGCGCTGCCGTTCGCTGTGATGCTGGGGCTCATCGCCGGCCTGGTGTTGATTCAGCCCGACTTAGGCAGCGCGTTTGTCATCGTGCTCAGCGCTATCTGCCTCTTTTTTATCGCCGGCGCCGATTTGCGGCACTTGTTTGCGGGCCTCGGAGCCGGGGCGATCGCGCTGGTCCTGGCGGTGATGGGGGCAGGCTATCGGACCAATCGCATCGTGGCCTTTCTGGATCCGGAGCAGGACCCCCTCGGCGTTGGCTGGCACGTCATTCAGACGAACATCGCGCTGGGGTCGGGGGGAATCCTGGGACTCGGCCTGGGCGCCAGCCGCCAGAAGTTCTATTATCTGCCCAACGCGCACACCGACGCCATATTCGCCGTGATCGGGGAAGAGCTAGGGCTTGTGGGCACGCTTACGGTCCTCGGGCTCTTCGCCTTTTTCGCCTATCGTGGCTACAGGATAACCGTGCAGGCGCCGGACACGTTTGGCGCGTTCCTGGCGGCCGGGATAACCTTCTGGATAACCTTTCAGGCATTGTTGAATATCGCCGTCGCCACGTCGACGATACCGTTCACTGGCATAACGCTGCCGTTCATCAGCTACGGCGGATCGTCGATGCTCGTATCTTTCGCGGCCATTGGGATACTGCTGAACGTATCGCGGCAAAAGGTCGGGTTTGTGCCGGAGAAGAATCGCAATAAGGGGGCTCAGCCAGCGTGGGGAAGGGTGGATGGCCCAAGCCTGAGACCAACAGATTGATGGGAGGATGAGATGGAGATAAGCGTGCCATACGCCTACCTGCTTGTGCCGGTGCTCTCGGCGGTTGGGCTGTTGGGATCCAGGCGCGGCTGGGCGCGTGAAGCGGTGACCTTTGTGGGGGTGATGCTGGCCTGGTTGGTTATGGCCAGGCTCGGCGAGGGCATTCTTCAGTTGTTGAACCGCCTGGCGCGGGCGGTGCTATTTATCCTCGAGGGTGGAATGGAAAGCGGCGACCCCGCGTCGCTTGTGCGACGGCTCAACCAGACGCAATTGGCCGATCAGCAGCACCCCGAGGTGCCGCTGGCTATCCTTTTTGTCGTGCTGGTCCTCGTCGTCTACCTGGTGACCTCACGGCTCATAATGGCCCGGACGACAATCCTAGCCAAAATTGGGGGGGCGCTGCTCGCTGCTTTGAACGGCTATATCATCACCTTTGTGATTCTCCAGGAGCCGTCGCCGCGATCGACAGTGATCGCCTCGGTCGCGCTGCCGATGGGGGATGCGCCAGGATTCCTGGGGCAGTATCTATCGGCGGCGTTAGTGGCCCTCGTCGGGGTCGTCATCGTTTTCGCCCTGTTCAGTGGCATCAGGCTGTCCAGACGAAGCGCCAAAGCGGGCTGGGCTGAGAAAAGGAGAAGTTAGTCGCCTTATGCTCGAAAACAAGCGACACATTCATTTGATCGGGATTGGCGGCTCTGGGATGAGCCCGCTCGCGAAGGTGCTTGCCGGGGCAGGTTACCGGGTCTCTGGCTCTGACCTGGCGGTGTCTCGGGTGACAGACGATCTGGCGGAGCTTGGCGTGCAAATTCGGCAAGGCCACCACGCGGAGCATGTGGGTGGCGCGGATCTTGTGGTTATCTCCTCGGCCATTCCGGCTGACAACCCGGAGCTCCAGCAGGCAAAGGCCCTCGGCTTGCCGATTGTGAAGCGAGCTGAGTTGCTGGGCGAGCTTACCCGCCGCCAACACAGCATCCTCATCGCCGGCACGCACGGCAAGACGACCACGTCGTCGATGGTTTCGCTGCTGCTGGAGCGCGCCGGCCTGGACCCCACGGTGATCGTCGGCGGCGAGATCATCGATCTCGGCACCAGCGCCAAGCTGGGCAAAGGCGCCTATCTCGTCGCGGAGGCCGACGAGTTCGACGGCACGTTTCTGCGGCTTTCGCCGTGGGTTGCCGTTATCAACAATATCGAGGCCGACCATCTGGACTATTACGCGGACCTTAACGCTATTACCGGCGCGTTTGGCCAGTTTATGGCCCGGGTGCCTGAGGACGGCCACGTCGTGGCATGTTGGGATGACCCGCGCGTCCGCAAGCTGGCGCGCCAGGGGGTGAACGACATCATCAGCTTTGGTCTCAGTAGCCGAGCGCTGTGGCGGGCTACCCGCGTCCACCCAAACAAACGGGGCGGCAACGATTTCGACGTGGTAAGCGGGGGTTCCCGCTTTGGAGCCTTCTCCCTCCAGGTGCCTGGCAAACACAACGTGGCCAACGCGCTGGCGAGTGTGGTGGTCGCCGCCCTCGTCGGCATTGGCGCCCAGGAGGCGGCGGCCATTCTATCAGAGTTCAGGGGAGCCGCGCGTCGGTTCGAGTTCAAAGGCGCGGCCGAGGGGGTCGTCGTCTACGACGACTACGCGCACCATCCCACGGAAATCGCGGCCACGCTCAAAGGCGCTCGTGAGCGACACCCGGGGCGCATCTGGGCGATCTTCCAGCCCCATACTTATAACCGAACCAAGAATCTGCTCGGCGATTTCGCACGAGCTCTGGAGCTTGCGGATAGGGTCATAGTTACCGACGTATACATGCCAGCGGGACGCGAGGTCGATACGTTAGGGGTCTCGGCCCGCAACATCGTCGAGATGATGCATCATCCCGGAGCCGAGTACCTCCCCACGCTCGACGAGGCCACGGCCCGGGTACTTCGTGAGGTGCGCGGTGGCGATATGGTGCTTACGATGGGCGCCGGTAACGTAAACCGGGTTGCCCAGGCCGTGCTCGAAGGTATCAGACAAAAAGTGTAAGCTGACAATGGGGGACATACATGGCGAAGAAGTTGCGCGTAGCGGTGATCTTTGGTGGCAGGAGCGGCGAGCACGAGATATCGCTGCTGTCTGCCGAGTCAGTTATAAATGCTATCGACCGAAGTAAGTACGAGGTCGTGCCGATAGGAATAACCAAAGAAGGCTCATGGCTTATTTCAGGCGACCCGCTGAAGACTTTGCGCGCCAGGGCGGCGGGGCCATCGCTTCCGTCGTCGGCCTTGATTATCGACCCGATGCGACGCGGTCTCGTGGCGATGGAGCTCGACCAGCCGTCGAAAAACGGGAAGAAAGTGGACGTGGTTATCCCGATACTGCACGGGACTTACGGCGAGGACGGCACGCTCCAGGGGCTTCTAGAGTTGGTCGACGTGCCATACGTTGGGGCAGGCGTGCTGGCATCCTCGGTGGGCATGGACAAGAGCGTGATGAAAGCGGTCTTTGCCTACAAGGGCATCCCTACAATCGACTTCGTGATGGTCAAAAAGAGAGAGTGGGAGCGTGATGCGGCCGGTGTCATCGGCGAGGTCGAGACCCGCATCGGTTACCCTTGCTTTGTAAAGCCTGCGTGCCTGGGATCGAGCGTGGGCATCTCGAAGGCTCACTCGCGGGCGGAGCTGGGGCCGGCGTTAAGGCTGGCGTCGGCGTTCGACCGGAAGATTGTCGTCGAGAAATCGGCGGAGAACTGTCGCGAGATCGAGGTCAGCGTGCTCGGCAACGACGAGCCCATCGCCTCCGTTCCAGGTGAGATAATCCCGTGTAACGAGTTCTACGACTATCGCGCCAAGTACATAGACCAAGGCTCGCAACTGATGGTTCCAGCCAGGCTGCCGAAGACCACGATCAGGACGGTCCGGCAGTTGGCGATCGAGGCGTTCAAGGCCTTGGACTGCGCCGGCATGGCGCGCGTCGACTTCTTCGTGGCCAGGGATGGCGAGCAGGTGTTAGTCAACGAGATAAATACCATCCCCGGGTTCACGAGTATCAGCATGTATCCGAGGCTATGGGCGGCCACAGGGATAAGCTTCGGCGAGCTCATCGACCGTCTGATCGAGCTGGCCATCGAGCGGCATATGGCCAAAGCGCAGTTGCGCACGTCATACGAGCTAGAACAGAGTGCCTAGTAGTCGGTCAACGTTGCTTTGATGACCTGTCATTAGCTAACACTTTTACGCCAGGGCAAAAACTCGTAGGTGCGGGGAGGGGTAGGGTTGCCAGGTCAAGGGCTCAGGGTGAGGAAACGCAACACCCTGAAAAGGCGTCCGAGAAGGAAGCTTGGACTGCCCACCGATGTCTCGTTTCTCGGACGTAACTGGTCGAAACGCGCCGGCGTGTGGACGCGCACGAAGCTGCTATTGCTGGCTGCGCTCGCTTTGCTGCTCTGGCTGGGCATATATCTGATAAGCTCACCGGAATTTCGGGTCACGGATATCGCTGTGAAAGGCAATAATCTCATCCGAGTTGAAGAGTTGATTCAACTGGCCGGTTTGCAGAACAGTCCCATCCTGCTCGTGAACACTGATCGGGCCGAGAGGTCAATCGCGCAGCTAAAGGCTGTCAGATCGGCCACGGTTGAGCTCGAGTTTCCCGACCGCGCTACGATCCAGATGATAGAGCGACCGGCCGCTTACATCTGGAAAGTCAGAGATACTCTTTATCTCGTGTCCGACGACGGGATCGTCCTGGGAACGACCCCCGTGGTCAACCAGCCGCTGGCCCTCGTCGACGTCGACGCCAGGGACCTGGCCGTCGGAGACCAGATCGACGTCGACGCCCTGACCACGGCGAAAGCGCTGTCCGTCTTATTGCCCACGGAGCTTTCGCTCACGCCTGCCTACTACGAGTATTCTCAACGCGAAGGTGTGGTTCTGCCGACGGACTTCGGCGGCCGCGTGGCCTTCGGCAACAGCGTCGATTTGCCGAACAAAGTGGCCATTTTGAAGTCATTGAGGCAGACATTTCAAGACGAAAAACTGGTGGTAAAATACGTCGATTTGCGCTTTCAAGACAGGCCATATTTCAGGTAAAATGTCGAGGCAATATCTAGAAAGGGGCAAGGCTGCCCGGAGCCGGTCATACAGCGCCTCGCGAAAGTATCGGACCACCGATAGCTTGTAGCGGCGCGATTAAGCGCGTCCTGACAGAGCATAGGAATCGGTCAACTTTGGCGCTGACCGCTGTACGAGGCGATGGGGACAGCCATGGCGAAGTGCGATGTGGTTGCCAGCGCTCGGACTGCTTATCGGCATTATAATCGGTATCTTTTTTTCAATCGGAATCCCGCCGGAATACGCTCCTTACACCGCGATGGCGATTCTGGCGGCGCTGGACTCGATTCTCGGGGCGGCGCGAGCGGAGCTCGAGGGCCAGTACGATAACGACGTGTTCATCTCTGGACTCGTGACCAACGCGCTGCTGGCCGGCCTCTTGACGTTCCTGGGAGACAGGCTGGGAGTTCAGTTGTTCATCGCGGGGACCGTAGCCTTCGGGGTGAGGCTGTTCAATAACCTGGCGATAATCAGGCGCCAGTTACTCGTGCGCGCGAAGCGGCGCCGTGAGGCCAGAATGCGGCTGTCGTAGCCTGGCATTACGGCGTTTTGCGATAGTATCTAGCGACCTGGCGTTTATCGTAGGGGCGTCCTTCCGCTGAAGGACGCCCTGCCAGGGGGCGATCGATAAACGCTAACGAAAACTGCTGTAAGTACTTATGTCTCGCGTGTTTAGGGCTTGTTAGCGTGGAGGCAAAAGTGTATAATGAGCCGCGAGAGAACACCCCTAGGCTTGGCTGGTAGTGAGTGTGGGGGGCTTTGCCCTTTGATGGCAGGGGGGGGACCTAGGTGGCTAAGGGCAAGATAATCGTTGCCATCGACGCCGGTACAACAAAGGTTTGTACGCTTATAGCCGAGATCGGCAAAGAGGAAAACATTCACATAATCGGCGTGGGCGTATGCCCATCGCGCGGCCTGCGCAAGGGCGTGGTGGTCAACATCGAGGAAGCGGTCGATGCGATCAGCACGTCGATCGAGAAGGCTGAGCGCGTTTCCGGCTACAAGGTCGTGAGTGGCTACGTCGGGGTCGGTGGGTCGCACGTCGATTCGCTTAACAACCGTGGTGTCATTGCCATCTCCCACGGCGATCGGGCCATCTCTCACGACGACATCGAGCGAGCGGTCGAGGCCGCGCGCGTCATAAACATCCCGAGCAACAGAGAGATCGTCCATTCCATCCCCCGTCAGTTCATCGTCGATGGCCAGGAAGGCATCCGCAACCCATTCGGTATGATCGGCTATCGCCTTGACGTCGAGGCGCACATCGTTACGGGGGCAGTGACCGGGATACAGAATCTGGTGAAGTGCGTCCACAAGCTCGGAGTTGAAGTGGATGACGTCATCCTCGAGCCCCTGGCGTCTAGCGAAGCCGTTCTGACCGAGGAAGAAAAGGAGATGGGCGTCGTCTTGGTGGACATCGGGGGGGGCACCACGGGCATGGCCATTTTCGTGGAGGGCAGCATCTTTCACAGCGCCGTTCTGCCGGTTGGCGGGAACCACATCACCAACGACATCGCTATCGGCCTGCGCACCCCGTTCGCTATGGCCGAGGAGATCAAGGTCAAGCGGGGGCACTCGCTCTCTAGCGTGGTCGATCCGGAAGAAGTTATCGAGGTCACCACTTTCGGTAGAAATCAGAAAGAAAAGGTCTCGCGGTCGCAGCTTTGCCAGATCATCGAGGCGCGGTTGCAAGAGACCTTCACGCTGATCCAGAACGAGGTCAAGAAGTCGGGCTACGATTCACTGCTGCCTGCGGGAGTGGTGCTCACCGGGGGCGCGTCGGAGATGGCCGGCATCGCCGATCTGGCGAGCGAAATCTTGCAGGTCCCAGTGCGCATCGGCTATCCCTATGGCATCCAGGGGCTTGTGGATAGCATCGGGAGCCCTTCTTATTCCACCGGCGTCGGGCTGTTGCTCTGGGGCGCGATGTTCGGAGAGCATTCTCCGGCGCGTCCGTTTGGCGGTAAGACGACGCCGAGGAAGTCTGGCAGCAAAGGCCAGGACGGAGCCGACATGTACGGCAAGCTCAGGGGCTGGCTTAAGGCTTTCTTGCCGTAGCTGAGCCCGTGCGAACGATTCTTTTCCCCCGGCTGGCGAGCTCAGGTGGGGATGGTAGACACTGATCGCGGAAGGAGGCCACACGATGGAAGAAGCGGCCGAGCAATATTTCGCCAACATCAAGGTGGTCGGTGTGGGTGGCGGCGGCAGCAACGCCGTAAACCGCATGGTCCAGGCAGAGATGCACGGGATCCAGTTCATCGCGGTGAACACCGATTATCAGGCGCTGAAGCGTGCCGAGGCTAATAAAAAGATACACATCGGCGACAAGATGACCAAGGGGCTCGGTGCAGGTGGTAACCAGGTCATGGGCACCAAGGCGGCTGAGGAGAGCGCCGAGGAGCTATATGAGGCCCTGAAGGACAGCGACATGGTTTTCATCACCGCCGGCATGGGCGGCGGCACGGGAACCGGCGCCGCGCCGGTCATCGCCCAGATCGCCCAGGAACTCGGGGCGCTTACGGTCGCCGTCGTCACGAAGCCGTTTACGTTTGAAGGAGCCAAACGGCGCGCCGTGGCGGAAGAAGGCCTCTCCGCCCTGAAAGATAAAGTGGACACGCTCATCACCATTCCCAACGACCGTCTCCTGCAAGTCGTGGAGCGAAAGACCTCGGTGGAAGCCGCTTTCCGCGTGGTTGACGACGTTTTGCGCCAGGGTATTCAAGGCATCTCCGAGCTGATCACCGTTCCCGGCCTGATCAATCTCGACTTTGCCGACGTCAAGACGATCATGGCCCAGGCGGGCTCGGCGCTCATGGCGATTGGGCGTGGTGAAGGCGAGACGCGAGCCACCGATGCTGCCCGGGCCGCCGTCGCCAGCCCGCTGCTCGAGGTTTCCATCGACGGCGCGAAAGGCGTCCTGTTCAACATCACCGGCGGCGCCGACATGACGCTATTCGAGGTGACCGAGGCGGCCGATGTGATCGCCAAAGCCGCCGATCCCGACGCGAACATCATCTTTGGTGCGGTCGTCGACCCCAAGATTCAAAACGAGGTGAGGATCACCGTCATCGCCACCGGCTTCGATGGCAAGTTGCCCGCCGTCAAGGCCATTCCTACCGGAGCGACCAAGCTGCGCGAGGTGCCGCTCCAGCCAGTGCCAGTAGACGATCTCGACATCCCACCCTTCCTGCGCCGCAGGTGACCCGCATCGCCTCCAGGTGATGCTCTTAAGAGGGGCCGGTTTCACCATTGAGGCACGTAAACACGGAGAAGGGGCAGGGCATGTCGATGCTGTCGAATAAACTCCGGGCGCCACACCCCGCTAATGTGATGGTATCCGAGCCAAATTGAGACCCCGCTCAGCAGACCGTAGCGCGGGGGCTTGTCCCCCGCTTGGCAACCGGGTTGCGCGCTGCCGGCAATCGTCGATATCGCACCTCGTACCCTCGACGAAACACGGTGGCACCCGGATTTCCCCCTGACCGCCTTCAGAAATTGACGCGACCCCGAGATTTCAGCTATAATTTCGTTGTAGTTGCCTAGAGAAATCAAACGCAGCGCATTCTGCGCCTGTAGCTCAGTGGATTAGAGCACTGGTCTTCGGAACCAGGTGTCGGGGGTTCGAATCCCTCCAGGCGTACCAGGCGATCCGTAACCGCGAGTCCAGTCGAGCCGTGGCTGGGCTCATCCAATAGCCACCGGCTTCGTTGACAGATTTGTCGGTTGTTCGCTATAATACGGACGGAACGCCGGCAAACCGGCAATGACCAGCGGGCCGCTAGCTCAATCGGCAGAGCAATTGACTCTTAATCAATCGGTTCCGAGTTCGAGTCTCGGGCGGCTCACCACCACATATCGTATCCGTAGTGTCCTCATACCACAATATCTTGTATGTGAGAGGACACTATTTTCATGTCTAAAAATGACCAGAAGACTCCGTTAACTTTAGTTTCATCTCCCATCAATCCCCTGACTCTTGCCTACGATTCCTTTCTGATTACCCAGGAAGCGGCCCGTCTGTCCCCAAACACACTGAAATGGTACAGGAGCATCCTGCGAGCGTTCTTTGACTTCCTGCGCGAGCATACGGTGTATATTGACATATACCCACTCCGGTGTTACAGTTTGTGTAGCTGCTAGGCGTGGCTACCGCTCTTTAGACTCTGCGATTAAGAAAGGAGGTTGTCAGTGGAGACCTGGAACACGAGGCCAATCGCATTGATTGGGGTCTTAAGCCTGGCCCTGGGATTAATGGTTGCCTGCGCTCAGACGTCTCAGACCTCGGGGCCTGAGGAGTTCTATCGGGGTAAGACGATGACCTGGATCGTGGCAAGTGGTACGAGCGGTGGCGGCGGCGAGGCCGATACCTTGGCGCGAACGATCACACCATATTTGGCGAAGGAAACCGGCACGACAATCAAGGTCGAGAACATGGACGGCGACGGAGGTATGAACTTTGCCTACAACGATGCAAAACGGGACGGCCTGACGCTGGCTATCAAGAACGGCGATGCCGTGATATCGAACGATATTCTGAAGGCGCCCGGAGTGCTCTATGAGGCAGACAAGTTCAACTTCTTGGCCGACGTGAATCCCAATATCAAGACGCTGCAGGTTTCTCCGAAACTTCCGTACAGGACGCTGGAGGCATTGCGCCAGGCCAAAGGGCTGAAAGCGGGTGGTACCACCGCCAAAGGGTCTCTCGCGACTAGTGCTGCCATGGGCTTTGAGCTCCTGGGCCTGGATGGCAAGGTGATCACGGGCTTCAAAGGCAAGCAGGACCTGGTGCTGGCCCTCGCCCGGGGTGAGGTGGACTTTATCGTCAGCTCAGACTCTCTGGCGGATAAGCAGGAAACTGATGGACTTATCGTGAATGTGATCGCTATCAGCAAGGAGCGAAGTCCGATCCTGCCGAAAGTGCCGACGATGTTCGAGCTCGGGGTGAAGGTTTCAAAAGAGATCGAAGGTCCATACAACTACATAGCGGCCGGGGGTTTCACCGCATTTCTGCCGCCAGAGGTGCCGAAGGAGAGGGTTGAGTATCTGAGAAAGATCTTCCAGAAGCTCAGCGATGATAAGGAGCTCCAGAAAGCCATGGGAACCGCGATGGGGAGCTCGCGGCCCTTCGTGCCAGGAAAAGATGTGCAGGAAACGATGGCTTCGATAAAGGCAAACACGGCGCTGGTCAGCCAGCTCGACTCCATTCTGGAAAAATACAAGATGGCCCAATAGGTCCGCCGCATTCAGTGCGCTGGTAGGTGATTCCACGGGTCGAGCACGAGGTGCAGGAGCGATAACTGCCCCTCCTCAACTCGCTTTATCGCCCTGCCCAGGGCCCCTTCCAGCGCCCCCGGGTCTTCTACCCGCTCGCCATAGGCGCCGCACGCCTGCGCGATCGCCACGTAATCGGGCGCTGGCTCGATCTCGGAGCCGAAGAACGTGTTGGTGTGGGTCGACCAACCATCGGGCATAGTTTTAAGGAGGTCCTGCTTCATCGCCACATAGCCCTGGTTCTCCATCAGGATCACCAGGATCGGCTTGCCGAACTGTTGGGCGAAACCGAAGGCAGGCAGAACCGGGTTATAGTTGAATGCACCGTCTCCCAGGATAGCCGCCACCAGCCGATCCGGCGTGGCCAGCTTTAGGCCCAGCGCCAGGCCAAGGCTCACCCCCAGTCCGCCGGTATCCCGGCTCTGATAGGTTTCAGGCACGTGTTGCCCGAGGTAGCGTAAGAACAGTCCGTGATGTGTCGTGGTCTCGTCGGCGACGATCGCGTCCAGGGGTAAGACCTGCCCAATAGTTCGCGCGACCCATCGAGCATCCATTGGCTTCCGCTGTGCTTGAGCTAACGCCCGCGCTTGCAGCTCCTCCTGCTGTTGCTCGTGCTTCTTTTGCCAGTGCGACCAGCGCTCGCGATGAGCGACAAGCTTGCCTTCATCTCCGTCGATCAGTCGCTTGACGTGTGCGATGAGTTCCTCTAGAGTGGTGTTCAAATCGCCGCCGATGACCTGATCTACCGGATAGCCCCAATAAGGTGATATCTCGTGAGTCGGATTGTCGTCTATCAGGATAACCTTCGCGTTCTTCGGGCCGCTTGTCACGGGGTACCACGGTGATTGCGTGCTTACCAGCAACGCAAGGTCCGCGCTTTGAAGAAGTTGCTTGCTCTCGAATCCCTGGTGGAGTGGGTGGTTGCGTGGGAAGTTGAGGAAAGCCGGCGAGAGCGCCTCGGCTACTGGGATGGCCAGAAGTTCGGCCAGCTCGACGAGGAGCTCCACATTGGCCGGGTTCCGCCCGGCGGTCTCGGTCAGCAGCACCGGGCGCTCAGCTTGCACCAACTGAACGGCAACCTGATTCAGCGCTGAAGAGTCGGCGCGTGTCGGAAGTGGCGGTGGCGTGCACTGCCCCTCGAACTCTGGTGACGACCCAGACAGATATTCAAACGGCACCGAAAGGAAAACTGGGCCGTAGGGAGGAGTTAGCGCCAGCCGGCAGGCATCCTGGAGCATTCCGAGCAGGACCTCACGGCTCGTAACCGAGGTTGCCCGCTTGACGAAAGGTCGGACGATTGCGGCTGGACCCCCGATGTCGGCCAGCTTCCGCTGCCAGTGGCTGCCCGGGACGTGGCCGGGCATCTGCCCAAACCCCGCTGTCTCTCCAACCAGCACCACCATCGGCACGTGCTCGTGTAGAGCGGCGCGCAAGGCCATCCCGCAATGAAGGGGTCCCACCCCCGCGTGTAGCAGCAAGGCCGTGAGTTTCCGCGACCGCCGATGATAGCCGGCGGCAAGGCTAACGGCCAACTCCTCGTGGCGGGTGTTGATGTAGACCGGGCCTCTCTCCTCCGCCTTCGCGCGGGCAAGGGCGTCCCACACCGGCGCCCATTCGGAGCCTGGCGACGAGAAGATGTATTCCACGCCGTAGGCTCGGAGGACGTCCAGCATTGCATCCCCAATGGTTCTTGAGATCTCCACCATCTTACATCTCTCCCCCTTCGGTTCTTTTCTCCTCAATCCTCAGGAAATTATTAGTTTCTAAAGAGTAGTCAGGCCTTTGTCAATAGTGAGCGCGAAACAGAAATGCGACAACAGAAATGCGAGCGCTTGACACGTTACGATGCGGATTCCCAACCCGTGAGAAGATAACCCCTGGGCTTAGCGCTGTCTTTCTGCGACGATGAGGTGAACGCCACAAAGCGAAGCGACAGTATTCTTGCCCCCAGAATTCGTGGCCTTTGATGAGTATAGCATCTGGCCGTTTGCCAGTCAATCCGCAGGGTTGGCGTGCGGTTTCAAATCGTGTTACTGCATTTCGTCGGCGACTTGCCTTGGGTGAGGGCGCTCACGAGCTGGCGAGCTGTGATGGATCGGAGTAGGGGTGTCACGCGGCGCTGACGTTAACGGTGATGGTTGGCTCGTCGATGACTTTGACGGCGGGAGGGATGGGTAGGCCTTCGTCGATGAGCGTCTCGATGTAAAGGGTAAATGCTTCCTGGATGTTGGCGAGGGCTTCTTCTTGAGTATAGCCCCAGGTGGCGCAGCCTGGCAGGTCTGGCGCCCATGCGGACCAGCGGCCGTCGTCTTCGGGCTCGATCGCGATGCGGACTGTGTATGCTTTCATGGTAGATCCTCCTCTTTTTGGCCCTCCCGATGCGTTGCGTAGAGGATGTATCGGGGCTGGTGCTCGCGGGTATTATAGCAGGTTCGTGGTGGGTTGGCATATCGTGCGGCATAGCATTATTTCGGCAAACCGGCGTTTGACTCCTAACCAAGCTACTGATAGAATGCCAGAAAGTAAAAACGAAAGGGGGCTCAGCATGGCGCAGACGTTTGAGGAAATTAGCCAGGAGTTTCGGGCCACTGCCCGAAAATATGATGTGCCCGACGATGTTGCCAGTAGCATTGTCGATCTGCATCGTGGACCTCTGAGTTGTTCGGATGCCTCCGCCACCTTCGTGCGTTGGTACACCGCTGTCCCTGGCGACCCCATCGCGAGCCTGACCATCGCCGATATCCACAGGATGTTCCAGAAGTCCTGCGCGGACTGGAAGGTGACAAAGAACGGCCTGGACAGGATGTGGCAATATCTGTCCAGCAAGTCGGGCGGTGAACAGGCGCAGGACGTTGCTCGCGAGATCGACTGGCAAGCCTGGCGCAAGCAGCAAATGAGCGGTACGGGCCAGGCAGGCGCCGTTTCTGACGCGCTCACTCACTCGCTGGCCATGCCGATAGCTCTGTGTGAAAAAGGGCTCGTTCGCGAGGTGTTGGTGGAAGGCGTCCGTCGTGCCGCCGACCTGAGCGCCTGGAGCGAGTCGATACTGGCTGGCTTTCAAAACGGCGGGGGCGTGGGTGCGCTGGCGCAAGCTCACGAATCGTTGCCTGGCGGTGGCTCGGGGAAGCGCGGTTATCCCGGCTACGGTGGGGCTCTAGTCGGGAAGATCGTGTTTGGCATTGGTGTCCCGGCGGTAATCACCGCCGTAGGTGTTGGCTGCGCGGTGGCTGGTGGTCCGGCCGGCTGGGCGGGGGCGACTTATTGCTGGGGTGTCGCGGGTTACTATAGCAAACGCGTGTACGACGACTGGGACCCCATCTTCTGAGATGCCGATGCACCATCCCGAGCTCGTCTTGCCGCTCGATCAGGCGCGCTTTCAGCGCGAGGATGCGATCAGGTTCGAATGGCGGTTGGCGGCCACAGACGGCATCCCGGTGGGACGGCTGCAGCTTTACATCGGGCGGAACCGGGCGAGGCCCAGCGACGATCCCGGCGCCTTCGTCAAGCGCTGGCTGCTGGACCCACGCCAACCTGAGACGTGGTGGATCGCCACGGCGGACCTCATCGGCCTCGCGTCCGGCGCTGCCTACTACTGCCAGATCGCGCAGGACCCTGGGCTCTTGTTGAGCAACGTGCGAACGATCCACATCGAAGGCGAGCCAGGCGCGGTTCACCCGAGCCCGCAAACAGCGCTGCGATTCTCGATCGACATCCCCTTCTGGATATTACAGGGAAAGCCCGTCCGAATCACGGTCAGCCTTCATAACGCCGCTAACAGCCCGATCCGCTTGACCTTCCCGCGAAACAGACACTTTGACGTCTCCATCTATCGCCTGCGCCTCATCGGCCAGGACGAGTACCTCTGGCCCCTCCCTGTGATCGACGGCCCCGGTGGTGAAGTGGACCCGGTCGAGATCGCGGCCGGCGAAACGCGCCGGGAGATCGTCACCTGGCCCGGGACCGACCTGCACGGTCGAGCCGTCGGCCCGGGCGAATACATCGCCCGCGTTCGCTGCAACGCCCGCGAGCTCCACAAAGAGGATAGAGAAGGGTTTGTTATCACGAAGGCAGGTGGTTGATGCGCATACGTCGGGCGATCGCCTGATCGCCGGCGCTACTTGGGACACACGCTCTGCAGCCCTTCCGCCAGGGCCGATAGCCTGCGCATAGCGGGCACCGAATCTGCTTTGGCGTGCTCAAGTGCGCTTCCACGATCTCCTACTAGTCGACCACATTATAGCAGTTTGCATTTTGATATGGCTACCCGTAGCGCGGGGGCTCGTCCCCCGCTGGGC
>JACPRP010000011.1 GCA_016189905.1 Chloroflexota bacterium | reverse complement strand
TCCAGAATCTTGGTGATAACGCCGGCGCCGACGGTGCGGCCACCCTCGCGAATAGCGAAGCGCAGACCTTCCTCCATCGCCACCGGTACGATCAGCTTCACTTCAAAGCGGGCGCTGTCTCCAGGCATAACCATCTCCACGCCTTCCGGCAGGGTGGTCGCCCCTGTCACGTCAGTCGTGCGGAAGTAGAACTGCGGCCGATAGCCACTGAAGAATGGCGTATGCCTGCCACCTTCCTCCTTCGACAACACGTACACCTCCGCCAGGAAGTGCGTGTGCGGCTTGATGCTCCCCGGCTTCGCCAACACCTGCCCGCGCTCGACATCACCGCGCTCGACACCTCGCAGCAGACACCCGATGTTGTCCCCGGCCACGCCCTCGTCCAGCAGCTTCTTGAACATCTCCACGCCGGTTACCACTACCTTGCGCGTCTCGCGAGCCATCCCGATGATCTCGACTTCCTCGCTCACCTTGACCCTGCCGCGCTCGACGCGACCGGTCACCACCGTGCCACGACCCTTGATCCCAAACACGTCCTCGATCGGCATCAGGAACGGCTTATCCACCGCACGCTCAGGCGTCGGAATGTACGTGTCCACCGCCTCCATCAGCTCCCGAATCGATTCATACTCGGGGGCATTAAAGTCCTTGGACGCCGACTCCAGGGCCTTGAGCGCCGAGCCCTTGATGATCGGAATGTCGTCGCCAGGGAACTGGTACTTGCTCAGCAGCTCCCGCAGCTCCATCTCGACCAGTTCCAGCAGCTCGGGGTCGTCCATCATATCCACCTTGTTCAGATAGACCACGATGTAAGGCACTTCCACCTGCCTGGCCAGCAGAATGTGCTCCCGCGTCTGGGGCATCGGCCCGTCGGGGGCAGCCACCACCAGGATAGCGCCATCCATTTGCGCCGCTCCTGTGATCATATTCTTGATGTAGTCGGCGTGGCCCGGGCAGTCTACATGGGCGTAGTGCCGCTTATCGGTCTCGTACTCGACGTGGGCGATGGCGATGGTGATGCCTCTGGCCCGCTCCTCGGGAGCGTTGTCGATGCTATCGAAGGGGCGGAACTCAGCCTCACCCTTGAGCGCCAGAACCTTGGTGATGGCGGCGGTTAGGGTGGTTTTGCCGTGGTCGATATGGCCGATAGTTCCAACGTTCACGTGCGGCTTCGTCCGCTCAAACTTCTTCTTGGCCATTTGCTCAGCTTCCTCCTTAATCTGGTAGTGCTTATGATCTCGCTCGCGCGATCGCAGACCTGTGATCCAAAGCGGGCCAAACTGTTCTAGCACACCAAGGGCGTTGCCAGGCAAGGGATAGCGTGTTCTGGCTAACCTCTTGCGGTCGCAACAATTTTTTCCGCTAGACTACCTGGCGTCTCTTGATAATGTGAAAACTCCATCGAGTAACTGCTGCGCCCTTGCGTCATGGATCTCAGTTCGGTGGCGTAGCCGAACATCTCCGCAAGTGGAACAAGGGCACGGATCACCTGGCTCGGTCCTCTCTGTTCAATTCCTTCGATATGGCCTCTCCGGGATGTGAGGTCTCCCATCAAGTCTCCAAGGAATTCGTCGGGTCCGACCACTTCGACCTTCATAATCGGCTCGAGCAGAATCGGCTTGGCTTTTTCAGCGCCGCTCTTCAATGCCATCGAGCCCGCTATCTTGAACGCTAGTTCTGATGAGTCGACGTCGTGATATGATCCGTCGTAGAGTGTAGCCCGTATGTCGACCATCGGGTATCCGGCGAGCACCCCGTTCTCAAGCGCTTCGCGGACGCCAGCTTCGACCGGAGAGATAAATTCTTTAGGGATAACTCCGCCTACGATTCCGTTCACGAATTCGAAGCCCTGTCCCGGCCCCATCGGCTCCAGTTTCAGCCACACGTGACCGTACTGGCCGCGGCCACCGGTTTGCCTGATGAATCTACCCTCTGCCTCTACCGGCCTGGTGATGGTCTCTTTGTAAGCAACCTGTGGTCTGCCCACCTTTGCTTCCACCTTGAACTCACGTGTCATTCGATCGACGATGACTTCAAGGTGCAACTCACCCATTCCCGAGATGATGGTCTGCCCGGTGTCCGGATCGGAACGCATCCGGAACGTCGGGTCTTCCTCGGCCAGGCGAGCGAGAGCTCCACCCATTTTATCCTGATCAGCCTTGGTCTTCGGCTCGATGGCGACGGAAATGACCGGCTCAGGGAACTTTATCGACTCGAGGATGATCGGGTGACTCGGGTCGCAGAGTGTATCGCCGGTGAAGGTGCTCTTCAGGCCGACCACGGCTGCGATATCTCCGGTGTGCACCTCTGCCACATCCTCACGGTGGTTGGCATGCATAAAGAGCAGCCTCCCGATCCGTTCTTTTTGCCCTTTTGTCGAGTTGAGCACGTAGGAACCCGACGACTGGTGTCCCGAGTAAACTCGGATGTAAGCTAGACGACCCACAAACGGGTCCGACACTATCTTGAACGCCAGTGCCGAGAAGGGCTCAGCGTCGCTCACCTTACGCGACGTCTCAACCTCGGCCTTGGGGTTGATCCCCTCGACGGGTCGCACGTCCAGCGGTGAAGGCAGGTAATCGATAATAGCATCCAGCATCGGTTGGACGCCTTTGTTCCGCAACGCACTGCCGCAAAGAACGGGAACCAGCTTCCCTGTCAGTGTACCCTTGCGCAGCGCACTCTTTATCTCACTTGAGCCTATCGGCTCTCCTTCCACGTACTTGACCATTATCTGGTCGTCGACCTCGGCCGCTGCTTCGAGCAGCGTCTCTCGGTGCTTAGCCACCTCAGCCTTGAACTCATCCGGGATCTCGGCTTCTATCAGCGTCGCCCCGAGGTCGTCCGCGAAGGCAACGTAGTTGTTTTCGACGAGGTCTATAGTCCCGCGAAAGGTCGATTCGATACCGACCGGTAATTGAACTGGAACCGGTCGCGCCCCCAGACGGTCCACTATCATTTCAATGGTGCGCCAGAAATTGGCGCCGGTCCGGTCCATCTTGTTGATGAAGCAGATGCGTGGCACGTAATACTTGTCTGCTTGCCGCCAAACCGTTTCCGATTGCGGCTCCACGCCGGCGACCGCGTCAAACACCACCACTCCGCCGTCCAACACTCGGAGACTTCTCTCTACTTCCACGGTGAAATCTACGTGCCCCGGCGTATCGATGATGTTGATTCTGTGGTCTGCCCAAGAGCAGGTGGTGGCCGCTGCGGTAATCGTAATGCCGCGCTCGCGCTCTTGCTCCATCCAGTCCATGACGGCTGTTCCGTCATGGACCTCTCCTATTTTATATGTCTTACCTGTATAGAAAAGAATTCTTTCTGTTGTTGTCGTCTTGCCCGCGTCGATGTGGGCTATGATGCCGATGTTGCGGGTCTTTTCTAAAGGTACCGTTCTTGGCATTTAGTTCTCCAGAGCTAATAAGTTCACGGGTGTCTATTTCTTCTTACTTGTTCAATGGGCTCGATAACGATACAGCCAGTTGTCTCGTGAACCTACTAACCTGGCGAACGAGCCCATCTATTACCAGCGGTAGTGTGCGAACGCCTTGTTCGCCTCCGCCATTCTGTGCGTGTCCTCACGCTTCTTGATTGAAGTGCCGACGCCCTGGGCCGCGTCACTCAGCTCGGCGGCTAATTTCTGAGACATCGACTTGCCTGTTCGATTGCGTGCGGCAGAAATCAACCAGCGCATCGCGAGCGCCATCCGTCGATCTCCCTTGATTTCGACGGGCACCTGGTAAGTTGCGCCTCCAACGCGGCGAGGCTTGACCTCCAGGATGGGAGTGACGTTTTTCATAGCCAGTTCGAAGACCTCGACAGGGTTTCTCTTGCCCTGCCCTTCGATGATGCTGAGGGCATCATAAACTATCGACTCTGCAACGCTCTTCTTGCCGCGCATCATCACGCGGTTGATGAATCTACCGATCGTTTTGTTATGATATTTTGCATCTGGCAACACTTGCCTTTTTGCTATGCGTGCTCGTCTCGGCATTTCAAACTCCTCGAGGTGACAGCCAACCGAGCGCCGGATTCATAAAATGACAGCCACCGTACGGGGCCGCGTGATCCTTGCTCGTCTGTCGCTATTTCTTGCCTTCAGTCTTGCCGGCAGGTCCGCCCTTGGGCGCCTTGGTGCCGTACTTGGATCGTCCTTTCCTGCGGTTGGCAACGCCACCCGCGTCTAAAGCACCACGAACTATGTGGTAGCGGACGCCAGGCAGGTCCTTTACTCGACCGCCTCGAATAAGAACTACCGAGTGCTCCTGCAAGTTGTGGCCTTCCCCTGGAATGTACGCGGTAACCTCCATTCCGTTTGTCAGCCGAACACGCGCAATCTTGCGAAGCGCAGAGTTAGGCTTTTTCGGCGTAGTGGTCTTGACCTGCGTGCATACGCCCCGCTTCTGCGGACATCCTCTGCCTTTGGTCACCTTGTTTTGCAGGGAATTGAAGGTAAACCTCAAGGCTGGCGCGGCCGTCTTCTTTTTTACTTTAGCACGGCCCTTTCGTACCAGTTGACTAATGGTTGGCAACTATGCTTCCTCCCGATTTAATCCTTTCCCCTATACTCGACAATTAGCGGTTCATCTGTGTCAAAATGTCAAAGCAAAGCTCGCCGATGGTCTTGCTGTCTCTGGCGAGCTTGACACAAACCTGCTAATCGGCATTCCGGGGCTGAAATCGTCCCGGAACACCGAAAAAGAATTATAACACCAGTGGTCGTTAGTGTCAAGCTCCGTCCGCTGTCAGGGGGAAGAGAAGCTCTCTCTTCTTTTCTTCCTCCTCCTTACGCTTCCGGAATCCTGATCCTGCCGGAATAAGCTTGCCGATGATCACGTTCTCCTTAAGGCCTAGCAGATGGTCGACGCTGCCGTGGATGGCTGCCTCCGTCAGCACTCGAGTGGTCTCCTGAAACGATGCTGCGGCGAGGAAGCTCTCGGTATTTAGCGAGGCCTTTGTTACGCCAAGGAGGACAGTTTGCGCCGTGGCTGGCTCTCCGCCTTCGGCCAGGACGCGGGCATTGACGTCTTCGTAGGCGAATCTATCGAACAGCTCGCCGGGCAACAATTCAGTGTCACCAGGTGTCTCAACCTTTACTTTGCGTAGCATCTGGCGAACAATGATCTCGATATGCTTGTCGTTGATCGTCACACCCTGAGAGCGGTAGACTTTCTGCACTTCGTCGACGAGGTATCGCTGTACGGCCTCCCTCCCGAGGATGCGCAAGATATCTTGCGGGTTTGCCGCGCCCTCGGTGAGCAGGTCACCAGCCGCGATCCTCTGGCCGTTTTCGACCTTCAGGCGCGCCGCCGGAGGCACCACGTACTCTCTCTCTTCTTTGTCTTCGAAGAAGATGACGACTTTATCTTCCTCGATGGCGACGTTCCCGGCCATCGGCGCGACGATCTCGGTATCATCCTTACGACAAAGCGGTGTGCCGACTTCGACCCAGTCGCCAGTCGCCACAAGTAGCTCGCAACCGCGCGGAATATCTTGTTCGTCGCGGTAGGTTTCGTGCGATGTTACCTTGACCTTGCGGAATTCGTCGACTCGGGATACCTCGACGATTCCATCAATCTCGCTGATGAGCGCCTGTCCTTTGGGAATGCGGGCCTCAAAGAGCTCCTCGACTCTTGGCAGACCGCTGGTGATGTCGAGCCCGGCGATGCCTCCGGTGTGGAACGTGCGCATCGTCAATTGTGTTCCTGGCTCGCCGATGCTCTGGGCGGCGATGATGCCGACGGCTTCACCCATCTCTGCCAGATGGCCACGGGCGAGGCTGCGGCCGTAGTCGCGCTGACACACGCCGTGTCTCGCCTCGCAGGTCAGCGGCGAACGGACGTGAACCCGATTGATCTTGTTCTTGACGACCTGCTGGCCTTTCTCCTCGTCGATCTCTTCATTCCGGTCGACGATAATCTCGCCTGTCTTAGGATCGATGATGGGGCTCGCGGCGTAGCGGCCAATGATCCTATCGATCAGCGGCTCGATAACACCTCTTTCTCCTTCCTGCTCGACCCAAATGCCCGACGTGGTGCCGCAGTCCGTCTCGGTGATGATGACGTCCTGGGCGACGTCGATCAGACGCCTGGTCAGGTAGCCTGAGTCGGCGGTTCGGATGGCTGTATCCGCGAGCCCCTTGCGAGCGCCGTGCGTTGATATGAAGTATTCGAGCACGGTGAGCCCTTCACGGAAGCTCGATCTGATGGGCAGGTCGATGATTCGTCCGGAAGGCGCCGTCATCAATCCTCGCATTGCCGCCATCTGACGCAATTGCTGAATATTACCTTTGGCCCCAGAGTTCGTCATCATATAGACCGAGCCAAAACGGTCCATCGATTCAGCCACCGCGCGTGTGACCTGCTCGGTCGTATCGGTCCAGATTTCTACAGCCTGATTGTAGCGCTCTTCATCTGTGATCAGGCCGCGGCGGAACTGTTTCTGAATGTCTTCGATTTTTGCGTCCGCATCTTGCAGCAGCCTGTCTCTTTGCGCCGGTATCTGAATGTCCCCGATGGCAATCGTTATGCCCGATTTGGTCGCGTAATGGAAGCCGGTGCGCTTGATGTCGTCGACCACCTGTGCCGTTTTCTCGCTGCCGTACCGGCGATAACATTCGGCTACGAGCGAGCGCAGCGTTTTCCGGTCCATCGTCTCGTTCTTGAACAGAAGGCCACGGGGCATCACTTCGTTAAATAATAATCGCCCGACGGTAGTGCTGACGATCTCTGGCTCCTCATCGGGCTGCAACTGCATCCTCACCTTTACTGAAGCCTGCAGGTCCACAACGCCAAGATCGTAAGCCAGTCGCGCATCTTCCGTATTGGCAAAGGTCTTGCCCTCGCCTTTCGCGCCTGGTTTCATAACGGTCATGTAGTAGCACCCAAGCACCATGTCCAGCGTCGGAGCTACGATCGGCTCGCCACTAGATGGAGAGAGCAGGTTCAAGGTCGACAGCATCAGCGATCTGGCCTCTTGCCTTGCCGCGGATGATAGTGGCACGTGTACGGCCATCTGGTCGCCGTCGAAGTCGGCGCCAAAAGCGGCACAGGCAAGTGGGTGAATCTGAATGGCGCTTCCCTCGATGAGCACGGGTTCAAAAGCCTGGATTCCCAGACGGTGAAGAGTGGGAGCGCGGTTTAGCAGGACTGGATGCTCCTTTATGACATCTTCCAGAACTTCCCACACCTCTGGCTTGACGCGCTCGACCGCCCTCTTCGCACTCTTGATATTGTGGGCATAGCCACGCTCGACAAGCCTGCGCATAACGAAAGGCTTGAACAGCTCAAGCGCCATTCGCTTCGGCAAGCCACACTGGTGAAGCTTCAGGTCGGGGCCAACAACGATTACGGATCGCCCAGAGTAGTCGACGCGCTTGCCGAGCAGGTTCTGGCGGAAGCGGCCCTGCTTGCCCTTGAGCATATCGCTAAGCGACTTCAATTTGTGGTTGCTCGACCCCGAGACTGCTCGCCCACGTCGGCCGTTATCGATGAGAGAGTCTACGGCCTCCTGAAGCATTCGCTTCTCATTACGAATGATGATTTCTGGCGCGCCAAGTTCTAGCAATCGTTTGAGCCTGTTGTTTCGATTGATCACGCGGCGGTACAGGTCATTGAGGTCTGAGGTTGCAAAACGTCCGCCGTCGAGCTGCACCATTGGGCGAAGATCAGGCGGGAGCACTGGTAGCACCGTGAAAATCATCCACTCCGGCCGGTTTCCGCTCTTCCTGAAAGCCTCGACGACGCGAAGTCGCTTGGTGGCTTTCTTACGCCTTTGGCCGGAGCCAGACGACATTCGTATTTCGCGTCGGAGCTCTTCCGCAAGACCGTTCAGGTCCAGGCCCACGAGTATCTGGCGTACAGCTTCCGCGCCAGTGCCGGCCCTGAAAACCTTGCCGTACTTCTCGTTCAATTCACGATACTTGCCCTCGCTGATAAGCTGCAGGCGTTGCAGGTCTTCGAGCTCTTTTCTCTGAGTTTCGATTTCCTGCTCGACCCTTGCGATTTCGTCGTTCATGCGGGAGGTGGCGTTGCTGTTCCCTTCGTTTGCGGTGTAGCGAAGATGATCGATTTCTCCTCCGACCCGCGCAGCGCTGTCCGCCTGATCTTCGCGGACCTCACGCTCGATTTCCTCGATTCTGCCTCTCGTGAGGTCATTAAGCATCTGAAGATGATCTTTGGTAACGGCAGCGTCTTCCTGAATCAGCACGGTATCGCCGAATGCGATGTGCTCGGGCGCTGCTTGCCCGATCATATCCTCAAGCCTGCTCTTAAGCGCCGTTGCCTCGCTCATGATGGCCTCAGTTTCGCGAGCTAGCCGCTCCTCCAGAGCCTGGTTGGTGGCTTTCTTAGACGCTTCCAGCTCGGCGATTTGCTCCAGCATTCGACTGTTGATCTCGCTGATTTCCTCCTGGGCCGCCTTCTGAGCACGGCCTGCGGCAGACGCCAGGTTACCCTCCATATGAGCCAGCATCTTTCGTCGTGCATCCTGATCGACTTCGGTGATGATGAACTGCGCAAAGTAGAGCACCCGTTCCAGACTGCGCGGTGAAACATCTAGCAACAATCCGATACGGCTAGGAGTGCCTTTGACAAACCAGATATGGCTCACGGGAGAGGCCAGGTCGATGTGCCCCATCCGTTCGCGGCGCACCTTAGCTCGTGCAACTTCGACGCCACATTTATCGCACACTATCCCTTTGTATCGTACGCGCTTGTACTTGCCGCAGTAGCATTCCCAGTCCTTGGTGGGGCCGAAGATTTTCTCGCAAAACAAGCCATCCTTCTCTGGCTTGAGTGTACGATAGTTTATAGTTTCTGGCTTCGTCACCTCGCCGTATGACCAGGATCTGATCTGTTCTGGCGAAGCCAGACTGATTCGAACGGCATTGAAGTCATTAACTTCCAGCATCTTGCCTCCTATGTGCCGGTATGTGTGAATCGACGACATCAGTCGTTTGTGCTATTCCTCGAACCCTGCCAGGTTGATGCCAAGTTCGGGGAGAGTCTCCTCCCCGGCGGTCGTATCCTCGACGAAGTGAACGCGCTCTTCGTCTTCATTAAGCACTTCCACGGCAAGCCCCAGGCTTTGAAGCTCCTTCACGAGGACCTTGAAAGATTCTGGAACACCTGGCTCGAGAATGTTCTCGCCCTTGACGATGGCCTCATAGGTCTTGACCCTACCGACGACGTCGTCAGATTTCACCGTCAGTATCTCTTGAAGAATGTGGGCGGCGCCGTAGGCTTCGAGCGCCCACACTTCCATTTCTCCAAATCGTTGACCACCAAACTGGGCTTTACCACCCAACGGCTGTTGGGTGATGAGGCTATAAGGTCCTGTCGATCTGGCGTGGATCTTATCTTCGACGAGGTGGACCAGCTTCAGCATGTAGATGTTGCCCACCGTAACCGGTTGATCGAACGGTTCTCCGGTCCGACCATCGTAAAGCTGAATCTTCCCACTGGTAGGGAGGGCAAGACCCTTTTCGCGCGCAGTGTGGCCCGCCAGCTCTTCAAGTGCCGCCAGGCTCGCATCTTCTGGGGTGACGCCATGATCGCCGAGCCATGTGAGCAGGCAAACTCGCTTAGCCTCTCCCGGGAACCGGTCGTTAAGCACCTTCTCTGGATCATGGCCTCGCTCTTTGAGCCAGGTGGTAACCTTTTGTTTGCGCTCCTCCACGCCATCTTGCGACGGCATGACTCTGCCAACTCCGGTGCCTGTCGCCTTTTGAGAGAGCCAGGCTCGTCCCAGAGCATCTTCTATCTCGGTTTCCTTCGCGCCGTCGAAAACAGGGGATGTGATGCCGACACCGAGTAGTTGTGCTGCCCAGCCGAGATGTGTCTCGAGGATTTGACCGACGTTCATACGAGAGGGGACCCCGATGGGGTTGAGGACTATTTCGACAGGTGTGCCGTCCGGTAGGAATGGCATGTCCTCGATAGGCAATATTCTGGCAATAACGCCCTTGTTACCGTGGCGTCCTGCCATCTTATCCCCCTCGGCGATCTTGCGCTTCTGCGCGATGGACACGCGAACTAGCTGATTGACGCCAGCGGGCAGCTCGTCGTGGTTTTCCCTGGAGAACACTTTGACGTCGACCACTTTACCGCGTTCGCCGTGTGGCACCCGGAGGCTGGTGTCTTTCACTTCGCGGGCTTTCTCACCAAAAATGGCGCGCAGCAGCCGTTCTTCCGCGGTGAGCTCTGTTTCACCTTTAGGAGTGATCTTGCCAACGAGAATATCACCAGGTCCGACCTCGGCGCCGATGCGGATAATACCGCTCTCATCGAGATCGCGCAGTGCCTCATCGCCGACGTTGGGAATATCCCGCGTGATCTCTTCGGCTCCTAGCTTGGTATCACGGGCCTCGACTTCGTGTTTCTCGATGTGAATCGAAGTGAATTTATCTTCTCGGACGACGCTTTCACTGAGGATAACCGCGTCCTCGAAGTTGCTGCCTTCCCAGGACATAAACGCGACGATTACGTTCTGCCCAAGTGCCAGTTGCCCGCCATCGGTAGAAGAGCTATCAGCCAGGGCCTGTCCAGCGCGGACCTTATCTCCGACGTGAACGATAGGGCGCTGAGTGATGCAGGTTCCCTGGTTTGAGCGGACATACTTCTGCAGCGTGTATGTGTGATGCTGATTGTCTGGAGACTTGATCTCCATCTGTCTGGCGGTTACGCTGACCACTTCGCCGTCGGTCTGTGAAATGACGACGTGGCCGCTATCTCTCGCCGTTTGCCATTCCACGCCTGTGCCCACAAGCGGGGCCTCGGGCCGGATCAATGGTACAGCCTGGCGTTGCATATTGGCGCCCATCAACGCTCGGTTCGCGTCGTCGTGCTCAAGGAAGGGGATCAACGCCGTAGCGACGCTGACAATCTGCTTGGGTGACACGTCCATAAACTGGACCTTGTCAGACGATTCGATTGAGAACTGCTGGTGGTGGCGAACCTCGACGTGCTCGTCGACGAACTCGTTGTTACTGTCGAGACGTGAGTTCGCCTGGGCGATATAATAGGGGTCTTCTAAATCAGCAGACAGATACACGATTTCGTCCGAGACGAAAGGCTTTATCTTGATCTGCTGCAACGGGAGCTTAACCAATCTCGCCGCCATCTCAGCGGTGATCTTGTCCCCCGTCGAGCCAATCACTTCGCCGGTTTCCTGATCGATCAGTCGCTCACGCAGGGTTCGACCGATAAGCTGCTGCTCTTCATTGCTAACCAGGCTATACACGCGCCGATACGGGGTCTCGATGAAGCCGTATTCGTTGAGCACCCCGTGGGTCGCCAGCGACCCGATAAGCCCGATGTTTGGTCCCTCAGGCGTCTCAATCGGACAGATGCGACCGTAGTGGCTATGGTGTACGTCACGCACATCCATGCCTGCCCGCTCTCTATTGAGACCTCCAGGACCCAGGGCGCTCAGCCGCCGCTTGTGCGTCAGCTCGGCCAGCGGGTTGGTCTGGTCCATAAATTGAGAAAGCTGGCTGCCGCCAAAGAACTCCTTCATCGCGGCGACTACTGGCCGGATGTTGATGAGGGCCGCCGGAGTGGCCGATTCTGGCTCCTGTATGCTCATTCGTTCCTTGATCACACGTTCCATCCGCAGCAGCCCAACGCGGAACTGGTTCTGGATCAGCTCGCCGACAGCTCTCACCCGTCGATTACCGAGATGATCGATGTCGTCTGGTTGTCCGATGCCGTTGTTAAGCTGGATCATCGTCCGGACGATACTGAATAGATCATCCTGCGTAAGGATGCGTTGAGTCAATGGAATGGCGAGCTGAAGCCGTTTGTTCAGCTTGTGGCGTCCGACCTTGCCCAGGTCGTACCTTCGGAAGTTAAAAAACAACGAATTAAGCAAGCTTTTCGCATTATCTACGGTGGGCGGATCGCCCGGCCGAAGCCTGCGGTAGAACTCTAACAGCGCCTCTTCGATGGTTTTGGTTGGGTCCTTGGCCATCGTTTCCTGGATGTATCGACGATCGCCAGTGTCGATTTCGGCAAATAACTCGTGCAATTGCTCGTCAGAGCCGTAGCCAATAGCGCGAAGTAAAGTCGTTACCGGTATCTTGCGCTTCCGGTCGACTTTTACAGACATGATATCTTTGTTGCTGGTTTCGAACTCAAGCCAGGCGCCACGGTTCGGTATGAGCTTGGCGTAACACAAGGGGCGTCCAGTGGCCGGATCCTCTTCGGCAGTGAAGTAAACGCCGGGGGAACGCACCAACTGGCTGACGACAACACGCTCGGCGCCGTTGATCACGAACGTTCCGAGTTCCGTCATCATCGGGAAATCGCCCATAAAGATCTCTTGTTCCTTGATC
>JACPRP010000125.1 GCA_016189905.1 Chloroflexota bacterium | reverse complement strand
TTGCCGGAGCCGGTTGCCCCTGCTATCAACAGATGAGGCATCTTGGCGAGATCGCCGATCACCGCGTGGCCAGAAACGTCCTCGCCGAGCGCGATCGCTAGCTTCGATTTAGCTTTGATCTTCTGGAACCTCTCGGTTTCGATGCTCCCTCGCAGCGACACCATAGATGTGCTGCTGTTGGGAATCTCGATCCCGACGACGTTCCGCCCGGGCACCGGGGCCTCGATGCGTATCGTCGGCGCCGCGAGAGCAAGCGCCAGATCATTTGTAAGAGAAGTGATTTCGCTCACCTTCACCTTCTCGCGCCTGATCACGGCCCCTGTCTTACCGCGCGTCTCGTGGAAGCCAGGCTCCACTCCCAGTTGTGTTACCGCTGGCCCCTGGTTGACCTCGATCACGCGAGCCTGAACGTTAAAATCGGCCAGCGTATCCTCGACGACCTTGATCTTCTGGCGAATGTCAGTTGCGCTCATTTCCCCCTTGGCGGCGGACTCGAGCAAAGTTATGGACGGAAGCTGCCATTCTCCTCTGACCACCGGCGGCGCATCTACGACTGGCGAGCCCTCTTTGGCACGCGCCGCGATCTTAACTGCCGGCAAAGCCCGCTCGGGTGTGGCCTGTGGGGGAGTTTGTGGCAAGGCTACGGCGCGTGGCTCGGCTGCCTTGCCCGTGGGAGTGCGCGGCTGTTCAGGCTTGGCGGGTGGGAAGAGGGTATCGCGGTACCATCCGAGAGCAGCCCGGGCGCCGGTGGCCAACGCGCCCATAGCCTGACCGACCGATATATTGAAAGCCAGGAAAACCCCAACGATGATGAGTGCAAACAATGCCACGATCGCGCCGACGCTGCCGATCGCGTCGAACAGGCTCTGATAGACGATGTAACCCAGCCTTCCACCACCTGAGTCGCTACTCTCTAGAGCACGAGGGTTCGTTGCGATCAGTTGCAGCATGGCCAGGCACCCGATGAAAAGCGCCAGCCACCCACCAGCTTCCTGCCAGCGAAATCTGTAGTGTTCGTCGAAGTGCTGCCAGAGGAGCCCGAGCCCGAACGATAAGAAAACGAGTGGCATTATATAGGCGCCCCAGCCGAAGAGCAGCCGCATCAAGTTATTCCATTGGCTGCCGAGAAGGCCGGCGGGAAAAACCACAGCCAGCGCCGTGATGCCGGCCAGGGCAAGCAGCAGGGCGCCGAGAACCTGCGGCCGAAGAATCCGGCTATAGTCTGGCTGAATGCCAGCTTTCTTCTGTTTCTTGGTCTTCGCGATCTTCTTGGTCCTGGCCATCTTTCACCTCGATGCCAGTCTGCTATATCTCAGTCACCACCGTCAGGATCATCGGCCGACGGCGTGTCTTATCAAAAATGAACTTACCCAGCGATTCCTTGATCTTCTGAACGGCAAAGCCATATTCGAGCTCTGAGCCGTTTCGGCTCACTATGGCCCGTCGCACATTCTCCTTGGCCTTTTCGATTAGCTCGTCTGCTTCGCGCATATAGACGAAGCCGCGCGACACAATATCCGGCCCGCTCACTAATTCCCCACTCTGGCGGTCCAGCGCGACCACCACGATAACCACGCCATCCCTAGAGAGGTGCTGACGGTCGCGAAGCACAACCCTGGCAACCTCGCCGACCATCACACCGTCCACCAGCACCGAGCCCACTTGGACCCGTCGTGCAATGCGCCCTGAACCTTGGTTAAACTCCAGAATATCGCCCACCTCGGCCAGCAAGACCTGTTCTGGGGCAATGCCGGCCTCGCCAGCCATTTCACGGAACAATACCATATGGCGGTACTCGCCATGCAGTGGGATGCAGTACTGTGGCTGGACGAGCTGGAGCATCAGCTTCAGCTCGTCACGGCTGGCGTGGCCGGAAACGTGAACCGTCATGATGGCGTCGTACACGACTTTGGCGCCGAGCCTGAAGAGATTATCGATGGTTCGCGAAACCGTCTCCTCGTTGCCAGGCACCGGCGTGGCGGAGATGATAACAGTGTCGCCCGGGACCAGCCGAATCTGCTTGTGGTCGTTGGTCGCGATGCGGCTGAGGACGGAGGTTGGCTCGCCTTGGCTTCCCGTGGTTATGAAGACAACCTGATCGTTGCGCAAGTTTTTGGCTTGCGCCAGGCTAATGAGGGTGTCGTCGGGGACCACCAGAAAGCCCAGATCGATTGCCACGTTGACGTTGCTTTCCAGACTCCGCCCGATAATTGCCACCTTTCGACCGTGATTGTGCGCCGTGTAAATCGCCTGTTGTATGCGCGAGATGTTTGAAGCGAAGGTTGTGATTATCACTCGTCCCGTGGCATCGGACATCACGGCGTCGAAGGTGTCGCCGACGATTCGCTCAGACGGGGTAGAGCCATGAAGCTCGACGCGAACGCAGTCGCAAAACAGGGCCACCACGTTGGAGAGCCCGAGGTTCACGAGCTGATCGAAATCGGTCGGCGGCGCCTCGATAGGTGTCTTATCGAACTTGAAATCGCCGGTGTGAACTATCAGCCCCGCCGGGGTGTTCATTATCAACCCCACCGCATCGGGAATGCTGTGGTTCACGCGGAAAAACACGACCTCGATTGACCCAAAAGAAAGGACATCTCCTGGCTCGACGCAGTGCAGGTCTGTGTCGTGCAGCAAGCCGCGCTCCTTTAGCTTGACTTTGATAATGCCGTTCGTAAGTCTGGTCGAATAAACCGGCACCTTGAGTTCCGGCAGAATGTAAGGGAGCGCCCCGATATGGTCTTCGTGGCCGTGGGTAATCACGATGCCACGAACCCTATCCTTTCTCTCGAGAAGGTACGAGATATCTGGAATGATAAAATCTATGCCCAACATCTCCTCGTTGGGGAACTTCAAGCCGGCGTCGATGACTACTATGTCGTCTCTGCATTCGACGACAAGCATATTCTTTCCGATTTCACCGGCTCCCCCAAGAGGTATGATCTTGACCTTGTTCTTAGACAAGGTGGTTTCACCCCCCTCCGGGTGCAAAAGCTCGGGAGCTAGAAGAGCGTTAATTGTGTGATGTCCTCTTTCTCCTCGGTCTTGCCAACATCGGTCAGTTTGGTTAGAAGTGAAGGAATCTTGGCCATGTCCGTCTCCAGGATCTTGCGCAGTGAAGGCTGGTGAAGCGCAGCGGCAGGATGATACATCGGGAAAAGCAGCACACCACCCCGTGCGCGTGCGACGCCGTGAATGCGGCTTATCGACTCGCCAGGAAAGAACTTACCCATCGAGTAGCGTCCGAGGGTAACGATCATTCTCGGTTGGATGATCGTTATCTGACGATCCAGAAAATGAGCGCAGGCCTCTATTTCTGCCGGCAGCGGGTCACGATTGTTTGGGGGGCGACACTTGATCACGTTCGCGATATAGACTTCGGACCTGTTTAGCCCAATCGAGACGAGCAGATCGTCCAGAAGCTGCCCGGCAGGCCCGACAAAAGGACGGCCCTGCTGGTTTTCGTGCCACCCCGGGGCCTCGCCGATGAACAATATGTCGGCGTCCTCTCGTCCTTCACCGGGCACCACTTTCAGGCGCGTTATTGCCAGCGAACACGCCTGGCATTGTGCGATTTCTGCGCTTAGCTCTCTCGTCTCTGACACACCGCCCTCCTCACACCCCTATTGTCACGGCTTATGCGTTTTACCAGCACGAAGTGACGCAGTCCGCCTGAATTAGAATGCATAGGCCCTGCCGCACCTGGCAGGATGCCCTGACAAATTCTCCGCCCCTTGCTCGCCTAGAGATTTTAGCGCATTTGCTTTTCTTTGTCTATCAGATGAGTTATCTATTTCGATGAAGCCCTCAACCCTATCGCGTCTGTTGCTTTATTTCGCCGCAGGAGCATTTCTTTTCGCCGCCTCTCTCTGCTTGCTCGAAATCCAGTCGGTGGCCCACTTGATGCGCTCGGCCGTATCGAATGTTTGCACCCTGTTAGCCTCGTCCACCTTCTGTTCGCTCAGCCATTTGAGCAGCGCGCCCGCTTTCAGTTGGGCGAGCATATCATCGCCCAGCAGCTTATCGTCGGCGCGCTCGTCAACTCTTACTATGTGATAGCCAAACTCGGACTGGACCGGATCGCTCAGCTCTCCTGGCTGCAGTTGGAACGCCGCGTCTTCAAATGGCTTTGTCATCATCCCCCGAGGGAACCAGTCGAGGTCGCCGCCTTTGTCCTTGGTCCCTTCATCCTTGGATACTTCGCGTGCCACGACCTCGAAATCTTGGCCCTCATCACGAAGCCTGCGCAGAATCTCTTTCGCCTCGTCTTCCGTGTCCACGAGAATGTGGCGAGCGCGTACCTGTTCGCCAGTTGTCGGGATCTCGTTTCCCAGCGCCTCTGACAGCTTCTCACGGTAGATAGAGCCCTTGATGATCGTATCGCGATATTCTTCCACGGTGAAGAAACCCGTTTGGGCAAGTGCCTTGCGCAGCTCTTCTGTGGCCTGCTCGACGGTCATCGTGCCGGTTACCCTGTCGCCGGTCGTTATCTGCCCAGTGGCAGCGACCGCGTCCGTGTTCGTAACCTGGTCCGTGCCAGTGATCGGGCTGGAGATCGCCGGCGCCGGTGAAAACTGATCCTTGAGGATATCGTCGATCTCGGCGTCTGAGACGGTGATATTACGGCGCGCGGCTTCCCGGCGAATCAGCCTGTCCTCGATCATCGTCTCGAGGACCTGGTCCGGCAAAGAATACCTGCGCAATTCGAGCTGTTGCAGGCTCTGCTGCGCATATTGTCGCAGTGCATCTTGCCCCGGCTCCGTGCTACCCGCCGTGCCCTGGCTGGCTATGTTCTGAAGTTGCTGTTTTTGCAAGTCGAGATTGAAGTTAGCGTAGCCGAGTAGCTTGGCATAATCGCCAAGAGCGATGTCTTGTCCGTCTACCCTGGCGATAGCCTCACCTGGCTTGGCCAGCACTTCACGATAAAGGCCGAAGCCCAGAACGGCAATAACAAGGGCGAAGATTGCAGCGGCAGAAGTCAGTGCGATTACATTCCACCTTCGCTCCTGCTGATGTTTAGAGAGCTGTCGCTTCGTCATTTTCCTCGGCTCGGCGACGGCCTTCTTAGTTTTCTTGCTCAAGGATTCCTCCTCTCTGTCCCCTTGCCCTCTGTTAGATGCGGTTGATTCCAAGCACCAAGCAAGGGCATAGGGAAACTGAACCTATGCCCTTGCGCTGTTCGTTATTGCCCTGACCAGCTAGTGCACGATCGGGACACCTATTGGGATTTGGCCTGGCCCTCGCTCGCTGCGGGAGCAGGACCAGGAGCGGCAGCGGGAGCGGGAACAGGGGGCTCCTGGGGCGGTGGGGCGCTCCTGAATCCTCGTCCTGGCGCCATAGACCTTTCGACCGCCGGCCCTCCCAGTTCACGCACGTGCTCGGCGGTGTAAGGCAGGAGCGCCAGATGCCGCGCGCGCTTGAGCGCTATCGTCAGGACTCTCTGGTGCAGCGCACAGGTTCCGGTTTTACGTCGCGGCTCGATCTTGCCGCGGTCCGAAAGGAACCTGCGCAGGCGCGGCACGTCCTTGTAGTCGATATCCTGTACCTTATCCACGCAGAAAGCACAAACTTTTCGCCTCGGCACGTAGCGGGGCTTCCCGCCCTCCCTTCGTACGGGCCTTCTTTTGGCTCCTCTATCACCTGCGCCGTCGTTTACCAACACTACCTCCTAGAACGGTATCTCTTCCGGTTCGATTTCTTCGGGGGGATAAGCCTCATCGCCAGTGCCTGGTGTCTTCGGTCGGCTATCGAGGAGAAGCAGCGTTTGGGCGACAACCTCAGTCCGGTAGCGCTTTTGTCCATCCTGCCCTTCCCATGACCGGGTCTGTAGTCGTCCCTCGATGTAGACTTTCGATCCTTTCGCTACAAAGCGGTTGGCGGTCTCGGCGAGCTGCCTCCACGCCACCACGTTGACCCACTCCGTCTCTTCCCGCTGGTCGCCCTCGGGGGTTGTCCAGCGCCGATTGGCCGCCACGCTAAACGAGGTGACGGGGGTACCATTCTGCGTGTAACGCATTTCCGGGTCTCGGCCCACGTTGCCTATGATCATTACTTTGTTTAACGAACCTGCCATCTACAGCTTCTCCTTTCCCTCTAACCACACCAACAACACTAGCTCACACTTGCTTACTTAATTCGCTAATCACCAATCTTTACAAGCAGGTAACGAATGACCTCCTCCGTCAGCTTCAGGTTTCGCTCTAACTCCGAAGCCGAAGCAGGATTCAGTCTTAACTTGGTGGTCACATAGGTACCTTCCCGGAAACGGTTGATTGGATAAGCTAGGCGTCTTCTGCCCCAGGGGTTGACTTCGGTTACTTCACCACCGCTGTTCGATATCAACTGGGATACTTTCTTGATGACGCCCTCGAGGTCCTCCTCGACAATCTGTGGATTAACAATGAACACCAACTCGTAATCTCGCACGGCACACCTCCTTTCCTCGGGATTGCCTCAAGACCAATCCCGATCCGGTGTGCGTCGATCGCGACTGCTTGAAGCAGAAAGGTTAACCGAACGTTTTTTCCTGGCGGCAAGCCCGCTCAACCGTGCGAAATTATAACACTATAGGTTAGCAGGTGCAAGGTCAGGAGCCCTGATGAGGTCCGCCTATAATGCCTCGGGGTTGCCCATCTTCAGGGAATGGCAACTTCTAACCTGTAGGAGCCATCCTCTGATGCCGTGCCAAATTCACGTGAACTGAAAACCATCGAGAACGTGCCGCCCTCCGTGAAGACGACGCTGGCTTGATAGATGCCATCGCCGACGTGTTTGGCCTGGAGGACCTTTTGCCAGGGGCTCTGGCCCGGTGCGAACCTGTAGACGGTAATAATACCATCGCCGATCTCCTCCACCGCAGCGCCTGTCTGCCTGTCAATCACTCTATACTGCACCGGAACCACTTGCCCAGGCACATACGGTTCAGATGGAGCGACAGCTTGAACCGTCCAAGGTTTCTCCACCCTGGACGACACGACTTCGAGCGTGAACTGTGCTGGCTGCTTGCCATCCGCCGGGGTGATCGTGAGCGCATAAGGCCCCTCTCGCTCGAAGCGAACGACGCGCTGGTAAACGCCGGGCGCAACCTCCTGAACGCGGTTGTCCAGGGAGATCAGGAAATCGGTGCCGAGATTGACCTTGGTCTGGCCCATCACCATGGGGTGGCCGTTCATCACGTGTATGCGGTATACCTGACCGGTTGCCGGATCGGGTGCCAGGACCTCTTCCCCTCCGCTGCCGGGAAAGAGTCTGGCGTGAAACCCGGGCCACGGCGCGGTTAGCAGCGGCTCTTTGCCGAGCTCGATTTCCCCCGCGATGTCGAGGCTAGCCAGATTGACGAAGGTGACATCGGGTGTCAGGCTGTTTCGAACCAGTGCGTAATCCTCCAGGAAGACGATCTCGTCGGGGCCGCCGCCAGCCTTCACTGTCTTGATCACCTCGTTAGACGCGGTGCTGAAAACAGTCAGGCTGCTATTCTGCTTGTTGCTCGCAATGCCAATCTGCCCCGAGGGGTCGATGCGCACCTGGCTGGCGCCCTTCCCAGCCTCAATGGTGGCTACATGCGAGGCCTCGCCTCGCCGGACCTCGACGACGCTGATGGTCCCAGAGCCCTCGTTGGCCACGTAGAGCCTCTGGGTAGCCGCCGAATAGTCGAGGCCGTGTGGCGAGTTTCCAACCGCCACATCCGCGAGCTTGCGCGCCTCTTCGCCGTCGACAACGGAGACGGAGCCTGATAGGCTGTTAGAAACGAACACCAGGCTGCCGTCGCTAGAGAAGGCTATGTCGTGGTGGCCGTCCCCGACCCTGACGCTGCGCATCTCGTGCGTCGCAGCGTCGTGACGACTCACGGTGCCATCCCCATCGTTGGCAATCCAGATACGTTTGCCCGAAGGCTCGGCGGCAATGTGGAAAGGAAGTTTGCCAACGGGATGGACGTGGCTGACTCGTCTCTGGAGGGTATCGACGACGGCTACCTGGTCTCTGGTTGGGATGGTGACGAAGATGTAGCGCTTCGCGCGATCGATCGTGGCCTCGGCGCTCGGACCAGGTAGCTTGATCACCCCGACCGCGCCGGTGCCGAAGGCGCGGCCGAGCTGAACGCCGGGTGTGCTGGGCCGAGGCGCATCGTCGACGATGCTCAGATCGCCGGCTACGCCAACCAATGCGAACAATTCCCGTACGTCGAATTGCTTCCCTGTTCCCTCTGCCACGTCGTGTTTTTGCTGATGATCGTCGTGGTCGTGGACGGCCTGCAAGTCGGCCGTAGGCGCCAGCCCCGAAAGTGGCATGCCGCTCTCACGGTCGGCCAACGCGAACTTGAGCGTGATCTTCTCCCCCACGAGAATTCCGGACGGGAATGTGCCGCTTGCCTGGGGATTGCCATCTTCGAGGTCGATAATGACCTCCAGGTCCACGTTGGTGTCCGCCGATGCCGCGCGAAGCGGACCAATCAGGGTGCGAGCTAGCTCGTGTATGTGCTGGCCAGCCGCACTTGCAGAAGGTTCCGTCGGGCTGAGCGTGCCCGTGCCCTGGGATCGAGATAGTAGAATTCCAATGGCCGCGATGCTGAGCACCAGGGCGAGCGCCAACACGATGCGGAGCTTTGAGCTGCTCGCTGATCGTCTCTGGCTGTTTTTCCGGTTCTTTGCGCCCAGGGCTATACGGTGTCTGCTCTTTCCTCTCGATCTCGATTTGCGCATCTTTTCTTGAGGGGCTGCTGCACCCGTATCTTGAGTTGATTCACTGGTCATATCCAACGGCGAAGGAGTGACGAGCCTTGATGATAGCCCGCCAGGGCAGGCCGCGATCAGCACCGGCGGGCTTTGTCCTTCCATTCGCATTCGATCAGATCGGCCGGCAGCTCTTGACGCTGCCGGTCCGTATGGGCCTGCGCCCCGGCTAGCGCTTTGGCGTTTTGGTAGGCTTCGGCGTCTTGGTTGGCGTTGGCGTGGCCGTTTGCGTTGCCGTGGGCGTGTTGGTTGGCGTAAGCGTGGCCGTTCGCGTTGGCGTTGGCGTTTCGCTAGGGAACGTCAGCGGCGCCAGGTCAGGCTGCGGCGCATCGTGCACGCGCAGGAGCCCCCAGATGCCGCCGCTGAGCATATGTGCGAGATTCCTGTCGTTGTACAGATAGTCGCCCGCCTTTTGCCGCATCCCGCCGGCGCCGACCATAAACCACGCATTGAAGGCCCGGCTCGCGTTCAGGCCGCCGTAGGTGTCCACCATCATCGATTCCGGGTCGTTTAGCTCATAGCGCCAATGGTGCCCGAACGTGCCGAAGGTGTGCGCTCGCGGCAGGTCCTGGCCGTTGAGGATACGCATCATAACCGGGTCGCCCAGGTAGGCACGAAACACGGGTGTCGAGGGATCGCCGTGAACCTCGGAGCTGAAGACCCAGGCGATCTCGGAGTTACTGGCGAGCCTGTTCTGGAATCTCTCGCTGCGATAGTTGATGCCCTTCTCTCCCTGGTCTTCGGGGTCCTCCGTCTCCTGGTCTGGCAGCGGCACCCCGCTTGCGTCGAACAGGTTGAGGCCGTCCTGTACGTCTACGATGAACTCGCGGAAGGCTTTGACGACGCCGTTTTCCTCGTACTTGATCACCGCCGCTTCGCCGCGGGCGAGAGTCTGCAGATTCTTCGGATCCAGGAAGACGGCGCCTCTGGGCTCGACCACCAGGCCGGCCCATGCACCGTGGTGCCTGGTGCCGCGAACGTTGGCCTGGTTCTGCATATTGACGACGCCGATGTCCTCAGTGTCGAGGTAGTACTTGTACAGGCGCTTCCTCCCGGCCGCGACCGTGGTGTCAAAATTGTAGCCCACGGCCGAGCCGTCGCTCTTGGTCACGTCGTAGCGGGCCAATCCGGCGATGTGGATGGACCCCCGATCACTCGACGGCCAGGTGGCTTGAACCGTCCGCGGGGTTCCATCGACCAGGTTAGTCACGCCCTCGTTCTCCAATGGATTCATCGGATCTCCAGAGTGCACGGAGATGCCTTGGCGCGGCAGCCGGTTAGTCAGCTCGATGCTCACGCAGTCGCCCTCGTTGGCGCGGATGAACAGCGGCTTGGAGGCCGTGCCGTCCTTCGGTCTGCCCTGCCGGTCGAGGTCCTGGTCGAGAACGTAGATGATCCCGCTAGGGTCGTTGTCCCCGAAAGAGTTGTAAACCAGCTTCTGCTGGACCAGGCTGATTTGATAGCCCCGGTTGGGCGTACCGAGAGGACAGGGATTGCCAACGTCACTGTCCTGGGGAGATTTGACAGAATCGCCCGGCTTCAAGGCCGGCCACTCGTCACCTGGATTGCCCGTGGGGGGAGCGGGACGATCGGGCAGTGGCTGGAGGCCGTCTATTTGCCTGCCCGGCACACGCATTATGCCCCACATGCCCAGCCAGAGGTCGTTCAAAGGCTGCGAGCTGTAGAGGTAATCGCCCGGCGCGCCCGCGCCTGATGGTAGGATCAGGACTTGCCCCTGATGGGTGATCGCGCTCTCCCGTGCCCGCTCACGACCCCGGCCGCGCTTTACCACCTGATTGCCGTCGATCTCAAAGTTGAAGAACTCCGCGAGCCCCATGGCCTGTGTATCGTAGATGTTCGAGTTGGGGTCGTCGGGCTCGGCTAGCCAGCGGTGCCCCGCCAGATTGAAATTGTGTATCTCTTCGTGTGCCCCGTCCATCAGTCGGATCACCACCGGATCGCCCGAGTAGGCCTGAAAGACCGGCGTGGACGGGTCGCCGTGCACGGCCGAGCTGAACACGTACGCCGGCTCGGCCTGGTCCCCACGGCTTGCGGAGTTTATCCTGATGGGGAAAGGCTCGTTCCGGTAGTTGACGCCCATCACCCCCTGGTCCTCCCCGTAGGCATCGGGGATAGAAGGCAGCTCGAGCGGCTGGCCGGCCGCGTCGAACTGGGGAACGCGGTCAGAGTAATGGATGGTAAATTCGCGGAAATCGGGTCCGCTGGGCGTGCGAATGTCCATCACCGTTCCCACCCCGTTCGTCTCCTGGCCCGTCCTCGGATTGTGCCAGGTGGCATCCTGCGGCTCCACGTTCATCGCCGCCCATAAGCCGTGCTGCTGGTGGGTGTTGGCGTACTGGTGATCGTGGAAGAAGACCGTGCGCAGCGCGACGTCGACGAACCAGCGGTAGCCATAGGTTTGCCCGATCATCGGTCCCTGGATATAGTTCCACCCCACGGAGGTGCCATCGCTGCCCAGTTCGTCGAAGCGAACCAGGTGCACGTGGGTGGTGAGCTCGCTCATCGGGGTGGGCCCGTGGAAGCGATCTCCTTCAGTCCCCCCGTGGATATCCAGCGCCACGTTTGGATCGTTGTCTATGTGCGTGGCGTTGGTGGTGCGCAGGTTCACGCACTCCCCAAGGCGTGACCTGATCGTGTAGGGCTCGGGCTCGATGGTCCCGGCGTTGATCGCCTGCCTGATCTCGTCGGCCTTCTGTAGCGCCGTCTTCCCCGCCTCCGGCGGCGCCTCGACGTAAAGTTTGCCCGCGGGATCGTACCATCCCGCCTTGTTGTAGACGATCCGGGCGTCTATCGCGGCAGGATAATAGGTGCGCTCTGGCACCCCCGTTGGGCAGGGGTCGATGGTAAAGACGCCCGGGGTCGTGGTGACCGACCCGTCTGACTTACGGGCCATATTGGCCGCTTCTAACGTATTCGGGCCGCGAACCGTATCGCCGGGGCGGCGGAAATAGGGATCATTCCCCTGCGGGCCGTTCTGGAAGTAGTCGTTGACCACCGCGTTCGGGGGACGGTAAGCTCTCTGCAGATAGTCGCCTTTGACGAAGAGCGGGTAGCCGGGATGCGTCGCGTCCGGAGCCGGAATCTGGCTCGTGCGATCGGGGAGTTCCATCAGCGGCTCGATGGGCGTGCCATCGGGATACTTCTGGTTGTACTCTACCCGTCGCAATCTATCGAACACACGGAGAGAGCCCCAGAAGCCCTGGGCAAAGTGCGGGTAGATGTGGCAGTGAAAGATCTGATCGCCGATGCTGCCGGTCCCAGGACCCTCGATGGCCTCGCCGGCGCCCCCCTCGTAGACGAGCACATAGCTCTCGCCGGGCCCCACGGATTGGACGTCCAGACGGATCGAGCCAGGATCATCAGGCTCGTGGAACCAACGATTCGTGTGCTGGTGGAACGGGTGTGTCTCCTTGATGCCCGGGTTAATGACGCGCACGCGCGTGGGGTCGCCAGCGTAGGCCTTGGGAATAAGGTTATCGGTGTCCACCACGATTGACCCATCCTGAAGCTTGCGCGTTAGCTTCCCGTGGTCGCCGAAGGGCCAGGACTGGAGGTGAGCTTCCTCCCCCAGGCACTTGGCCCCCGGATCGGCGACGATTCCCCCCTGCCCCGAGCCGTAGAGGTCAGGCACGTAGCCGTCGCAGAAGTTATCGGTTGGCTGGACCACCGTGCCGTTGGGGAGCGTGATGGCGGTTGCGCCCGTCACGTACTGCCCGCTAACCGGGTCAAACCGCCGATCTCCCCTGTGCTCCAAAACGGCGCGCAGGCGGTTCCGCAGCGGTTCCGAGCGATAGTTGAAGCCGAACGTGGAGTCCTCCAGGCCGGTGGCCGGAAAGGTCGGCGTCTTGCCGAAGCGATCACGGACGCCCTGGGGCTCGTCCATCATCACCAGCGCGATGTCCCGGAAATCGTTGCCCGCCCCCGGCACACGCACGTCGGCAAAGACGGGCGTGCCAACGCCCTTGTTCTGTGCATTGAGCAGATTATTGCCGGTCCTGGGATCGTGCCATGTGGAACCTGGTGGCAGTACGATGATGGCCCCGTACAGTCCCTTGCTCGTCGTATCCTGCTGCACGCTACCATTCATCGGCAGCTTGAAATTAGTTCCGCTGCCGTAGTCGCTGATCACGAACTGGCCTTCGTGCTCGGCATACCAGGTGTAGGTGATCTCGCCCCCGTAAGCTACCGTGGTGTCGGGGTTATACCCGATGCGGGCTCCGTCGGACTCCTTGGGGTCCTTGGAAAGGCCGGCCGCGTGCATACCGATGCGCTTGCCGCTGATCTCGTTGCGGAAGTTCACCTTGATGCAGTCGCCGACGGCCGCCCTGAGAACCAGCGGGCTGGCCAGTTGCGGATTGGCCAGGATGGCTGCTTTGTTGGCCATGGCGTCGGCGTTGGACAGGGCGTACATCAGCCCATCAGGAATATGGTCTCCCCACCCATTGATGGGGATCAACGTTTGGAACGCCACGACATCGTAGAAGATGGTGCGGCTGGCATTCGTGCACACGTCTGAAGAAGATGAGATCGCTGCCGCATTAGAGATAGGTACTGGCGATGGCGTCGTAAGCGGCTCCAACGGAGGTAGTGCGATTGCCGCGACCATTAGCAATGCCCCCAGCGCCCGTAGACTGTAACGAGCCTGCGAGCCCTTCAGTAGCAGCCTTGGTACCATAGAAAACTTCATAAGACCTCCTACCCCAGGAAGAATGCTCTGTGAACCTCATCCTGACGAGACCCCATCGATCATCCGCGATTGAGGTGCGGGTGCAGCAAAGGGTAATTGGTAGCGAATTCACCCATCCAGAATATCAAGAATAGCAGGCGAGGAAATAGAGTGAATTCACTCTATCTTGAGATCAATCCCTTCAACCTACACGAAGTCGCGTTCGGAACAGCGCAGGTCAAACTGCCTACACCAGTGCGCTCGTTTTTCCGTTGTCGTGCCGAGGTGCTAGGCGAGCGTGCTCGAAATGAACGATATGATGACCTAGCTGAGCGCACCCGGCTCGACGCTGTTTTTGTGCGCGGGGCAAAGCAATCGCGCGGTAATTGAGGGCTTTGCGCAGGGGGAGGGCGCGAACGCTTTGCCCTGCTCATGGGCCAAGCCCTTGCTATTGTCGACGCCCACAGTGCTAGAACTGGATGAACCGGCTAACCCCATCGCCGAACGGTTACCCGTCGCCTGAGACATCCCCCTTTTGCACTTGTTCCTGGCACGGTCTTTGCACAAGACGTCAGATGTGAAAAGGCGCTATTTGTCAGTCTTCCTCCAAAAACGGTTGGGGATCCGCACGATCGACGGAGCCTCTGAAAAGGCTTCGCAACAGAACCGCGCGATGGCGGTAACGGAAATCAGCAGACTTATGAAAACAATTACAAGAGCAGGAGGTAACTGCAATGCCAAACGGTTTCGGGAATAACCCGATGTCCGGCGGCTCGATGGCCTGCCCAACCTGCGGGTGTGCACCTGGTGCGATGGGTGCCGCGGCAGGTATGGGTGGCGGAATGGGAATGGGTTTCCCCTATGGCTACCCGTACGGTGGGGGCTTCCCCTACGGCTTTACGCCCGGCTTCAATCCCTTCTACGGCGGTCCCATGACCTGGGGCGGCACTTTCCCAGGAATGTACCCTGGCCAGGCGTTATACCCTGGTCAGGGGATGTACCCGGGCCAGGGGATGTATCCCGGTCAGGGAATGTATCCCGGTCAGGGAATGTACCCCGGCCAGGGGATGTACCCCGGCGGCGGATGGACGTTCGCCGAAAACTGGCCGAGTGACGAGCAGATTCGCGAGGCCATCTTCGATGCCATCGACGCCGATCCCATCGTCCCGTTCGATTCCGACGTCAGCATAGATGTCACGGGCGGTGTGGTCACGCTGAGCGGCACGGTGCCAAGCAAGAGGGTCAAACACGCGATCGGCGATGACGTCTGGTGGGTGCCGGGCGTCTGGGACGTCAACAACAATCTGGAGATCGTCGGACGGCGCGAAAGGACTATGAAGACGGCCGCTCTAACCGAGCTCGCCAAGATGAGGGAGACTACAAGGGAAACAAAAGAGGCGAAGAAGAAATAGTTCATTGGTCGTGGCCTGGCCAGCGGCAAGCGTGCCGCTGGCCAGGTCCCCGGCCTGGGAAGACTGTGAAAGGCGCTATTGACTGTTGAGGTGAGCGAAATGCCATTCTGTCCGACCTGCTGGCACTGGCACGAATACTCACATTGGCACGCGGGCCATCGTCATTACGGCTACTACGGCCCGTACAGTGGCACCTATCCGGGTGCCACTAGAACCGATGATGAGATAGAGCGTGACATACGCGATTCACTGTTTTGGGACTCGTGGGTCGATGCGACCAACGTCAGGGTCGAGGTCGAGAATGGCGTGGTGACACTGACAGGCACCGCGCACAGTTCGGCCGAGAAGAAGGTTGCCGAAGACGATGCGTGGGATGTGCCTGGCGTGGTCGACGTCAGGAACGAGTTGAGAATCAAGTGAAGCAAATAGGTCCTGTACCGTGGCAGTAAGGCTTGACGACGAAATCGAACGAGATGTTGTTGACGCCTTGTTGGGCGATGTGCGGCTCGACATAACCGATTTGAATGTGGAGGTGCAGCGCGGAACAGTCGTTCTACGTGGCGCCGTATCTAATCTGTTCCAGCATCATCTGGCGGAGCACGCAGCGGGCCGGATAAAGGGTGTGACAAAGGTGATCAACGATCTGGCCGTGGCGCCGATGGCCATCAGGCCTGATATTGATATCGCGGCCGACGTCGCGGCGACCTTGCTGCGTGACACCTGGATCGACGGTCACGGGATAAGCGTGCGGGTTGAACGTGGCGTGATATTCCTAGACGGGGTGGTCGACTCTTACGTCGAGCGAGCCTCGGCAGAAGACGATGCTCGAACCGTCAGGGGGGTCAAGAAGATCGTCAATGGCATAGATATCGCCCCCGGTCCAACGCGCCACGATGAAGAGATGGCAAGCGACATACGTCTTGCCTTGCTAAGAGAGCTGCGCCTGGGGCGCTCGGAGATCGACGTCTCGGTGAAAGATGGGATGGTCCGAGTGAGAGGCAGCGTCTGGTCGATCGGAACGCGCCGCGCGATAGAGGAAATCGTTCGGCGTACCCAGGGTGTTAAGGGCGTACTCAATGAGGTGAAGGTGGTTGCATAGCACACCGCCTCGAATTAGTGAACACGTCGAGCTAGATTAGGAGGTTTGACAACCATGCAATATGGATTTCCAATGCAGCCCGGCACATTCGGGCAAATGGGTGGCCCGATGGCCGGGGGCATGAACCAGGGATCGATGATGGGCACATTCGGTGCCTTCCATTGCCCCGTCTGCGGTTATAGTGGCCCTGTCTGGCATCCCGGCCTATCACCCGCGATGGCAGGCGGGGGATTTGGCGGCTTCGGCCCTGGTTTCAACGGGGCGTACGGAGGCTGGGGCCTGGGCGGTCTACGGCGCTGGGGTGGTACGTATTCGCCTCAATACGCCGCGACGGGTCTTCCCACCGATGAAGAGATAACCGAGATGGTTTACGACTCGATCGACGCCGATCCCCTGATTCCGTACGATGCCGACATCAATGTCGAGGTGGAAGCTGGCACAGTGGTGCTGAGTGGCACGGTGCCGAATAAGACGGTGAAACACGCGGCTGGTGACGACACGTGGTGGGTCCCGGGTGTAACCGACCTGCACAACAATCTGACGGTCTCCGGCCAGCGGCGGATTAAGAGCGCTCCACGAGCAGGAATGACAGAGACCGCTACCACATCGCAGACCACCAAGCCGCGGCGGCGCTAACCGCAGGGTGGCGCTGGACGCGATCGCGATAGAGACGCTTGTCACAAAAGCAAGCCCTGAGCTCGGACGCTCAGGGCTTGCTTATCTTCATCTGACCGTGAGATGACCAAACAATCGTGAAGGTTACGAGCCACACGGGGACACGGAGAAGCTAATAATGGTTGTCCACCTTCTCCATCTCCGTACCTCCTGCCTGTCCTTCACTCGTTCCCATAATAAACGAGTGAAGGACCTGTCCTTCCGCAGAAGATGTCTCCGTGTTGAAACTGGGCTCATAGCAACGGCGCTACGCCGCGCGCTTCAGCCCTTCGCGCGCCCTGGTCCATCCGGTCTCTACCGCTTCCTTAACATAATCCCATGCCGATTCCTCGGTGGCTAGCTGCGGGTTATACCAGTGTTCTGATAGGTCCTTCTCTACCTGGTTCCAGGAGTATCCTTCGAACTCAGGCAATTGAGCGGCGATCCACCCAAACTGGTAGGCGTCTCTTATCGACCCCCATTCCAGACCAGTGTAGCCAAACTTGCGATGCCAGTCCCGCCGCAACTTGGGCTCTTGATCCCCCCATTTCCTCAACAAGTCTTCCACACAAATCACCTCCTCACTCATTCGCCCTTGCGCGGTCACGGTAAGCTAATCTTCTTGTACCTGCAAGACTCATACCGGCTCCTGGCACAGGTTTTGCAATATTATCGCGAGACGGCGTTAATGGGGAGGTATGAGCCATGCGTGCAGAGAGAATTGAAGGCCTCGGATGGGCTGATCTGATTCGCCGATTGGCCAACAATGTGGCACTCATCGTCGACAAACAGATCGATCTGGCGAAGGAAGAGGCACGGGAGGATTTCTCGCATGCCCTTCGAGGTGCGATGCTGGCGATTGTCGGGGCAGTCTTGCTCCTGTCGGCATGGGTCTCGTTCATCGTGACCGGTATCTTTTTGATCTCCAGGGCGATGCCAGATTGGCTCGCGGCGCTAATCGTGGGTATCTTCTTCTTGGTCGTCGGCGTCCTTGTGTTACTTATCGGCAAAGCCCGCTTGCAAGTAAAGCCTTTGGCAAAGACCAGGGAGTCGTTGAGGGAGGATGTAGAATGGGTAAAAAGACAGCCGATATCGAGCGGGAGATAGAATATCTGCGAGCCGATACTGACCGTGTGCTGAACGAGCTCGAGCGACGCGTTAGAGAGACGATGAACGTTCGCGCTCAGGCCGAGCACCATCCATTGGCTACCACGGCAATTGCGCTCGGGGCGATAACAGGCCTGGCTCTTGTGTTCTACATGGCCTACTTCCGACCTCGCTTGCATTGACACGTCAGCTTGGCTGTATCATATGATCGGGTGTTGGTAATGCTGGCTAAAGCACCGGAATACGAGGATCGACTTCAGGCAGGCCAATCGCTTGCAAAGCTGCTAGTGAAGTACCAGGGCAAGAAGGATGTCATCGTCTTGGCGATTTCTAAAGGGGGGGTAGAGGTTGCTTTCTCACTGGCCCAACGGCTCAAGGCCCCAATGGATATCGTGATATCCCGGCTCTTGCGGGTTCCACAACAGCCGGAGACGGCTTTCGGGGCTGTCACGCAGGACGTGGTTATCCTCAACTACGCCCTTGCCGCGCAGTGGGGCATCAAAAGAGACGCCATCCGCCACCTCGCCCGGGATGCGCAGGATGAGGCGAGCGATGAGATGTCCGTGTATAGAGGAGCACGACCGGTCCCTGAGCTCGCCAACAAAACCGTCATCATCGCCGACGATGGGATGGCGCTTGGATTTCCCACCATTAGCGCCTGCAACTGGGTGAAGCGAGGAAATCCTCGAGATGTCATCGTCGCCGTGCCGGTGAGCCCGCTCTTCGAGGTTCAGCGGCTTCGACCGCTGGTGGATGACGTCATCTGCCCCATCACCTACGACACATGGGGACTGCGAATTGGCACGTTCTACCGAAAGTGGCGTATCCCGACCGACGCCGAGATCAAGGCCCTGGTCGAATCTGGCGGAGAGGTGCCCGGCGCCAGGCTGAGAAAGAAGACAGCTTAGATCGCGAAATCATTAGATCGCGAAATCAGTTGACGTTCGCAGCTTTTCTGCTACAATGTTGGCGAGCGGCCTTTGCATACCGGCCTTCGATAGGCGTGTCAGGTTTGTGTCGGATATCGACCCTATCGCCCAGGAGATTAATACGTAGGAATCGCGCGCGGAGCTGCCACCGACCATGGAAAAGCTTGTACTAATCGAGGACCAGGTATTCTTGGTCAGCGATGAACTGGGCGACGTGCCATTTGGAAACAACCTCGGCCTCGGGCTCTATTATCTCGACACCCGCTTCTTGAGTGTTTTCGATCTCACAATCAACAACTCTAAACCGATCCTCCTCAGCGGCTCGGCAGAACAAAACTTCATGGGCCACTTGCAGATGGCCAACCCCGCCTGGCTGAACTGCTCTGGGGAAGTGGTGCGCTCGCACACCGTGAGCATACGCCGCAATCGATTCGTCGATTGCGGATTGGAGGAACGCATCGGCTTATTCAATTACAATCCTTTTCCGGTCGACGTGGAGTTGGTCCTCTTGCTCGCGGCTGACTTCAAGGACATGTTTCAGGTGCGGGGACTGACGCGCGAGCCTAACGGAAAGGTTCTCGCTCCAAGCCAGGGCAAGATTCTTGCTCCTGAATATCAGGATTCCACGATCTCGCTCAACTACCTGGGGCTGGACGACGTCAGGCGACGGACAGATATCGTGTTCGAGACCCCGCCGACATCGCTAGAGTTTCTCGCGGGTGGAAGCCATGAAACGACGACGGTGATCCAATCTGCCTCGTGTGCGACCGCGGTGGCCCAGAAGGAGAGCCTGCCTCCCGGGGTAAAGTCCGTTTTTCGCTTGATCCTTGAGCCAAACAAACCCTACTCGATCACGATGTACGTGAGGCCTGCTGTCGCCGACGAGAAGCCGCGTCGCTCGTTCTTCGATATCGAAGTGAAGGAGCTCCGCGATTCGTACGAGAGATGGTTCGCCGAGTGCACCTCTATCGAGACCGACAATGAGTTCTTTAACCGGATGCTGCGCCGAGGGCAGAGTGACCTGCGCGCTCTGCTCACCTACCGCCCTACCGGCCTCTTCCCGTCCGCCGGAATACCCTGGTTTGCCGCCCCGTTCGGTCGCGACGCGCTCATAACGTCTCTTCAGACTATGATGCTGAACAGTGACATCGCCGTCGGTACTTTGCGCTTTCTGGCGCTGCATCAGGGGAAGGAAGTAAGTGAGTGGCGCGACGAGCAGCCGGGCAAGATAATGCACGAGACCCGTGTTGGCGAGATGTCGCGGCGTGGAGCGGTCCCCCACACGCCATACTATGGCAGCGTCGATTCCACCCCGCTGTTTCTCATTCTTTTCTCAGAAGCGATGGACTGGCTTGACGACGATGACCTGTATGCTGAGCTGTTGCCATCGGCCATGGCGGCGCTCGAATGGATAGATGAATTCGGTGATGTCGACGGCGATGGGTATATCGAGTATCAGAGCCTGTCGCCTCGCGGATTGAGGAACCAGGGCTGGAAGGATTCGCGCGATTCGTTCGCCTTTCCCAACGGCGAGCCTGCGGAGCCACCGATCGCCTGTATCGAGGCCCAGGGCTATGTTTACGATGCTAAGCTGCGGCTGGCGAAGTTGCTTGCGCGGAAGGGAGATGGGGACCTCGCGACCAGGCTGCGGGATGACGCGGAGAGGCTCCGCGAGCGCTTCGCCGTGGATTTCTGGATGGAAGAGGAGCGCTACTGCGCTCAAGGCCTCGACCGCGATAAGCGTCAGATCCCTTCCGTCACTTCAGAGGCCGGCCACTGCCTCTGGTCGGGCATCCTGAAGCCGGATCAGGCGTCGGTGGTGGCCGATCGCTTGCTGGCGCCAGACCTCTTTAGTGGCTGGGGGATCAGAACGCTCAGCAGTCGTTCGCCGAACTTTAATCCGATGAGCTATCACAACGGATCAGTCTGGCCTCACGATAATTCGATCGTTGCAGCCGGGCTCAAGAGCTACGGGCTGGACGAATATGCGATCCAGACGATAACAGGTATCTTTCTGGCGGGTTTGCGATTTCGCTATGGACGCTTACCAGAGCTCTTCTGCGGCTTCGACCGTGATCTCCGCTATCAGTCGATGCCGGCCGAATATCCGGTTTCCTGCTCCCCCCAGGCCTGGGCAACCGGCGCGCCGGTCTTCTTCCTGCATACTATTCTTGGCATCCGGGCGGATGCTGCGGAGCGGAAGATTTATCTGCGACCGACCTTACCGGGCTGGCTTAACGAGGTAGTGGTGCGCAACCTTCGCGTGGGAAAAGCTAAAATCGACATCCTGGTAAACCGCGCAGGGATAACGACCGCCAGGCAGAGTGGTGACCTGGACGTTATCGTTGACGACTCGGTGATAACCTCATCCAGCGAATCCATCAATCTCGCGCCGACGTGCATGCAAAAGATGCCGTTTTTTGTGTAAAATAGACTGACTGCCGCTGAAGCTAGTGATTGCAAGGCTTGGAGGTATTATCGTGGTCCGGCTCAGACTGATTCCGCGTGAGGAGAAGTTCTTCGATATGTTCGAGAAGGCTTCTCGAAACATGCTGGAGGCAGCGAAACTGCTCCAGGAAATGCTCAGCCACTACGAAGATGTGGAAAAGAAGGTGAGTGAGATAACCGAGCGCGAGCACCAGGGCGATGCCATAACGCACGATATCATCGCCAAGCTCAACAGCACCTTCGTGACGCCGTTTGACCGTGAAGACATTCACCACCTGACCAGCGCGATCGACGACGTCGTCGATCGCATCGAGGCGGCGGCGGATGTGATGCTTATCTACCGCATTGAGAGGCCGACACCGGAGCTTCAGAAGTTTGCGAGCATTCTCGTGAGGTCGGCCGAGGAGATCAACAGCGCCGTGCCGCTATTGAGAAAAAGAGATCGTATGAAAGAGATACTGAATCGCTGCATCGAAATCAACCGCCTCGAAAACGAGGCGGATCAACTTCAACGCGCCGCTCTGGTTGCCCTTTTTGAGAATCCTACCAATACGATCGACGTGATAAGATGGCGAGAGATTTACGGGCAACTGGAAGAGGCGACCGACCGCTGTGAAGACGTGGCGGACGTGCTACAGGGAATGGTAATGAAGCATGCTTGATCCCTTGGCATTGCTTGTGCTCGTGGTTATTCTGGCACTGGCGTTCGATTTCATCAATGGCTTCCACGACACGGCAAATGCCATCGCTACGTCGGTCTCCACGCGGGTGCTCCCACCGGCGGTAGCTATCGTTATGGCCTCTTCTTTGAACTTTGTCGGCGCATTTGTCGGGACGGCGGTGGCCAAGACCATTGGCACAGGCATAGTTGCCCCAGAGGCGGTCACGCAGCAGACTGTTGCCGCGGCTTTACTCGGCGCGATCGTGTGGAATCTCATCACCTGGTATTTTGGTGTTCCCACCAGCTCTTCTCACGCGCTGATTGCCGCGATCATCGGATCGTCGATTGCCGGCAGCGGGCTTGGCGTGTTCAATCCCGAGGGGCTCAGCACGATTTTCGGCTCTCTGTTCTTATCCCCCATCGCCGGGCTAATCTTCGGCTTTCTGATCATGGTCCTGTTGATGTGGTTGTTCAGGCGCTCGTCGCAGTCACAGGTCAACGGCTATTTTCGCCACTTGCAGGTTCTATCGGCGGCTTTCGTGGCCTTCAGCCACGGCTCGAACGACGCGCAGAAGACCATGGGGATAATAACTATGGCGCTCGTGTCCTACGGCGCCCTGCCGACGTTTGAGGTGCCACTTTGGGTTATGTCCGTCGCGGCCCTTGCCATGGGTTTGGGAACGGCGGCGGGCGGCTGGAAGATAATCAAGACGCTCGGCGTGAGGCTGGTCAGCCTGATGCCCGTCAATGGTTTCGCCGCCGAGACGTCTTCCGCGCTGGTGATTCAATTGGCTACCCATTTCGGCGCTCCGGTCAGCACAACCCACGTCATCTCGTCGTCGATTATGGGCGTTGGGGCATCGCGCAGGTTCTCGGCCGTGCGCTGGGGCGTCGCGGGCAATATCGTGCTGGCATGGTTCCTCACGCTGCCGCTCGCCGCTCTTTTTGCCTTTCTCTTTCGCCTGGCGTTCCGGTTAATAGGTTAGTACTGCAACGACGGTTCGTGCATAAATCGACTACGCTCCAGCTTACTTGAGTGCTCAAGATATTGGCTCTGCTAGTCAGCGAATGCCAGTCGCCCGTATGCAGCCAAGTGGAACCGTCGTTGTCGTATTAGGTATTCGCAACAAGTTTCTCCCCAAAGAGCGCAATGGTTCCCAAGGATTTCTTGGCGCTCTTTGCGGTGAAAGCCCGTGCCACACCTGTTTGCGTTGTAGTTGCTACACTATCATTTGGACCTAACGTCACCTCAGCGGTCTCTTGGAGGGTATGCCGGGCCGGCGTGGATAGACGGCAGGCGTGGGGCTTACTTTGTCGACGACGATCAGATGGCGTATGTCGAGAAACCCTGGTAGCTCGACGGCGATGGCCTTGCCCATTCGCCCACCTAAGCGCTCTACCGCGCCCTCTCCCATCTCGATCTCTCGTTCCAGGGCCCCTTTTTTTGGCGCGATCATGCGTCCGCCTACCCTTGCAAACGGTAGGCATAACTCCGCCAGCACGGCAAGCTCCGCGACGGCGCGAGACACGACGACGTCGTAACGTTCGCGGTGTTGCGGGTCGCGAGCAACCTCCTCTGCTCGACCGGTCACCACGTGTACGCCCGCCAGGCCCAGCTTGTTCACCAAATGATCGAGAAACTTCGTCTTTTTGGCTACTGAATCGAGCAGTGTCAGGGTGATCTCGGGGCAAACGATCTTGAGGGGAAGGCCGGGGAAGCCGCCTCCAGCCCCGATGTCGATAACTCTTAGTCCTGTCATCGACGGCAGGCCAGCGATCTGACACGGCGGGTCTCGTACTTCCACTGCAGGGAAGGCCAGTAGACAGGTGATGGAATCCAGAAAGTGCCTGGTCTGAATCCCTTCGTAGTCGGTGACGGCGGTGAGATTGAACTGGCGGTTCCAGAGCGCCAGTTCTTCGGCATACAGTCGGAAGAGCCTTAGCTGGTGCTCGCTCAGAGGGATGCCCAGGAGGTGGCTACCTTCGATTAGCAGGTTCATTTTTGACCACTAACTCTTGACATCAGCCCATCTTGCTTTCCAGATCTCGAATCGCCGACCTTCCGCGCCCCCCACGATGAATCAGCGGGATGCTCAACAGGTCCCAGATCACCCTGAGCGCGTGCCCCGCCGTGACGCGCATTCTCGACCCCCCGGCATTTGTCCACGCCACGGGAACTTCTACGATGCGGTAGCCACGTTTCCTCGCGAGATAGAGGACTTCGACGTCAAAAATAATGCTGGCAAGAGTTGTCGAAGAGAAAAGGTCGTGCGCCGCCTCCTTTCGGAAGCATTTGAACCCGGATTGCGTATCGGCGATGCCCCGAATCACGAACAGCCACGTCAGCGTGTGGAAAACTTTGCCGAACAGGCGGCGGTAAAAAGGCTGGCTCTCACGCATGTCGTAGCCGTCAGGCTGGATGCGACAGCCGATGGCGATATCGCAGCCATCTTTGATCCCTTTCAGGAGTTTCTCGACCTCTTCGATGTTCGTGGACAGGTCGGCGTCGGTGAAGAGGATGTACTGGCCGCGCGATGCTAGGACGGAGTTGCGGATGCCCGCGCCTTTCCCCTGGTTCTTCGGCGAGCAAATGAGCTTCAGCCTCGGCCATTCGAAAGAGCGCACTATCTCCTGAGTTCTGTCTTCAGAGCCATCGTCGTTGACTACGATCTCAGCCAGATAGCCATTACTATCGAGAAAGGCGGCGATCTTCGCCAGGCTCGGGCCTATCCGCGCTTCTTCGTTGTAAGCGGTTATTGCTACCGACAGAAACAGCTCCTCGTCAGATGATCTTATCATCTCTCAACCAACCCACGGGCTCCACAGAATCGTCACGGCTGCCCCCAGGGTCAAAGATGGTCCATAAGGCATCGTCGCTTGGGATGATTTGCCCCGAAACAACATAAGCCAGATACCTATCGCGGCGCCGATCAGCGTTCCCAGCAGTGTGGCAATAAACGCCCCCCGGAGCCCGGTAACCAATCCGATAAACAGCGCCAGCTTGACGTCGCCCAACCCAAGGGCCACGGCATTCCGATAAAACAAAACAGCGCCTAAATAAAAGAGCAAGAACAGTCCACCGTAGAATAGCCCGCCCAGCAATCCCTGTCCGCCCTCCAGCCCTGGAGTAACAAAGCTCAACGCCGCGCCGAGGAGTATGCTCGGATACGTCACAACGTTAAGGATGAGCCGATGCTCCAGGTCAATCATCGTGATTATCACGAATATGCTCGCGTACAGGCTATAGACTAGCAATGGCCACGACATACCAAAGCGCAGGTAGAGTCCGGCGAACAACGCGCCCGTGGCGATCTCGACCAGCAGATAGCGCGGCCCGATGCGGTGGCCGCAAGCCGTGCACTTGCCCCCATGGAACAGGTAACTGGCCAGCGCCGGCACCTCGCTAAGCGCGAGCGGCGCGCGACAATAACGGCAGCGAACGGGCCAGCCGAAGGAGAACCTCCTTCGCGGCAGACGCGCTACAAGTATATTGAGTACTGCCCCGACTGCCAATCCAGCTATTGCCCACGCGACAAGCAATCTCCACCTCGCGCTACGATTTGGCAGAAGTATACGCAAGCCTGCGGAAGTATCAGAAAGAAGCTACCGCATCGCATAGCCGCAAGCATAAGCCATCGCCACCGCTTTGTCAAATTAGACAAAAGAAAGTGCTGATGCAATACGATCTGGAAGACTTTGAGCAGGACCTGAAGGGTATTTTTGCCCGGCTAGGGGAGCGCTAGATCAGAAGCATCGCGTCCCCAAAACTGAAGAACCTGTAGTCTTCCGCAACTGCGGTGGCGTATGCCCTGTCGATCAAGTCCTTGCCGGCGAACGCGGAGACGAGCATCAGAAGCGTCGATCTCGGTAGGTGAAAGTTGGTCACGAGGGCGTCGACGGCGCGGAACCGGTATCCAGGGTAAATGAAGATATCCGTCCACCCACGGAAGGGAGTGAATACTTCCGTCGCACCTGCCCGGGCGGCGGCTTGAGCCGCCGATTCCAGCGCCCTGACGCTGGTGGTGCCGATGGCGATGATCCGCCTGCCCTCCCGCCTCGCCGCGTTGAGCTGAGCGCTCACAACATCGGTCAGCTCACAGTACTCCGAGTGCATCTTGTGCTCGGCGACGTTCTCTACCTGAACCGGACGAAACGTATCCAGTCCGATATGCAGCGTGACGAAGGCGAAGTCTACGCCCCGGCTTCGGATTCTTTCCAGCAGGTCCGGCGTGAAGTGCAGTCCCGCCGTCGGCGCGGCCACCGATCCCTTCACCCGGGCGTACACCGTTTGATAGCGCTCCGGATCGTCCAGGGGCAGGTGGACATAAGGCGGCAACGGCACGACGCCCAACTCTTCCAGTCGCTTGTCGACATCGCCCTCGCAGGTGAACTCGACAAGCCGTCCACCCGACGGCGTTCGACCATAAATCGTGCCCGTGACCTGCGCCTGCTTGTCTGCTCCGTCGCTGCCAGGCTTTACGAACTCGACGATCGATCCCTCTCGAAGCCGACGCCCCGGCCTGACCAGCGCCTCCCAGACGCAGGGCCCTTGCCTGGAGACCAGCAGCGCCTCCACCTGTCCACCCGTCCCGACCTTGCGGCCGTTGAGGCGGGCCGGAATCACGCGGCTCTCGTTGCACACGAGCAAATCGCCAGGCCGCAGGTAATCCACGATGTCGCGAAAGCGCCTGTGGTCGATGCTCCCGTCCCGCCGGTAGACAAGCATCAGCTTAGAGGCATCGCGCGGCTCCACCGGCGCCTGAGCAATGCGCCCCGCCGGCAGCTCGTAATGATAATCTTCTGTCCTGGGTGAAACAATAACATTCCTCATCAATTCGATTCTAGCCGATTTGAGCCGATGGCTGCAAATCGAGCTGGCGAATGGGCATTCCCCAATGGGCATTCCCCAAAGACGTAGCGGCCCGTCCTTGGGGGATGCGTGGTTAGGCAGACCGGGGCCGAGCCACCATATGACCGCTAGGCTGGTAGCGGCAAAGCATTCCCGCCCTCGCCTTATAGAATACTCCGATAATAAGGCGCGAATGCCTTGCCCTCTTCGATGGCCGAGGCCTTGCTATCATCGACGCCTCCGAAAACGCATTACCCCTGCCCGCCGGCGAACGTCGAGTAGACCTCAGTTACCAATGGCACCTGAATCCTGCTATAATACCAAGCAGAGGGGTTGTTCATTTGCGCGACGTTCCTGCACGTCCAACATCTCCAGTGGCGCACAATTCAAATGTGTGAGCGAAGCGACTGTGGCGCGAGTCAATCAGATTATGGAGACCATAACAGTGGAGCCATTCGACATAGGGCGAACTGAGCCCTGATCGAGAATGCAAAGCGGTATCTCCGTTCGGCCGAAGTGCTCCGCAACGATGGCGATTACGATTCCGCTTGAAAGAACGGTGCGTTACATTGCCAGGGACTGGAAGGGGGTGCCCGTTGGGCCGACGGCGTAAGTCTAAGCCACCGCCGAATGTCGAGGCTGCTCTGGCGGAGTTGAAGATGGCGCTTGCGAATCTTTACGGCGAGAGGATGCGGGGGATCTATCTCTTCGGATCCTATGCCAGAGGTGACTATCGTGATGATTCCGATGTGGATGTGCTCATCGTGCTGTCCGGCACGGTCAGGCCTGGCGAGGAGATCAACCGCTACAGCCAGATTGTCGCTGACATCTGCCTGCGCCACGATCTCCTGATCAGCACGGTGCCAGTTGCTGAGGAGTGGTTTCACAAGCAAGTCGAGCCACTGTTTGAGAGCGTGTTGCGTGAAGGAGTTGCCGTGTGAGCCAGCCAGACCCCATCGCGCTCATGCTTGCCAAGGCGCGTCGCTACCTTGATACCGCTGAAGTGCTGCGCCGGTATGGTGATTACGATTCAGCCGTCTCCCGGCTCTATTATGCGATGTTCTACTGTGCGCAAGCCCTGCTTCGGGCGCAAGGTATGACCTACACTAAGCGCCAAGCCGTCATTGCCGCGTTTGGACGTCACTTCGCGAAGACCGAAGACCGAAGACCAAGGTCTTGCCATCCGAATTGCACGCCTGGCTACACAACGCCTTCGATCGCCGACAGGTGAGTGAGTATCAATTCCTGGAAACGGCAACGGAAGCCGATGTAGTCGATCTCCAGCGCAAGGCAGCCGAGTTTCTTGCCCAAACGGAGGCGTTCCTGAAGCGAGAGGAGCATGAGATATCGTGAGCCAGACCGGCGACTCTAGCACGCAGTGCCGATGTGACTACTACACAGCCATCAATCTAACGCCGGTTCTTCCGTCGGTTGGCCTTGGCCTGCTTGCGGCGGGCCTTGTTCTTCTTTCGACTGCTGGGTGACGTCGTCGGGGGGCCGGGCGTGAGAAGATCGGGCTCATCACCGGCGAGGTCGCCGATGTAAAGTTCCCCGGCTTCTTGCGCGCTGGGGGCAGGTATGCTCGCTTCCCTTCTGATGCCGATGGCGCGGAGCAGTCGATCCCCAAGCGACATCTTCCTTTTGGGCGCCAGACCCGTTTCGGCTTCCAGCCTTGCGACCTGCTCGGCCTGCTTCACGCTAAGCCATCGATTTACGCCTTCCTTGGTGCCAAGGTCGAAGCCCCGTGACATACCTCCCATCATCATCGACTTCGCCATGCCCCAGTGTCGGGGGTCCCGAACAGAGCGGTGGAAGCCCGACGCGGCATCCTGAATCGCGCGCTTCCAAGCGGCGGCTTTCTCGAACGCGAAGGCGCGACCGACGAAGTCGCAGAATGCCTCCAGCTCCGGGATTGCCTTGTCCAGATCTTCTGGCCTGGCCGTGATCTTCTCGGCCATCACGTCGAGGGTCTCGCGAATATCGTGCGGGTCCATCTCGGCCGGGCTGGCGCCGACGTACCTCAGTTCGTAGTCCAGGAACATGTCGAGGTAATGCCCAGGTTCTACCCCACGGCTGGCCAGCGCCTTACCCTCTGGCGATTCCGCGAACAGCTCGATGAGCTCCTCGACATAGCTGCGCGCAGCTTCTTCGTCGATGATCTCTCCATCTTCAACTATCTTTTGCCGAAAGTCGAATGCCACGGCGACCACCTCCATTTGTGCTTACTTAGCGGCGGAGAAACAAGTTCACGAGCATCAGAATAATAGACAGCAAGATGCTGAGCAAAATCGAGGTCATGATCGGAATCCAGCAGGTCACATTGTCGGACTTTATCAGAATATCCCCTGGCAGCCGTCCCACAAAAGGGACCTTCCCGGCCAGGAGCAGAATTCCTCCCAGCACGACAGCCAGCAGCCCGATCAAGAGCAGGATTCGTCCCAGATTCTCGAACTCTGTCATCCTACCATCTACCACAACGCCTGTTGCTGCGGCCTGTCATCCGGCTCCGGCGCCTTCTCCTTATAGGGCAAGCCAAGGTGTTCGTAGGCTGCCCTGGTGGCCACGCGGCCGCGTGGCGTCCTCGCGATAAAGCCGAGCTGCAGAAGGTATGGCTCGTAGACGTCCATAATCGTGTCGGCCTCCTCGCTGGTCGCCGCCGCGATCGTCTCGATGCCGACGGGTCCGCCCTCGAACTTCTTGATGATCGTTTCGAGCACCCTGCGATCGACGTCGTCCAGTCCGAGATGATCGACCTCCAGCAGCTCCAGCGCCTCGGCCGCCACCGCCTCGGTGACGATGCCACCAGCCCTAACCTCGGCGAAGTCCCGCACCCGCTTGAGCAAGCGGTTGGCGACGCGCGGCGTGCCCCGCGACCGACGGGCTATCTCGTATGTGCCCGCGTCCTCGATCTTCACGTTCAGGATTCTGGCCGAGCGGTGGACGATCTTCTCCATGGCCTCTACGTCGTAGAAGTCGAGACGGTAGGTGGCGCCGAAGCGATCCCGCAGGGGCGAGCTCAAGAGAGCGTAGCGGGTGGTAGCGCCGATGATCGTGAAATGTGGCAGCTTTAGCCTGATGCTCTTGGCGGCCATCCCTTTGCCAAGGATCATGTCCCAGGCAAAATCCTCCATCGCGGGATAAAGAGCCTCTTCCACCACCCGACTGAGGCGGTGTATCTCGTCGACGAACAGCATGTCGCCCTTTTGCAGCGTCGTCAAAATGGAGGCCAGGTCGCCGGGAATGACGATGGCGGGACCCGAGCTTACCTTGATCTTTACCTCCATCTCGTTGGCGATGATGTTCGCCAGCGTCGTCTTGCCCAGTCCCGGCGGACCATAAAGCAGCACGTGGTCTAGCGCCTCTCCACGAGCCTTCGCTGCCCCGATAAGAATCTTGAGGTTCTCTTTTACCTTGTTCTGGCCGATGTAATCGTCAAGACGCTTTGGCCTCAGGCTGGCATCAATGGCCAGGTCTTCTTCCTTCATCTTCGGCGACACAACTCGTTCCATCATCCGTCTCTACTCCCACCACCTGCTCTTATGTTCAGCCGACAACAGCTATTATACAAGATGCGCCAACAGGGTTTCCACCAGGCAATCTGCGCGTGTGCTCTCTAGTTGCCCTTCCGTAGCGATAACCAAACCTCACTCCGTGTGCACGAGAGGCTGTGTTGATTTACCGAGTATCACGCGGGAAGCTCAACACAACCTTACCGATTCCTGCGTAGATGCCTGAGCACTTGTAGGGGCGGGTTTGAAACCAGCCTGCGTTGTCGCCCCAGCGAGGTTTAGCATGCTATGCAGACATCAGTAAGACTGTGGGGCGGGAGGCAGGGAAGCGTGATCCCCGATTGGGGGCGACAGGAGTGGGAGACCCGGGACGGCTTCTGGTATAATTTGTCATCGAGCCTTGAGCCTTGAGCATTGTGTAGGTGAGTAAGATGGCGGCTTTCTTTGAGCTAGTCAAAACTGAAAAGCATTCCGCGGCGAGGGCCGGGGTATTGCACACGCCCCATGGCGACGTGCCGACGCCTGTATTTATGCCTGTTGGCACTCAGGCCACCGTGAAAACCCTCTCGCCGCTCGAGCTGCTGGAGATCGGCGCCAGGATCATCCTCTCCAACACATACCATCTTTTCCTGCGCCCGGGATCGTCGCTGATCGCTTCCTTTGGCGGCTTGCACCGATTTATGGCGTGGCCACGGCCGATTCTCACCGACAGCGGAGGCTTCCAGGTCTTCAGCCTGGGGCATCTGGGTCGCGTCAGAGACGACGGTGTGTCCTTTCGCTCGCACATCGATGGCTCGGAGCATCTTTTCACGCCTGAACGGGTGATCGCCATCCAGGAAGAGCTTGGCGCGGACGTGATTATGGCCTTTGACGAGTGTACGCCCTATCCCAGCGACCTGGAGTACAACCGCAAAGCGCTGAAAAGAACCCACAATTGGGCCCAGCGTTGCCTCGCCGCTCAAACCAGGCGGGATCAGGCGCTTTTCGGCATCGTGCAAGGCGGGATGTTCCCGGAGCTACGTCGCGAGAGCGCGCGCTTCCTGACCTCGCTCGACTTTCCGGGCTACGCCATCGGCGGCCTTAGCGTGGGCGAGCCGAAAGAGCTTTCGGCGAAAATCCTCGAGGAAACCGTCCCCCTGCTCCCAGAGGGCAAGCCGCGCTACCTGATGGGGGTCGGCTCCCCCGAGGACCTGGTTGAGTTCGTGGCGCGCGGCATCGACATGTTCGACTGCGTGTTGCCTACGCGGGTGGCTCGAAACGGTGCGCTCTTCACGCGCCACGGCCGTCGCAATATTGGCAATGCTTCGTTCAAGGCGCTCGACCAACCCATCGACGAATCCTGCGACTGCTACACCTGCCGCACGTTCAGCGCCGCCTACGTTCATCATCTGTTCCGCTCCGAGGAGCTTCTGGCCTACAGGCTGGCCAGCATCCATAACCTCCGCTTTATGATTAGGCTGATGGAAGAGGTGAGGGCTTCCATCTTGAGTGGCAGCTTCGACCGGTTGCGCGAAGAGTTCTTGGCGAGCTATACCCCCACCGATCAAGGCGTCCGCCTCTCCCAGAAGGCGAAGTGGGTCGAAGCGCAGAGAAGAAAAGCGTGATGGCACACATCTTGCGCCTGTTTCGCGAAACACCGTTACCCACGGTGTTCGCGGGAGCTATGACACGGTGCCGCCGCGTGCAGGAGGGGTGGTGATGGAGGATGATATCGGGACCCTCAAACCTAAACCCTCTACCCTGAACCCTGAGGCCTGTGTCCGGGAGGGGTGGCGATGGAAGTCAATATCGGAGCGGAGGTGATCACCTCTGATGGCCAGAAAGCGGGCCATGTGGACCGTGTGATCGTTCTGCCGGAACAAGACAGGTTGATTAGCATCGTGGTCCACAAAGGTTTCTTTCTTCCTCGCGACGTCGTTGTTCCTACAGCTCTCATTGCCGCCGCCGACAGGAAAACTGTCTCCCTGAAGGTAACGGCCAGAGAGCTGGAGAAGATGCCGGAGTTTATCCCCGAGAACTATACGGTTCCGCCGACTCACTGGACGCCGCCGTCTATCTACGTGCCTGCCCATGTGCTGGTGCCGGTGCCGGGCTATGTCGATATCAGCGGCTCGCGTGAGGAGCTACAAACGAAGGCCCAGGAGGCGCAGCGGGGAGAGAGGGTTCCCAGCGGTGGCGTTGAGTTGAGTGAGGGCACTGAAGTCGATTGCAGGGATGGCCGGGTTGGGACCATTCAGGAGGTCATCTTCGCTCCCGTGTCCCAGGAGGTGACGGCCATCGTCGTGCGGGCCGGTATGATTCGGACGAACGATTTCGTCGTGCCAGCCAACTGGATCGCCGAGGCCAGGAATGATCGCGTGCTTCTCAACTGCACGAAGACACAACTGGAGCGCTTGCCGCGCCGCTGAAGTGCTTCGCGGGAACATTCGAAGACCCGTCAGGTCCGAGATACGACCACCACGCCCGCGCAAATCACGAGAACTCCGACGAGCCGCATCGGATTGAACTGCTCGTTGAGAAACATCCAGGAGGCGACCACCACCAGCACATATCCGAGGCTAAGCATCGGATACGCGTAGCTGAGTTGCACGCGGGATATGACGGAAAGCCAGAAGATAGACCCGCCGAAGACCGCGACGAATCCCAACAGTATGAACGGGGATGTGAAGCTCCGCCACAGGCCCGCGACAATGTTGTCCGGGTGCAACGATAGAACGCCAACCTGATTCATGCCGTACTTGAGCAGAAGCTCTCCAGTTGCCGACATGCATATAGCGATGATCAATAATACGAGACTATTCAATCTACCCCCCTCGCCGACTTACTCGCGCCGCGCAGAATTATATTATCTAACGCCCATTATTACAACCCCTGCGGCGATTCGAACAACGAAAGAGGCGGCTGAGCCATCTTCACCTCTCGTCCGCCGAAGGAAGACCATTGAATGGCACATTTCTTGCAATTAGTTAATGCTCTGGCTCAAAAGAGCCGAATGGCCAAGCCGATTCGAGAGCAAATTCACAAGGAGACCAAAGTGTACGGAACAGTAGCTCACTTCCGCCTGAAGTCAGGTGCCTCGTTCGATATGCTGTCGAAAGAACTTCAAGAAAACATGAAGCAGATACCTGGCATCGTCGGTACGTATATCTACCGCATGGATTCGGACCCCAACGATTGCTTCATGGCCGTCGTGTTCGAAAACAAAGATAAGTATTGGGCCAACGCCAAGAGTCCTGAGCAAGATGCTCGTTACAAAAAAATGTTGAGCTTTATGGAGGGCGAGCCCGAGTGGCACGACGGAGAGATAACCTTCTTCAGCAAGGGACAGTCGCCGCTCCGAATGTAGCACTGCAAATAGACCGACGCGGTTTTCAAAATCCGCGTCGGTCTCCATCGATAGTGGCACATAGCGCGCAGGCGTGGAGACGTCCTTCCACTTGAAGCGCGTCTCCACCTCACGCCTCCCTCTATGCAGTAGGCGCAAACGCGACCGAACGATGAACGCGGTCAAGATATCCCCTCCCTTTCACAAAGGGTGCGACAAAACGCTCCCGCGAAGAGTGCTCATATAGCAGTTTGCATTTTGATATGGCTACCCGTAGCGCGGGGGCTCCTCCCCCCGCTGGGCGGGGCGGGGGACGAGCCCCCGCGCTACATTGCATACGCTCGGTATATCGGTGGCTGCTCCGCCAGCCAAAATCCTTTGCAAACTGCTATAGGCATCGGAGCATTCTGGTTGAGGAGATGCTGGAGTTATCGCCTTCGCCCAAGCAAGAGAACGCCGAGGCCCACTGACGTGAGCGCGGCCGCGATGACATAGGTCGAGTTGAAGCCGACCGCCTCGGCGACGTATCCCCAGAGGAACGCGCCGATGCCGATGCCAAGGTCCATGGCCAGGGTGAATGTGCCCATCGCCGCGCCACGTTCGCCAGGGGAAACGCGGTCGACGGTCATCGCCATCAGCAGCGGCTGCACCGCCGCGAAGTGAAGGCCATAGAGGAAGGCGACCAGGACGAACATAGGCATCGACCCAGCCTGCGACAGAATAGCGAGCGAAAGAGCGCCCACCACCAGCCCTGGCCCTATGACCGGCTTGCGGCCAAGGATGTCTGACAGCTTACCGATTGGCGCGCGAAATACCACGAGGGAAATAGCGTAGACGGTGAAGAACAGGCCCGGGTTGCCGATTCCCTGCGCCGCGGCGAAAACGGGGATGAAGGTCATCACCGCGGAGTAGGGCACCGAGCTGCAGAATATGACGCTCGATGGGAAAAACGACTTGCGATGCAAGGTGTTCGTAAGGCTCAGCGGCGCCGCACTTCTCTGGAGAGCGGGCCGTGGCTCCACGATGGCTAGCGAACATACCATGCCGGCCGCCGCTGCGGCGGCGGATAGCGCAAACATCGCAGGGAAGCCGTAGCTATCGGCGAGGAAGACGCCAACGGCGGGACCAACTGCCATCGCGATGCCCGCAAACATTCCATAGTAGCCTAGCGCCTCTCCACGCCTGCTCGCCGGAGCGACATCGGCGATCAGTGCCGCCGCGGCCGTGCTGAACGCGCCCCATCCCATGCCCTGCACGAAGCGAAGCGGTAGGAGGAAGGTGATGCTCGGTACCAGGATGAAGGCGATGGCTGTCATCACCATTAGCGCGGCGCCCCCAGCCATCAATCCCTTTCTCCCCCATCGGTCCGCTGCCCTGCCGACAAACGGACGCACCGTCACTGCGCTGACCGCAAAGACGCCCATGACCAGGCCGACATCGGATTCTTGACCCTCCAGTTCCTTGACGACGAGGAGGGGGAGTGAGGCCAGCATCACGTAGAAGCTGATGAACGATCCGAAGGAGGCCGCGCAGTTTAGAGCGAAGCCTGGTGTGAAGATTCTCTCCCGAGGCGATGTTTTCTGCGTCGAATCATCTCTCGCGTCCAAGGTGACAGGCACTCAAAACGTTCGCTGACGAAGGATCATAATGCTTTTCCCAGCGCGAACACCGACAGTCCCCAGGGCAAGCTCGTCAGGTTTAGAAGTCTCGCCTCGATTCCGAGCACCATCGCGAGGGTGCGGTTTAGCAGTGGAGAGACCTCCTTGACATCGGACTTGCTGCGCAAGCCAAAGGCCATCTCTGTCAGGCGCTTCGTCGCAGCCAGTGGAAAGAGTATCGAGTTGGCGTAGGTAACCTTCGTTACCTGAAAACCTGCCCGTGACATCTTCTGCCTGAGCTCGGTCGAATCGTATCGCTGCCGCGTGTGCACTGCTTCGTCGTGGCTGCCGCGCAGCCAGTTGTAGGCTGGCAGCCGAATCAACAGATGGCCGCCTGGCTTCAAAAGGCGGTGAAACTCCCTCATCGCGGCGACGTCGTCCCGCACGTTTTTGTGGTAGAGAACGTCGAAGGAAACTATCAGATCGAAGGAGGTATCGGCGAATGGTATGTCGGTGACTGAGGCGAGCGCCAGCCGCTGCAGCCCGCGCTGCCGACAGAACTCGAGCGCCTCTTCACAGGCGTCGATGCCGGTCGCCTGTCCGAGTTTCTGCAGATGCTTGAGCATGCCTCCGGTCCCACACCCAGCGTCGAGAATCGACAGAGAGCCATCACGGGACTTGGTGGCGTACTTTGCGAGGAAATCGAACACGATGTGGCGCATTCCCATGTACCACCAGTGAGTATCCTCCAGGTGATACATGTTTTCGTACTCTTCTTTGTTCACCTGCCCGAAATTCTCCCAACCCCTTCAATCCCAGCCTGAGGGGCAGTCTCGCAGGGGGATGGCTCGGCCGATGGCTGCTTCTTGAAGAGTACCAACTCGAACCAGAGCCTGGTCAGATCGACCAGCGTCTTGAAAACCCTGCGGAAATTGAAGAACTGGGAGATGCCGTAGGCTCGATGGAAATGGTGGACTGGCACCTGCTCGATGACAAACCCGGCATCCTGTATCTTCTTCATCATCTCGACGCAGATCACGCCGCTATTGGATATCAGTTGCACCCGGTCAAGGACGGACCGTCGAATCAGGCGAAAATCGCAATCCACATCCTTGAGGTTCAGCCCGAAAGCTGTCCTGACCGTCCAGTGATAGAGGCGGCCGATAATTATGCGGTGCAGCGGGTCGTTGCGCGAGATCTTGTAGCCATTGACTACGTCGACCCCATCGCGAAGCGCACCGAAAAGAAGGACTATTTCGTGCGGGTCGTATTGTGCGTCTCCATCTGTGTAGAAGACGAGATCCTTGGTCGCGCTAGAGAGTCCGGAACGAATAGCGCCGCCGTAGCCTCGGTTCTTGACGTGTTTCACGATCCTTAAACGGTCGTACTTCGTCTCGAGCTCGTCGAGCATCTCCTGCGTATAGTCCGAGCTGCCGTCGTTGACCACGATGATCTCGTAATCGGTGGTATAGGTGCGCAAGACCGTGTCAGCGGAAATCACCATGCTCGCTATCGTCCCACCATCGTTGTAGGCCGGGAAGAAAACGGAAACGGACTCGCTCACCTTACGAATGTCTGTATCGGTTTTCCAGTCCATCCTGCTGTTCTCCTTGCACCATCAATTCTCCGTCGAAACTGGCGGGATTCGGTCGGCAGCGCTCGGCGACGGGGAATGATCGGGCCTGTCAGAGACGCTCCCGCGCGTCTGGATCACCCTGACGCCAGCGCTCATCCCGCCTTGAAAGTAACACAATCGGACAGGTAGTGTCAAGGTGTTTGGCAACACCGGGGCGCTCCCCACGTCCCTGGTCAGATGGCCAGGAGGAACGCTGGCCAGGCCTCCAGATGCAAATCCCGCCAGTTGGAGGGCGCACGCTGGAGGGTCAGATGGTACAGTGGTGATGGATGAAGGTAACTTCTGATGCGACGGTACGAATATCATGCAGAGGCAAGTGGAAAGCTGGACGCCCAGATAGGAGGGATGTGTGAGAGCAGATAGAATGACGAGCGGAGGTTTAGCTGGAGGAGATAGTATGACGAGAAAACTGCAACGAGGTCGAACAGATAAGATGATCTTCGGCGTCTGCGGCGGGCTGGCGAACTACTTCGACGTCGATCCGGTGATCGTGCGGCTGGCTTTCGTGGCCCTGGCCTTTCTGAACGGTATCGGTATTCTGGCCTATATCGTTCTGGCGCTCGTTATGCCGGAGGAAACGGTGCAGACAAGAAGGCCCACGGCGCTGGCGGAGCAGGACCTCCGTGAGACGGGCAAACTGGGGAGCGAATCGGAGTCAGGCCCTGAGGCTTTCCTCACCGACCAGGAGCGCGTCGAGCGACAAGACCGTGGACGTGATGTCCTTGCGCTTATCTTGATCGGGCTCGGAATGGTGTTCCTCTTGGGCAACCTGGGCTTTTTCAGATGGGTGAACTTCAACCTGGTTTGGCCACTGGTCCTTGTGGCGATCGGACTACTGCTGATTTTTGGTCGAATAAGGAGGTACCTATGCGCAGCGAAGTGACGCATAAAGTACGTCGAGGCTCGTTCGTCGGTCCACTGATACTCATAACGATCGGGGTGCTGTTTCTGCTCGGCAACCTGGGCTACCTGAGCTGGGGGTTCTGGCAGAGTCTGTTGCGATTCTGGCCCGTGATCCTGATTTTGTTCGGCGTCGAAGTCCTTTTCGGCAGATCCTGGCCGTGGGTGGGAGCGATCACCGCGGTGGTCGTACTGGCGGGTGTCACAGTCTTCGCCGCGCTTACAGCAGGGGAGATATCACGTCCAATTGCAGCAGGATCGGCCAAGGTCGAGCGAATCGTCGAGGAGACGGGGAACCTTACGAGCGCGAACGTGCAGCTCGAGTTCGGTGCGGGCGACATAACAATCGACAGCCTTCCCAAGGAGTCCTCGAACCTGGTCGAGGCCGACATCGTGCCGGGGACCGGCGGACGCCAGGTGGAGAAGAACTTCAACGCATCTAACGGGCAAGGCGTCTTGACGCTCAGGAGCCAGGCGCGCTCCTGGGCGTTTGTGGGACCGAACGTGGGCGATTCCTGGGACGTCAAGCTAACTCGGAATATCCCACTTTCTCTGCGCGTGAAGACCGGCGCCAGCCGCAGCTTGCTGGATCTCACCGACCTGAATGTTGCTGATCTGTGGGTCGACGTCGGCGCGAGCACGTTGGACCTGAGGATGCCGCAGGCGGGATCGACGAAGGCGACCGTGAAGGCCGGGGCCGCCTCGGTCAGGATCGAGATACTGCCGACCATGGCGGCCAGGGTGCGGGCCAGGGCAGGCCTGAGCTCGACGAATGTCGACGAGGAACGTTTCCCCAGAAGGGGCGAGTACTTCGTGTCGAGCGACTGGGACTCCGCGATCGACCGAATCGATCTGGACGTCGATAGCGGTGTCGCCAGTGTCAGCGTGAGGTAAACCATAGGAATAAAGTACCAAATGCCTTCTCTGCCTCTCGTTTCCCGTTGTCTGGACTAGACATAAGTGATATAATGGCGGCGCTAATAGACTTATAGCGTTTTGCGAAAAGATTGAGCTGTTGTCCAGACTGTGTAGGGGCGACTGTAGGGGCGACTGCCAGTCGCCCTCAGCAGAGAACCGAGTGGTCGATATTAGCGCAAACCGCTGTAGGGTACGGCAGTTTGCGTCAGGACGAGCCGCTCATAGGTAAGCAGATGGCGGCCTGGCCTCGTCGCAAGATGCTGCAGGTGGGGCGGTTGAAGTGGACTATCGTTGTTGTGCATTATGTGGCGTCAATAAGACTGCTGTAGCAATTGAATTATTTGACTTAGATGAGTCTACCTGTCCCGGCAGGTAGACTCTGTGTTTCCTCGGATCATCGTTCTTCGTTTGGGGGTGGATTTCGGTGGCTGAGAAGACGACGGCGTTGGTCGTTTCCCATACGCACTGGGACCGAGAATGGTATCTGCCGTTTCAGCGGTTTCGCATGAGGCTGGTCGAGATGATCGATGGACTGCTGGATACCCTGGACGGCGAGCCGAGTTTTAAGTATTTCACGCTGGATGGACAGACTATCGTTCTGGAGGATTACCTCGAGATCCGTCCCGAGAATCGCCAGCGCCTGGCGGCGCACATCCGCAACGGCCGCATCCTCATCGGTCCATGGTACGTGCTGCCCGACGAGTTCCTCGTCAGCGGAGAATCGTTGGTGCGCAATCTTTTGCTCGGCCGCCTGATCGCCGAGCAATACGGTGGTGTGATGCCGGTTGGCTACCTTCCCGATACTTTTGGCCACCCATCTCAGATACCCCAGATATTCCAGGGATTCGGCCTGGATAACGCCATTATCTATCGCGGAGTGCAGACCGTTAGCTCTGAGTTTCTCTGGGAAGCGCCGGATGGCACGGCTGTCCTGGCCGTATTCTTACCGGGTGGCTATTGCAACGCCATGCAGCTTACCTCCGCCCCCCAGCGTTTCATCGAGAACGTCGAGCACCTCGTCGCGAAGATCAAAGCGATGGCGACGACGGATCATATCCTCTTGATGAACGGGTGCGACCATCTGGCGCCGAGGCACGAGATCGAGCGGATCATCACCCAGGCAAACCAGCGCCTCGATAATGGCGTCAGATTGAAGCAGGGGACGCTGCCGGAATACGTCGAGCGAGTGAAGGCCGCCAATCCGAAGCTGGAGACGATCCGGGGCGAGTTCCGCAAGCCGTGCCCAGGGCGCGTGACGCCGGGCGTTATCTCGACGCGTATGTATCTCAAGATCGAGAACTTCCGCTCGTTCACCGCGCTGGAGAAATACGCCGAGCCGATCTCGGCGCTGGCGTGGCTGCTCGGAGAGCCGTATCCGCACGCGTTCCTCTGGCAGGCCTGGAAGTACCTGCTGCAGAATCATCCTCACGATTCGATTTGCGGCTGCAGCGTCGACGCGGTGCATCGTGACATGTTGTCGCGCTTCCGCTGGGTGCAGGAAATCGCCGAGGAGGTCATCTATCGCGGCATCGACCGACTGGCGTCGGCGGTGGATGCGAGTGCGCTCGGCGACGACGCGGCCTTCGTGGCCTTCAACCCGCTGGGCCAGCCGCGTCGCGATGTCTGCCAGCACTACGTCGATTTCCTCGAGCTAGGCCAGGAGTTTCACGTCAGAAATCACCTTGGCGAGGTTGTGCCTCATCAGGTGATCTCCCGCAAGCGCGTGTCGCTGTTTTACGATCCTGTGCGGGGACGGGTTGAGCTCGAAGGCCGACAGAAGCCGGCTATGCTGGCCGCGCCACAATCTGAGGTACGGCAGATCCTCGCGGACGATGTCTCGCACCAATGGCGTGGCGAAGAGCTGGAGCTGCTGGTTCTTCCCGGAGATCTGCCCGCGTGCGGCTATACCACCTATAGCATTCATCTGCAAAACGGGGAGGCGCCGACGACGGACCTGAAGACAGGCGCAGATTACCTGGAAAACGATCTTGTGAAGGTCGCCGTCAATCGAAACGGCAGCATCGACATCGTCGACAAGCGGAATAACACGATCTATTCCCAGTTGAACTTGTTGGAGGATAAGGGGGACTGTGGCGACGAATACACGCACTGTCCGCCGGAACAGGATATTGTCACCTCGACGGCTGAATTCGAGCCGCACATAAGGCTCGTCGAAGACGGGCCGGTTCGCGCCACTTTTGAGATTGAAGCCACGGTGTTGCTGCCGAAGCGGCTCAACGAGGACAGACTGTGCCGCACCGAGGACCGTGTTGGCTGTCCTCTGGTCACCCGTGTCAGCCTCACCGCCGGAAACCCACGGGTCGAGGTTCGTGTCGAGCTGGTGAACCTGGCGGAGGATAACGTCTTGCGTGTTATCTTCCCTACGCCGATCCAGACCGACCGCTCGAATGCGCTGGGGCAGTTCGAGGTGGTGAGCCGTCCGGTTCGTCTGCCCCAGGAGGAACTGGAGCGCGCTCCGGGCCCGGACGAGGAGACCGCGGTCAATACCTATCCCCATCACGCCTTCGTCGACGTGAACGACGGTGCCAGAGGATTGGCTATCTTGAGCCGTGGCCTGACGGAATACGAGGTCATACCTGGCGCCGAAGGAGTGACGGTTGCCCTGACCCTGCTGCGCTCAGTGGGCTGGCTTTCTCGCCCCGACCTGCAGACGCGCTTCGGGAACGCCGGACCTGGCCTGCCAACGCCTGATGCTCAGTGTCTCGGCAGGCACGTCTTCGAATACGCGATACTGCCCCACGCCGGGACCTGGTTTACCGCGAACGTACACCAGGAGGCCGAACGGTATGTCGCGCCGCCACTGTGCACGGTAGTGCGGGGCGAAGGCGGACGTATGCCGCTGGCGCAAGGCTTCGTCACGGTGGAGCCCGACGACCTGACGATGAGCGCTCTCAAGAAAGCTGAGGGTGAAGGCGCGCTTATTCTGCGGCTTTACAATCCGACAGCCAATCCGGTTCATGCCAGCGTACGCTTGAGCGCCATACTTAAAGAGGCCAGGTTCGTGAATCTGGCAGAACGCGACCTCGGGCTTGCGCCTTTGTGCGTGGATCGTCACAACACCATCAATTTCCATATGAGAGGGTATGAGATTTGTTCGATAAAGCTGGTGAAACAGTAAGCCGTGGCGCACAGGATGGCGCCGCCAAACTCCTCGTGGGGATCGATATCGGTGGCACCAAGGTGGCGGTTGCCACGGCCGAGATCGGTGGGAGAATCGTTGCCAAGAGAAAAATGCCGACCGAGGTCGAGAAAGGCCCTCAATACACCATCCAGAAGATAATCGCACTGGTGCGCCAGGTGCTCGATGACAGTGGCGCGGCGCGACCGATCGCGGTGGGTGTCGGCTGCGGTGGTCCTCTAGATCCTGACGAAGGCGTGATCCTCTCCCCACCCAACCTGCCCGGCTGGGACGCCATCCCGTTGCGACAGATACTCGAGGACGAGTTTCGCACTTACGTGTACATAGACAATGATGCCAATGCTGCCGCGTTAGGAGAGTACCGATTCGGCGCGGGCGTCGAGGCCAGTAACCTGGTCTACATCACCGTGAGCACCGGCATCGGCGGCGGCATAATCGTCAACGGCAGGCTCTTGCAGGGAATCCGTGCCAGCGCGGGTGAGATCGGCCATCAGACTATCCTGCGGGATGGCGTGCGCTGCAAGTGCGGCAATCGGGGTTGTCTTGAGGCCCTGGCCTCTGGAACAGCGATCGCACGCCGGGCGCGAGAGGCGCTGGCGAGTCGGCCTAACGGGCGAATGATGGCCATCGCCGGCGGCGACCTTCAGAAAGTTACGACGGAGACCGTCGTGCAAGCAGTCAGGGAAGGGGATTCGGTCGCACTCGAGATCTGGAACGAGACAATCGAATACCTTTCAATCGGGGTGGCAAACGTGATCACGACCCTTGCCCCGGATATGGTCGTGATCGGCGGCGGCGTGACGGAGGCTGGCGATCTGCTGTATGCACCTTTGAGGCAGGCGGTCGGTAAGCGGGTATTCCTTGTGCCGCTCGACCGTGTGAAGATAGTTTCTCCCAAACTGGGCACCGATGTCGGGGTCGTCGGCGCCATAGCCGTGGCGCTGCAACACCTCGAAGGCAAAGGATGATTGGCAAAGGAATTTCGCTAGATGCTTCAGCTCGAGCGTGGCGAAAAAGTCACTGTTCTTCGCACCGACAGCTTTCATATCTTGCTCGACAAAGCTGACGGCCTGATGGCTACTCTGGTGGCGTGTGATCTACCGGAGCCTTTCATAGCCGGTGTGAGCCCATCCGCTAGGGGCGACCGTCCGGTTGCCCCTACGATGTCGTCTGACACGTCGTTCCTCTGTATCCCCGGTGATCTCGGTCCCACCGTGTCTCCTGCCGGTCCTTCCGCGGAAGGATGTCTCCGTGTTGTAACCCCAGACCTCCGCCCTGCCATCGCCGACCTCTTCCTTCTCTCTGCCTGCAACGCCGATGGCCGGCCCGATTACAGCTACGATGCGAGCCCTCCGGTTATCCACCAGGAGAACGATGCAGCGGTGGTTGAGATCGTATCGGCCAGCAGCATCTGGCAGCGCAAGAAGTACTTTCTGCGCTGCACTAGCGACAGAATCGAGTATTACTATCTGGTTCAGGGCAGTGGCCACGTCGATGATTGTGAGTTCTTTCAGGGCTTCGTCGGCCGCGCGCCTGTCGTAGGTCCTGACAGGCCGTGGATCGAGGCCGGCTACGAGGGCGGCCTCCACGGGCGAGTGAGATCTAAGGCGCGCTTCCCTGGCTTCTTCAATCCTGAGCCCAACGGGCTGCGCAAGCAACACTTCTCCCCCACGGAATCCTCGACCATCGGCGTGCGCAGCGACAAGTCCTACTGTCGCGGCAACTGGTTCTTCACCCCCGCGCCGTTTTGCTACGCTGTCCAGACCCGTGCTGGGAAATGGCTGGCCATCGGCCTGATGGCGCGGCCGGGAGAGAACGGATTCACGGAGTACGAGTTTAACGGGGGCAACGGCTTCGGGCTGAGTCTCAGGTACGAGGGTAAGCTATGCGTCGATCGAGCCTGGGAAAGCCCTCACGTCGTTTTGTTTCGGGCCGACGACGAGTATTCCGCCATCGGACGCTACTGTGACCATTTGCGCGAGGCGGGCTACGTCTTTGCCGGCGGCAAGCCTGCTTATGATTGGTGGCGCGAGCCCATCTTCTGCGGCTGGGGTGAACAGGTCTACCTGAGCTATGCGGAGGGTTCGGTGAGAAACGCGCAGAGCTACGCGACGCAGGATGATTACGAGCGCTTTGTCGCCAGGCTCGAGCATATCGGCCTGACGCCAGGCACCGTCGTCGTCGACGACAAATGGCAGAAAGACTATGGCGAGCCCTTGCCGGATCTCGAGAAGTGGCCCGACCTGGCGGGTTTCATCGCCCGACAGCGCGCGGCGGGGCGGCGTGTGCTGTTATGGCTAAAAGCCTGGGACCCTGAAGGCGTGCCGCCAGAGGAATGTCTTGTCGATCGTTATGGCTCCGCCGTCGGCGTCGATCCCGCGAGCGCAGGATATGAAAAGAGGTTGCGGCGCTGCATTAGAACGCTCGTCGGGGAATTCGGCGCCGATGGCTTCAAGATCGATTTCACCGCCAGCATGCCTTTGGCCAGGATGCGAGCGGATGCTCCTGGACTGTGGGGTGTCGAGCTACTGCGACGCCTGCTTTGGATAATCTACGACGAAGCCAAACAGACGAAGCCCGACGCCCTGATTATCGCCCACACCGCCAATCCTTATTTTGCGGATGTCGTCGATATGCTTCGCCTGAACGACGTCGCCATCCTGTCGGCCGACGACAGATACGCGGAAAGCATGATCCATCGGCAAAAAGTGGCGCGGGCGGCTTCCCCCGCCTGGCTAATCGATACCGATAACTGGCCGAGCCCGACGTTGGCATCGTGGCTCGAATACATACGTCTGCAGCCTGAGCTAGGTGTTCCGTCCCTCTACTATGTAACACACATCGACGAATCGGGCGAGGAGATCGCCGAGACGCACGCCCGAGAAATAGCTCAACTCTGGGCCGATTACCGGAGCAAAGTGCGGAGTGGATCGGATGGCGCGGTGGTCGTGGAAGGTGCGGACTGATGATCGATGTCGATGCTTCTTTGAGAGAAGCGCGGATTCGGAATAAGCTGAGCGAGCTATTCCTCGAGCAGAAGATCGGCCAGATGCTGGTCGCCGGGTTTCCTGGCCCAATCCTGGCGCCAGAAGTGGCGGCTATGGTCGGCCAGTGCCACCTGGGAGGCGTGATGCTGTCACAGGGGAATATCGCGAATCCGGGGCAGGTTGCCATTTTGACCGCTGGTCTCCAACAGCTTTCCGTCTCGGAAACGGGGCTCCCTATGTTCGTCGCGGTGGATCAGGAAGGCGGAACCGTGAATCGTCTGAGGGCCAGCGCGACCGTTATGCCCAGCGCGATGGCGCTCGCCGCGACCCGCGACGCTCGACACGCGGTAGCCTGTGCTCTGGCCACCGCGCGGGATATGCGCACGGTCGGGATCAACACGAACTTCGCGCCAGTCCTCGACGTGAACTCTGAGCCATCTAACCCGGTCATTGGGATCAGATCGTTCGGCGATTCGCCTTCTCTCGTCGCGGAGATGGGTGTTGCCGTCATCAGGGCTCTGGGCAGCGGCGGCATCGTCACGACGGCGAAGCACTTCCCTGGCCACGGCGGCGCCAATGTCGATTCCCATCTCGGGCTGCCAGTCATTCTTCGCAGTCGAGATCTGCTTAACGAAGTCGATTTGCACCCTTTTCGTGAGGCGATTGCGAATGGGGTCGATATGGTGATGACCGCGCACGCGGTGTTCCCGGCCCTCGCGAGCGACCATTTGCCTGCGACCGTCAGCCCTGAGATCATTACTGGCGTTCTCCGTCGCGAGATGGGGTTCGCTGGCATCGTGATCACCGACGCCATAGTGATGCGGGCGATAGCCGAGCGCTACTCGCTGGCCGAGGCGGCGATAGCCGCCATCCAATCGGGAAGTGACATCGTCCTGACGCTGGGCAGGCTGGATGAAAACGTCGAAGTCTTTGAGGGGCTTTTGCGAGCGGTAAAGGCGGGGCAAATCCCGGTGGATGCCGTCGATGCCTCCGTCGCGAGGATCCTCGCCGCAAAAGCCCGTCTCACCAGCTTCGCCTTGAGCGAGGCCCCCAACGGTACGAACGCTGCCAGTTGGCCCCTTGAAGCCCCCCCACCCGTCATTCCCGTTCTTCCTGAAAGGACGGGAATCCAGGCCCACGGTATGGATTTTGCCAGTTGGTCTCTTGAGGAGCACCGGAGGTTGGCGCGGGACGTGGCGCGAAGGTCGATAACGCTGGTGAAGAACGGTGGCGGTTTGCTGCCTCTATGCCTGCGCAACGGTGAGCGGCTCGGGCTCGTCGAGTTCACCCGCGCGTGTCTCTCCCCGGTCGAGGACGACGCGTGTGACGACGGATCGATGGTGAAGCTCTTGAGCAAACGTCATTCTGCCGTGAGCTACCTGGCGATTGACGTCGCGCCGCAAGACGGCAAACCGGCGCTTGCAAAATTCGCCGAGGAATGTGATGTGATGGTGGTCGTGACCAGGGATGCGCATATCATCTATGAGCAGGCGGCGTTAGTTCGAAAGACCCTGGAGCTTGGCAAGCCCACGGTCGTGCTGGCTGTGAGAAATCCCTACGATCTCATTTCGTTTCCCTCGGCCACCTGCTATGTGGCTTCTTATGGCGACTCGCCGGTGGCGCTGGAGGCGGCGGTAGACTTGTTGTTCGGCGAGTACGAGCCGAGTGGGAAGCTACCGATTTCTTTGCCTGGCCTGTTTCCGTTTGGCCATGGACTAGAAGGTTTCTAACCGTGCATCGCGGCATGAAATACGGGTTTCGCTTGATCGTCGTCGGCGATGCCGATGACCTGGGGAAGGTGGCGGCGCTGATCGTCGCCAAGGAGCTTCGCGATAATCCACGAGCGGTCCTTGCCCTGCCGACAGGGCGCACCCCTCTCGGCATGTACCGCCAACTGAGGCATCTGTACGAGGAAGGTGAGGTCGATTTCGCCGGCGTCACGACGTTCAATCTTGACGAGTTCTATGGCATTCCCGCGGAGCATCCCGGAAGCTTCGCCGCCTACATGCGCCGGGAGCTCTTCGATCGAGTGAACCTTCATCCCGAGAATATCAACCTGCTCGATTCCCTGGCGTCTGCCCCGTCAGTGCGGGGGCTTGGGGGACACCCCCAAGAATTCCCCTTTCCGAAGCGGGCTGGTGGGGCGCAAAATCAAAAAAGGTGCCCTGGTCGTGCAGCGCCAGACGCTGACGAGGAATGCCATGGCTACGAGCGTAAGATTCGTCGGGCCGGCGGCATCGATCTGGCCATCCTGGGCATCGGGCACAACGGCCACATCGCCTTCAACGAGCCGGGCTCGCCCTTCGATGCAAGAACGCGACTGGTGAAGCTGACAGAACGGACGCTGGCGGATAACAGCATCTACTTTGCCGATGCCACGGCGGTTCCCCGTTTTGCTTTGACCATGGGCATCGGTACGATAATGGAGGCGCGTCGAATCCTGCTGCTCGCGTCCGACGGGAAAAAGGCGCGAATCCTTGCGAGGGCTCTGGAAGGAGATATCACGTCCGACGTTCCGGCGTCGGCGCTCCAGCGCCACTCGGGACTGACCGTCGTCGCGGATGAGCCCGCCGTGGCTAGTCTGCGACAGCTTACGTTAACATCGCGCTGATTATGAACATAGTGGGAGGAGCGCAAGATCCCCTGAGGGAGAGGAGCGGCTTGGTTGACCACACGGCTTCTTTCGTCGCTGAATTGTGTCTTATTCTTGATGCGCATAGGGCGACGGGCTCGTCGCCCTGTCAGGGTGCCGACCAACAAACGCTGACGAGCACCGCTGTAGACTTTGAATTCATACCGGAAACTGGGGGGAACTGTGGACACTGCGACCTTGACGACGACGGATCTTGCGCTGGAGAAGGCCGAGGATGTACTGGAATGCAACAGGGGTGAGCTTGGCGTGCTGGGCGCGAGGAAGGCGTACCAGCAGGTCTGGGCGCGGGATGCGGCGATCAACGGCCTGGGCCTGATGCTTTCACGCCGCCCTGAGGCGGCCGAGTTGCTTCGCCGCTCGCTCCAGACGCTGCGCCGGTTCCAGTCGGAGCTGGGCAGTATCCCTCATTGTGTTGGATATCCATCTCGTTCCGATCCAGCGCTCATCGCCCTGAACCAATACAGGGGAGAGGAAGATGAGGAGCAGCTATCGCCAGAGGCCGACACGGCGCACGCCGGCTGTGTCGATAGCAGTCTGTGGTACATTCTGGCGCAGTATTACCATTTTCGCCTCACCGGGGACGTCGAGTTCTTGCGCGAAGGCTGGCCGAGCGTCGAGAAGGCGCTGTTGTGGCTGAGATATCAGGATAGCAACGGCTGCGGCCTGCTGGAAGTCCACGAAGCCGCCGATTGGGCCGACCTGTTTGCTAACAGATATAATGTTCTATATGACAACGTGCTTTACTACGCCTGCCTTCGGGCGGTGGGAGAGCTGAGTGAGATGTTCGGTCTACCAGGCGTTCGCAACACTGTTATGGCGGCGGACGTGCGCGAGAAAATCAACACCTTGTTGTGGGTTGGACCTGAGCACAGCCGGGACCTGAAATGGATCGAGAGAAATCGCAAGGAGTGGCTCTATCCCGTCAAATTGACCGACCTCACTCTCGTGGAGCGGCCGTATTATCTGCCATACATGGCCTTTCGCGACTATTGCGATCGCTGCGACGTGCTGGGCAATCTCCTGGCTATCTTGTTTGGCGTGGCCGATAATCAGCAGGCCCGAAAGATTCTCGAATATATCCAAGGTATTGGGCTCGACGAGCCATACCCGGTTCGCGTCCTGCACCCTGTCGTCAATCCTGGCGATAAGGATTGGCGGGAATACTATCGGATTCGCAACCTGAACCTGCCTTATCAATATCATAACGGCGGAATCTGGGCGTTCGTCGGCGGGTTCTACGTGGCCGCGCTGGTGAAAGCCGGCATGCACGCGCGGGCGGCCAGGCACCTGGCTAAGCTGGCAGACCTGAATCGACAGGGCCGTGAGGGCGAATGGGAGTTCAACGAGTGGTTTCACGGCCAGACCGGCCTCCCGATGGGCTTCGCCAATCAATCCTGGTCGGCCGCGATGTACATTTACGCACACCACTCAGTGGAGGATAAAGAGCCGCCTGTGTTCAAGGACGGCGCAGGATGGTAGCATGCGTATCTGCCTGACTGGCGGAAAGGTTTTCGCTTCCGATTGTTTGGTTGACGATGGCTGTGTCGTGGTGCGTGAAGGCCGGATAGAAGCGCTCGGCGCCCGGCCGGCGCTCACCCTACCATCCGATGCTGAGGTGATCGACGTTACCGGAATGAGCGTTGTCCCCGGCCTGATCGACCTGCACGTTCACGGCATCAGGGGGCAGGATGTCGCCGATGGCGATCTCGCCTCGATTTCCCGGGCGCTCGCGGAGCACGGCGTCACTGCTTTCGTCGCCACTCTGATCGCCGCCCCTCACTCTAGCTTGCTGACGGCGATCGAGAGAGTCGCCACCGCGGCCGACCTATCGACACAGAAATCCGTGGCCGAAGTAACGCCCTCCTCGCGACGTATTTCCGTCCTCAAGAGACGACGCGGCGAGTGGGGCGCGAGGATCGTCGGGATCCATCTTGAAGGGCCTTACATCTCGTCACACTACGCGGGAGCGCTGGACCCACGGTTCTTTCGTCTGCCGAACCGAGGTGAGGCAGGCGAGCTGCTGCTGGCTGGACGCGGCAAGGTTCGCATGGTGACGATCGCTCCGGAGCTAGACGGTGCGCTGGAGCTTATATCATGGTTGTCGTCGCAGGGCGTCATACCTTCGGTCGGGCACTCCGCCGCGTCGTTCGAGCAGGTCACAGAGGCGGCCCGAAATGGCCTGCGTCATGCCACGCATACGTTTAACGCGATGCGGCAGTTCCATCACCGTCAGCCAGGGGCAGCCGGCGCGGCGCTCTATCGTGACGAGATAACGGTGGAGCTGATCGCCGATGGCTATCATCTTCATCCAGCCGTCGTTGGTCTCATTCTCCGGTTAAAGGGGGTTGAGCGTACCTGCCTGGTGAGCGATGTCATGCCTCTGGCGGATTTGCCGCCAGGCGCCCACACGTGGCTTGGTCAGAGTGTAGTCGGCGACGGCAGGACGGCGGCCCTTGAGAGTGGCGCCCTGGCGGGAAGCATAACGCCGCTGGATTCAGCGCTGCGAAGGCTGGTCGAAATGACCGGGTTGCCGCTTGAGGTCGCTTTGAACACCGCCTCCCGCACGCCGGCGCGGGTGCTTTCGCTCAATAGCGGCACGCTAGAGGTCGGGAGGGATGCGGATATCGTCGTCCTGGACGATGCTTTCTGCGTTTGTCTGACGATGGTCCAGGGCCGCGTCGTCTACACGAGGCCAGATCGCTTACTTTCTAACCCCTAGCTCTTCCCTGACCTGCATGAACCTGATGATGTGTCCCCGCGTCACCATACCGATGACCCTTCCGTCGTCCACGACGGGCAGTTGGTTCAGGTCTTGTTCCCCCAACGATTCGAGAGCCATGTTGATATCATCCCGGGGCGTCAGTACGTGGAGTTTCTCCCTGGGGGTCATGATCTCCTCGACGCGGACGTTATCCCATTCCTCTTGTGGGACGTGCTGCACGTCGCTCAGCGTCACGAGGCCGACCATGCGAGAATCTCGCACGACGGGCAGTGCACGGATGCTGCCGGGCAGAATGTATCTCTCGATCAGTTCTCGCACTGTAATGTCAGGGCTGGTAGTCTGCAGGTCCTTGGTCATTATGTTCCTTACTGGGATGCCTCGGAGGAGCTGCTGCGTGGCAAGCTGCTTATAGCTGCTCTCAGCGGCGTTGTTAAGGAACCAGCCGATGAATACCAGCCACAGACCACCGATGATGTCGCCACGGAACACGAAAAGCAAGCCTATGAAAATTATCAGGTAGGCGAAGACCTGCCCGGCGATGGATGCGATTCGGGTGGCGCGCATCATGCTACCCGTCCACCACCATAGGATGGCACGCAACACGCGCCCCCCGTCGAGAGGGAAAGCTGGGACCAGATTGAAGGCTGCCAGTAGTATGTTGATTCCTGCCAGGTACGAGACTATAGCGAACACCTGCTGGTTGGCGTTGCTGAGCAGCAGGGCCAGAATGGTCATAACCACGCCGATCACCAGGCTGGAAAGGGGGCCGACGAAGGCCATCAGGAACTCGTCGCGGGGTCGGGTAGCCTCTTTTTGAATGTTGGAGACCCCACCGAAAATGAATAGAGTGATACTCGCGACAGGAAGCCCCTCCCTCTTCGCCACCAGTGAATGTGCCAACTCGTGTACGAGAACCGACACGAAAAGGAGCAGCGCAGCTATCGCGCCAACCGTCCAGTATGCGGCAGTCGACCAGCCCTGGAATGTTTGCGGGAAGACCAGCGCGGCGAGCGACCACGTGACCAGAGCGAAGACGAACAGCCACGTATAATGTATGCCAATGTCAATGCCAAAGATGTTGCCCAGACGAAACGAGCTTTGCATTCCCTCACACCTCCCCCCTCAGCGGCCATCGAGTCCTCGACGACCGGAGGGCCGCAGAGACTAGTCTGCATAATCTGTGCCAGGTCACGGCAGGCATAGGATGGTTCATAAGAGAAGGGAGATAGGGAGAGAGAAGGGAGATAGGGTAACAAGTTTTGCTTTCTTGGGCTGGCACGATTAATGAGCTGGCGCGCAGGCTCTCGATGCTACTGCGCCACGCTCCCGAGGATTTCTTGAATCGCGAGCTCGATTCCTTGAGGATGAAAGAAAACCGCCGAGCCGGTGACGAGGACCTGCGCGCCAGCGGCCACCGCCTTCGGGGCGTTCGCCGCGTTGATGCCGCCGTCGACGGCTATCTCGGCGGCGAGATTCCTCTCGCGGGCCAGGTCCCGCATCTGCCGGATCTTGGGTAAAACGCCTTCGATGAAGCGTTGCCCGCCAAAACCGGGATTCACGGTCATCAGGAGGACCTGATCGACGTAGTCAGCTATCTCGCCGATGCTCGCGAGAGGTGTCGCGGGGTTGATGGCAACGCCGGCCTTGGTACCACGCTGCTTGATGACTTCGATTTCACGATGCAGATGGGGGCAGGCTTCAAAATGGACGACCAGAATATCGGCGCCGGCATCGATGAAAGATTCCACGAAGGCCCCCGGGGACTCTATCATCAAATGAACTTCCAGCTTGAGCTTCGTTCGTGGTCGAATGGCCTGGACGACGATGGGGCCGATGGTTATATTCGGCACGAAATGCCCGTCCATGACGTCCACGTGGATGCGGTCGACCGTTCCCAGTCGCTCGACTTCGGCGATCTGTTCGCCCAACCGACCGAAATCAGCCGATAGAATCGAGGGAGATATCTTGATCTGCGTGCTTCCCATCCTGCAAATCCTCCTGAGCCTGTAACAGGCGGCTTAACTATTATATATCATTGGGGATGTGGGTTGGAAGTAAGTGCATATCACGCAGCAGGGCGTATGCGTTCTATGCCGCAACCCCTATGATTAGAGCCACAGCTTGGCTTGGATGACGACTATTGGAACGTAAGCGTGGTGCAATGGCTCGGTGCCCATTATGGCGCAAGAGGCTAATGGCAAGATCACGTAGTAGCGCCATAACTGACGCACCATTGCCACGATGGATGAGGCTGCGGTCTTCACCCAAGGTGACGTCTTTGATGTAGTGCAGCCTGTTCTCTATCTGCCAGTGTCCCCGCTTGAGTTCCAGCAATCTGGCGGGGTCGGCGACCTTTGGCGGCAAGCTGGTGATGCCGTATTGCACCTCTCGCTTTGTCTCACCGTGCTCTTCCCAAGACCTCTCCAGACGGAATACCTGGGCCAGCCCTGGCCAATTAATGTAGCCGACGGCGTCGGTCGAGGCGATGAGCCGGCGAGTATCATTGTGCCGCCCGTGGCCGTTGTCCATGGTCTGTGCTTCGCGTCGGTCATCCAAAGGCAACGTATCAAGAGGCGGATCGAAGAGCAGGCGAATATCCTCGTAGAGAGTGTGCTGGTTTTCTTTTACGGTCAGTAGGTAGTCGCCTTTAGCTTGAAGCACTTGTTGACAGAGATTGCGCTGACATAAAAGCGCGTCCGCGGTCATCACGCGCCCTTGCCAATCGATGCGCCCGATGAGAGCAGGGGCAACAGTGAGTTCTGCCTCGGCCTTGTCGTTCGGGCCGTGGTTTTCGATGGGTTCGTGAGCGAGCACGATGCCAAGGTCGTGCAAGAGAGCGCTCAAGGCGTGGACCGGGCAACCGGAGGAATCGAAGGCGAGACGGCCGCGCTGGGCCTTGCCGTCGATAGCTACGCCTTGGCTGCCGTGAGGACGCCCTTGGGGCGAGGAAGTGGTTTTACCAAAGTAGCCGCTTAGCGCTATCGAGAGATGATCCGGGTTGATCTTGGCAAAGAGGCGTTGAAGCGTCGTTTGGTGAGGGCTAACCCCTTTTCGGAAACCAAGCGTCCGCAGCAGATCAGCCGACTGAGATGTCCCCCACTCAGCGATCGCTAGGACCGAGAGGTGATTGCAAAGAATAGCTGCGGCGGCTAAAGCGAGGACGGCGGGCAGGGGAAACCGAACGCCCTGGCGGCGGCGGGGATCGGGCACGGAGGCGATGGCGGCGAATAAATCGACAGGCAATGCGCGAATTGGAGACGGTGTTGCGACGGATGTTCCAGAAGGCCTTGCCAAGGAAGCGGATGGAGTCTTATACTGCATTTGGGCTCTCCTTGGTGGGGTCGTTTATTTGGGCATAAACATCTTACCAAAGAAGAGCCTTTTTTGTTACCCCCTATTTAGAACGCATGCGCCCTGGAATACACGGTGCGTGGGAAGGACGATGGAAAAAAGCGTTTTAGGCGACAACAAATCACTTTTCAAGAGTTGCTGCGCGAGGTGCGGCAGAGAGCGGACTTGCGCCAGCAGGACCTTGCTTCTAGAATCAGTGAGCCGCAATCTTTCGTGAGCAAGTACGAATCTGGGGAGCGCCGACTCGATGTGCTGGAGCTTCGTCAGATTTGTGCCGCGCTGGGTGTCCCATTGGCGGAATTCCTGCGATAACTCGAAGAGCGCCTGCCTGAAGGAGAGTGATGCTTCCGGATAGCCGTTTCTCAAAGATGCCATTGGAGTTCTGGGCCTACGTACGGACCATTAGTGAGCAGCGTGGCTATACCGACCGTAGCACGAAGCAGATAAAAACTCATTCGATAAAGAAAATATGGCAGCTATGCGGGCAATCGGATTGAGCAATGTCCGCCTTTATGATGACGTGCGTGGATGGCCAACAGAGCTTGGTGTCAACCTGAGGGATTACTTCGAGTATCGAGCTCGCGTGCTCAATACCTTTGTGGAGCCACGGCTGATGGACGCTGAGCGGGCGAGGAATGTCTTCTACAGCCTGAAGTCTGAACTTCAACCATCGGCACCCTTGCCAATGAACAAACAGAAAGATGACAGATGAGATTCTGTTCGGCTACGAGGTTGTTGAACGCTTACCTGATATCGTAAGAGGATGGGTTGGCCTCTATTCTGAGGTCTGTTCCCGCGTGCGGACCACGCCTAATCAGACTACTTGGAGCGAAGAGTCTCACCGGCAACTCGACGTCGGGATATCTTGCTCCGGAAAGATCGTTCGCGCGTCCGAGCCGTGGCTCCAGGTGTTCGAGCGTGTGGCGAACCCGTCCACGGCCACACGGAAGTAATACTTGTTGAGCGGATTCTTGGCTGCCGAGACGTCGATGTCGTCGAGTAGCCAGCGAGGGTGGCTCACCCCACCGTCCGAGACGATCTGCTTCTTTGCTACTCCGACGAACTCCTCGATATCGTTATTCAGCGACCGATACAGCCGCACCGTTAGCTCTGCGTCGGCGGGCGCCGATACAAGCGTGCCGGCTGTGAACACGTCGACGCCAAGATTCACGAAGTCCGCCTCGGCGACGGGTCTCGGATTGCCCTGCGCGTCATGGGGAAAAACGACCTCGATTCTGGCGTCGACTTCGGACCCCAACGGCCCGAGCCCGGCGATGGCGTCCTGCTGCGGGAAGCTGGTGCGCGCGTCTTCGCCGTGCGACCAGACGTTCGTGTTCGAGGGGACCCCGTCGACGCTCATGAAGAAGTAATACTTGTTCGACGGGTCGATCGCCTGCGCGACATCCACGTCGTCGAACTGCCAGAGCAAAGTTTGCCTGCCAGCTATCGTGACGCTTTGAGGGGTTGCCGCTCCCACCTCCTCCGCTACCTCGTTGTTGAGCGATCGGAAGAGACGTAGTGGGTTGTTGAAGCTACACGGCACCGGCTCCAGCGAGTTGGGAAAGAATAGGAACGCGCCGACGTTGGCGAGGGTGCCACCGCTAACACTGGTCGGGTTCCCGGCTGCGTCGTGCGGGAAGACTATTTCGATCTTGGCGTCCACAGCGTTCAACTCGGGAGCCGGACCCGGGTCCGGACCCGGCGCCGGACCGGGTTGTGCGCCGACTGGGGGTCCCAGATCGAGCCGTCCGGCGCCAAAGCTGTCGTCTTTACCGGGCGGCCCCAGTTCTACCGCTCGCTGCTCGAGGAATGCTTGAATGTCCACCGTCCCCAGCGCTGGATTCGCGGACTTAACGAGCGCGGCCGCTCCGGCCAGATGAGGCGCTGAGGCCGATGTGCCGAAGAAACGCTGCAAGCCGTAAGTGGCGGTGGAAACCCCGTTGGGTGACACCAGATCGGGCTTTGCCCTGCCGTCGGTGGTGGGTCCTTGAGAGCTGAATGTCTCCAACTCATTGGTGCCGACGCGAACGGCGCCAGCGGTCACGGCGCCCGGTGAATCGGCTGGCGGCACCAGGCTGGTCGCGGCTACCTGGAACTGCAGGTCGAAGCCGGGCGCGTATAATTGAAATTGAACGTTGCGAGTGGCGGAGGATTCCTCGATCGCGACGCCGAACGTGCCCCCAGAACCGGTTCTCCCAACGATCGCCTCAAAAGGTGGTTGCGTGCCGGATTGGACGGTCGTCGATTGATCCACCAGCACCCATTGGCCATTGTTCTGCGCGAACAGCAAAAGATCGTAATCCTGGCTCGAAGCTGGCCAATCATCCCAACTCAGAAAGATAGCTATCGCACTATCGGGTGGTACGCTGAAGGCGTTCAGCTCCGCGCCGGGCGCAAATTCAAGCTTGGCGTTGCCATCTAGATCGCTGAAGCTCCCCTGCCAGTGCTCTGTCGCGTAGTTTCCCGCCGACTGCGCCCAGAAAATGCCGGCATCTCTGACGGCGTTGACCTTCTGAGCAAAGAATCCAGTTCCATCCAATGGCCCGAAGAGAAAACCAACCGAAGACGACGCGACGTCTACGCCTTGTGAGATGACGAAATCCAGGGCGTTGCCCCACTCCACGTCTGTGTCGAAATTGATCAGGAGCAGTTCGGCGTCGGGAGCGACCGAGTGCACGATTTCGGCCACTGCCGTTCCGTGGCGCTCACCACCGCCTGTGATGTCGCCGTCAGCGCGAAACGACCTTGTGGCCACCGAGGCCGGCAGCTCGGCTCCGAGCAAAGACTGATAGCCCGAGAACCCGACGTCCACGATGGCGATCCTGACTCCCTGTCCGCGAAACCCAGCGTTTTGCCAGACGTCGGCGCCGATGGCCTGCACCCCCTCGCTGATCACCACAGACAGTTGCCTGTTATCCCAATCGGAAGAGGCCGTGTTGCCAGTTGGTCCCGTCGATGGGAAGCGGGCCCTGAACGGCTGCCTGATGAAATTGACGCCTGGTAGGTCCGCTAGCTCGGTCAGCACGCTGATCGGGGCGCGCATCTGGAGGAGATTCTCGTGACGCGTTTCTTCCTTCGCGCCGAGCGAACGGGCAATTGTCGCAATCTCGTCGATTCTACCCTGGGTGGTCTCGATCACCACGCGGATTTCGCCCTGTGTTTGCGCGATGCCGCGCTCTTCGGCGAGCGCCACCGCGTGAGCGAGCCCTCCATCCCTATAATATGAAACCAGCTCGTCGAGCGCGTGTTCAAGCTTAGGATGCCCTTTCTTCGCCTCCGCGGCCTGCCGCGTTGGCGGCTCGCCCCGGGCACGTCCATACAAAGACCCGCGAATATACTTTGCCTGCCCCTCAAATGCTCTGAAAGACGATGGCAGATAGCGCCAATGCGCCTCCGATTCAGGCGACGTCTGCCCAGATGATTCGCTGCCCGCGCCGACGGGTAGGATGCTGCCCGAGACCAGGAACGCGATGGCCACGATGCGGGCGAGTCTGATCTGAAGAGACACCATCTTCACTAGCATCCCTACCTCACGGCCTCAATTGGGGCGCGAACGAAGCGGACCTCAGGCTCGTTAGAAAGATTACAAAGGTCGCTGACAGGTACCAGCGCCTGGACCATCGCCCCCTGCTTCGCCTCAACCGTGACCGCGTAGCCGGCCGGCAAGCTATCGGTCTGGCTCCCCAGCTCGATGATGGCGCGGACAGACCCGTTGACGTAGTGCAGGCGGTTGTTGGCGGCGTAAGCGGACGGGTCCCCGGCGACCGTGAGCCCGTAGAGTCGGCTTTCGACTTTTTCACATGAAGCCTGCTTTGGTGTCGCCGTCGGATTAGGCGTCATTTGGGTTGGCGTCTCCGTCGGAGTTGGCACCGTTGGGGTTGGCGTTGGCGGGACAGGAGTTGGTGTCTCCGGCGGGGCTGGCGACGCCGGGGTTTGTGTTGGAGCGACCGGTGTCGGCGTCTCGGTTGGCTTGGGCGGCGTTGGCGTTTCCATCGACACCTCTGGTGTTGGCGATCGTTGGGTCACGGATGTCGTCGGCGACGGAGTGGGCGATGGCCCTGCGGCCGGAGCGCAGGCAATCGACATAATGATGGCCAGAGCGCCGAGGCCGACAAGAAGCGGCTTCGCGATGGCCCTTGTGCCCCATGCGCTTTCAAATATTCTTGCAGAACGCCGTCGCCGGCGTGGATCGGGCGGGAATATCGTGGTCAGTGTCTGTGCTCCATCAGGTCAAATGTGTGGCCTTCTGCGCCACAATCGTCGTCGATCATCTCTTGAGCGACGCTCGGCTGGTTTCCATTAAAGGGATTTGCGATAGGTTTAGCGTTCGCCCGGGCGGCGTAGGGACAATCCCTCGGTGGTTGCCTTGGGCAGAGTATCATATCCTAACGCAAAACGCTCTAGTCGCCTTCTACTGCAAGAAACGTGCCCCTTCTTCGAGAAGGTGTGGTGCTTGTAGCGCGGGGGCTCGTCTCCGCTCAGCCCGGCCGGGGGGTGAGCGGAGACGAGCCCCCGCGCTACGTTTGCTACGCTCGACCTATCGGTAACCACCATAGTGTTAGCGATCGAAACGCGGTAAAATTAGGATGGGAGGTGAGCTAACTTCGCCTTATGGAGATCCGACACGACGAGTTAAGGGCGCACTTGCCGCGGTATCTGATCCTTACGGCTGTCCTGGTCTTTCTTTTCGTCGTTCGTGGCATCCTGGTGCCGTTCGTTATTGCTGCGGTGTTCGCCTTCATTTTCAGTGGTGTTATCGACCGCATAGAAAAGCGACTCCCTCTGCCGCGCGTGGCGGCTGTGGCGCTGTTCTTTGTCGTGCTCTTCTTGCCGCTAGCGGTGATCCTGGTCGCTGTTGCTCCGAGGCTTCTCGAAGAGACGGTTGCGCTGGTAGGTGGAGCCCCCGATATCATAACTTCTATTCTGGTTCAGTTGTTCGGCTCGGATGTTGTGGTGCTGTTTGGCCAGGAAATGGCTGTTCGCGATATCTCGGCTCAAATCGTGAGCTCGCTGTTGGTTTTCCTTGGGCAGCCTGCGGAAGCCATCTACATCGCGGGCGTGATTCTGCGAACGATCTTGTACACGGTTCTCTCGCTGGTCCTTCTGTTCTATTTTCTGTTGGATCGCGAGCGCTTCGGCGAGGCCCTGCTCTTGCTCCTTCCCGGACACGTGAGGGACGACGTACGGAAGACGATGGCGAAAATTCACGTGGCGCTGAGCCAGTATCTCCGAGGCCTTATGTTTCTGGTCTTGCTGATGTCCACCGTTACCTGGCTAGGTCTGACGTTCCTGTTCCAACTGCCCTATGCCCTGCCGATCGCGCTCGCCACGGGGTTCCTGGAGGTGATCCCGCTGATCGGACCGATCGCGGCCGGGGCGATTGCCGTGATCGTGGGCCTGGAATACGCCGGCATCTCGACGGCGGTCTGGATCGGGATCTTCTACTACGTGGTCAGGCAGGCCGAAGATCAGTTCGTGGCGCCCTATGTCCTCGGCCGCGCCGTGGCTCTGCACCCAGTAGTGGCCATCTTCGCCGTGTTAGCCGGCGGCCTGCTTGCCGGCGTTCTCGGAATGGCGCTCGCCATTCCCGCCGCCGCCGCGATAAAAGTCATCTTCGACAACTGGCAGTTGAACGATTGAACGCACCCCAGGAAAACCGCTTAATACACTGCAATGTAGCGCGGGGACAAGCCCCCGCGCTACATTGCATACGCTCGGTATATCGGTGGCTGCTCCGCTAGCCAAAACCCTTTGCAAACTGCTATAACTGTAGCACGTCGTTTCACCGCAAAGATCACAAAGAGCGCAAGGAAAACACAAAAGACCTTTGCGCCCTTTGCCCCGATAATAACAGTTGCTTCGATGTATTGGGCTTTTCGCTCTTTGCGGTTGACATAAACTCGTGCTAGTATCTGATGAACGTGTTCCCTTTGCTCACCAGCCTGCGAGGCTCGATGGTGACTCGCTTCTCGGCGTCGCGCACCGTTCGTCCGATTCTGAACGCTTCGACCCCGTGGTGCCGCGCAATCGCGATGACGTCGTCGGCATCAGCCGGCGGCACGACCACGCAAAATCCGATGCCCATGTTGTAGACCTGGAACATCTCTTCGTCGGCGATGCCCCCAACCCGCTGAATCAAATCGAAGATGGGGTGCGGCGGCGGAAGATACTCGATGACGAAGCCGGTGTCCGAGCTGACACGGCTGAGGTTGAGGAAGCCATCGCCGGTGATGTGGGCGAGCGCCTTCACCGCGATATTGGCCTTAAGGACATCCATAATCTCCGGTACATAAATCCTGGTGGGCTCCAGAATCTCCTCCCCCAGCGTCCGTCCTAGCTCGTCGAAGTGCTTATTGGGGGCGATGCCCGCGCGGCGGAAAAAGACCTCTCTGGTCAGCGTCATACCGTTGCTGTGGATGCCGCTGCTGCGCAGGCCGACGATAGCGTCTCCTTCCTGGATGTCGGCGCCGACAATCATGCTGTCCAGCCTGATCAGGCCGATGGCCGTGGCGACGAGGTCGAAGCCGTAGCCTTCGCGCTCGCCTTTGATGATGTCGCGAATCTGGGCGATCTCGCCACCGGTGATGGTCACCCTGGCAAGCTCCGCGCCTCTGCAGAGGCCTTTGGCGATTCCCTCCAGAAGATCGGGCCACGCCTCTTGAACGCTGATGCAATCGACCAGCGAGATCGGCTCGGCGCCTACGCAGATGATATCGTTGACGTTCATCGCGACGCAATCGATCCCCACGGTGTCGTACTTACCCATCATCTGCGCGACCAGCACCTTAGTTCCGACACCGTCCGTGGAGATGGCCAGCCCCATACCGTTCCCGATGTCCACGACGTTGGCAAAATAGCCGATGGGCAGCCTGGCTGCGCCGATGGTCTGGCGGAAAGAAAGCGTCTTGCCGATCCACGCGAGCATGCCTTTCAGCGAAGACGCGGCCTGCTCCGTGTCGACGCCTGACGTGGCGTAGGTGGATTCTTCGCGTGGGGCTGGTGGCGTCTCGTTCAACTCGGCGATCCCTCCTATTGGATGTGCTCCTATTGGATGTGCTCCTACTGGATGTGCTCCTAAATTGCTATAGTCACTTCGTGCACCCAGATGATAATTCACCCGCGCGACCTACGTCAAGGTTCATCCTGACTATGTCGCGATAGGGTTCACTGCCCTTCTGCAGAGGGACAGTGCCTCCCAGTATTTCGTTGCGCCCTTTGTCCTTCCGCAGAAGGATACATCCTTCCGCAGAAGGACGGTGAATGCGCCTGCCACACCTATCGCGATGTGCTTACATTGACACGCCACTTTCGCCGTGCTATATTGTTCGCGCCTGGCGAACCCGCTCCGGGCGCTTTGAAGACATAAATCCCCAGTAGATCTGGCGTTTTCTTGCCAGCGAACCATTCCAGGGAACAACAGAAAGAAGAGGGTGCTTAGAATGGGCTATTACAGGGACCTTAGAGAGTATATCCGCGTTCTTGAGGAAAACGACAAGCTAATAAGAATCAAGCGTGAGATCAACAAGGACACGGAGCTCATGCCCTTGGTCAGATGGGAGTTCCGCGGCCTGCCGGAGAAGGAAAGGAAGACGTTCCTGTTCGAGAACATCACGGATGCCAAGGGCAAGAAGTATTTTGGCCAGGTGCTGGTAGGCTCGCACGCAGCTTCCAGGGCGATCTATGCTATGGCCATGGCGACCGAGCCAAGTAGAGACCACATCATGAAGAAATGGGACGAGGCTCAGCTCCATCCCATTGCGCCTGTTATGGTCGCGTCCGGATCGTGCCAGGAAGAGGTGCACCTGGGCGATAGCCTGATGGAGCACGGGGCGTTGGAAGAGTTCGCCATCCCCAACTCGACCCCTGGCTTCGACAACGCCCCCTATTTTTCCGCGGGCAACTGGATATCCAAGGACCCGGAAACCGGCAGCAGGAACGTGGGCAACTACCGGACGATGCTGAAGAGCCCGACCAGGGTGGGAATCTGCGCCACGATGCCCAAGGACCTCCGACAGCAGTGGCAGAAGTACAAGGCGCAAGGCGTGCCAATGCCGGCGGCCGTCGTGATCGGCCCAACGCCCAACGTCGGTCTGGTGGCGGTAACCCAGGTCCCCTATGGCTTCGACGAGCTAGGCGTCGCGGGCGGCATCGCCGGCGAGCCGATCCAACTGGTCAAGTGCAAGACGGTCGACGTCGAGGTTCCGGCCACCGCCGAGATCGTCATTGAGGGTGAGATTCCGACCGACGCCCTCGAGCGCGAGGGACCGTTCGGCGAATTCACTGGCTATATGGGGATGGCCGGGCCCAACCTGTTCTTAAACGTCAAGTGCATCACCCATCGCAAACAGCCGATCTGGAATGCCTATCTCAGCCAGTTCCCGCCCAGTGAGAGCAGCTTGATGACCCAGATGGGCATGGAGGCCGCTCATTTTAAGCTCCTGAAGCACGACCTGGGCATCGATAGCGTCATCGAGATGGGCTACCACGAGGATAGCGGCGGGCGAATGCTGGGCGTCATTGTGTTGAAGAACAGCACCACGCCGCAGGTGTGGCAGGCGCTATACGGCGTTGCCGCCGCCACCGCCAGCTACTCGAAGATCATCATCGCCGTCGACGACGACATCGACCCGCGAGATATGGATTCCGTCGCCTGGGCGCTGTGCTATCGCATGCAGCCGCATCGCGATCTCAGCGTCGCCCAGGGCAGAACCGCCGGCCTGGACCCATCGGCCGTTCCGCCGAGTGAGAAGCTCCATCTGACGACGCGCCCGCAGACGTCTACCCTGCTGGTCGACGCCACGAGGAAATGGGGCTACCCGCCAACCTCCCTGCCTGCGAAGCAGTTCATGGAGCGAGCCCGCCAGATCTGGGAGGAGGAAGGCCTGCCAACGCTATCGCCCAAGATGCCCTGGTACGGCTCCTCCCTCGGCTACTGGCCCGACGAGATCGCCGAAGAGGCCGAGCTAGCCCTCAGAGGCGATCACTACATCACCGGCGAAAAGTTGGCCAAGAACAGAATCAAGGTGTAGATCGATCGGGGATTGATGCACCTTTCAAGCACTGAGATCAGGGCACCCTCACCCAGCCTCTCCCTCAAGCGTGAGGGAGAGGAGTGGCTTGGTCGGCCGCACGGGCTCTTTCGTTGCTGAATTGCGTCTTAGCTTGATGCGCACGAGGGCCGTCTCGTGCCACCCGCCCGCTAACTGGGAAGCGAGGTGTGTTCGCAACTGAGCAACTAGCGCTCGAAACATGGCCTAAGGCTGTGGTCTAAGACTGCTGGGTACTCGCACCTTGCCCGCCGGTGTTCGAAAGCGGCCTGTACATACCCTCGCCGGTGAGCTATAATTCTTAGCGACAACAGGTGGCTCCCTTAGCAGCGCCGCCGCGTCGTGAGGCGTGACCCCAACCATAGGCGCCTTCGCCTGTCGCCAGAGAAGATGTTCTACCAGACTCTGGCGGATGGCCAGACCAGCGATTCTGCGCTTTTCGTGCATCACGCCGAGCAACTGAAAGCGCCGCAATGCCACATTATCTACACGGTCCCTGTCTGGTTGGTGTTCAATGTGAACCTGGGCGACGCCTTCGCGGAGACGGATCTCATCCCGATGGTCAAGGTATTTGAATCTGACGGGCAAACCCCTAGCGCCGAAGGACGCCGGGCGCTTTTCGAAGTGGTGGCCAGGCGCGTGAACGTGGAGCGGGTGTTTGAGAAACCGGAGATCGTCGAGCGCCTGGTCGAGATGAGTGGAGGATCGATTCGAGACCTTCTGCGCCTCGTGCGCTTCGCCTGCGATGAGACCGACGACCGCATCGCTCTGGATCACTGTGAGGCGCCAATTCGACGGCTGATCAGGGACTACGACCAGCTCGTGCGCGACGAAGACATCGAACGACTTCGGCAGGTCCACAGACTGCGGCGCGTCGCGGGCGATGACATTCCCGGCCGACTCCTGCACCTGCGCCTGGTACTGGAATATCAAAACCACCAGCGATGGGCGGACCTGCACCCCGCTGTTCTGGCGATACCGAGAGTGCGTGAATGGCTAGAAAGATGACCCAGCGCCCCCCCCGGACGCGAACCATTGGCCCGTGGACCCCTTTGGCGGATTTCGAGCGCCTCGTTCGTGCCCTGCGCCGGTCCCGAGGCTTCAGCCTGTACATCGCCCTCTGCAACGTGCCGCTTTTCAGAGCGGACATGGTGCGCCAGTTGAAGACGATGGTGGGGCGACCGATAGTCGAGATCACCCTTCGTCGCGAGTGCGACCCACACGAAGCCGTCGCCAGTGCGAGGAATGAAGCCCCTGAGGATGTGATACTCTTCATCTACGGGCTTGAGGCGCTCCTCACGTCTGTTGACGAGAAGGGCGCTCGAGAGGTACTGAGCCAGCTCAACTGGCGTCGTGCGGCTTATCGTCGCCTGGACCGTCCACTGGTATTCTGGCTGCCGGAGTTTGCGGTGCCGTTGCTCGCGCGGAACGCCCCGGACTTCTTCGATTGGAACAGCGGGGTCTACGAGTTCAAGGTTCCAGAGGTGGCGCGCCTTTCGATGTTGACGGAGACGCTGAACCAGCTTCCAGGTTTCCGCAGTGCTGAAGAGGGGAAGACGAGAGAGCGCATGGCGCTCCTGAAAGGCCTGGGGGACGAATACTCCGGGAAAACCCCAGCCGAGCGGTTGGCCCATGCGCGGATCGCGTTACAGCTCAGTCAGATGCACGAGCAACTGGCCGAGTATCAGGCGGCGAGCGAGGCCGCGGCGGCTGCCCTTGAGCTCTTCAGTGCCCTGGGCGACGAGCGCGGCGCAGCGAGTGTGATGAGGCAAGCAGCCAACATCGACATCAGGGTTGCCCGGTACGGGGAGGCCAGGGGCAAAGTGCAGGAGGCGTTGAGGGTCAGTCGCGGGGGCAGCGACCGTGCGGGCGAAGCGGCTGCCTTGCACCAGTTGGGCTACCTGGCTGCGCGACTGGGATGACCCGCCGATGGCATGCGGCTGGTCGCTCTGTGCTTCCTCATCGACAGTGCCATTGGCCACCGTGATACGGAAAGCGATTTCCGCGCCCTGGCTGAGATGGCTGGACCACTGGGTTACGGCCAGGACCAACTGCAGGCGCTGATCCAGGAGGTCGGCGAAGCGTATCGACAGGACATGGGCAAGGCGCTGATCGCGAAGTTGAGACGCCGCCTGGGCCAACCCAGGCGCCAGCTCAACCCGCCGAACGCTCTCGCCTTCCCCCCCGAACTTCGGCGGTAGCCATCTCGTCGACGCCATCCAGCCCCGGCCGAACTACCACCCCATACACCTCTCGCGCCACCTCCCGCGACACGAGGCCGTTGCGCACGTCCTCCAGCACCGCGAGGGGATCACGCTCCAACGGGCTGCCGTAGCCGCCTCCGCCGGGCGAGGTGAGCCGGACGATATCCCCTGGCTTCAGGTCTCGCGTTGCCAGAGCGGGCAGCCTTTCTTCGCAGTCGGTGCCCGGGTTCACGATGCAGGTCGAGGGCCTCGGACCATGCCCTCCTACAACTCCCCAGCCGCCGTCCCGAGCGCCGCCTCTGCGCAAGGAGAACTTGGCCTCAGTGAGGAGCCGGTACTCGCGAAGGTATGCCGGCCCGCCCCGGTGTTTGCCGTCGCCGGCCGAATCTGGCAGTAGCTCGAAGCGTGTGACCTGCAGCGGGTACTCAGTTTCCAATATTTCCACCGGCTGGCTGGTCGTGATGTGGTAGAGAGGGCTGGTGCCGAAGGCCCCATCCCCGGCGGGCGTCCCCCCCAACGACGAGCCGATCAGCTCGTATTGCACCGCCGGCTGGCCCGTGCGCGACTGCGCGTAGCCAAACGTGATGCCTCCCGCGCTGAAACCGGGAGGCGCGATCGCTCGCGCGGGATCGAACTTCGACAGCGCCAGTTGCACGCAACTGAATAGCAGCAGCATCGTCGCGTAGTAGGTGTTGATGGGTGCGGGGTGCTGCACGTTGGTCACCAGCCCCGGCGGATTGACGAAGCGGAGCAGGCGTCGCGGCCCGTCGTTGATGGGGATCGACGGGTCCAGATAGCCGATCAACGCGAGGGCCGCCGCCGTCTCACTGCTCTGCGGCCGCAGATTGACCGGCCCCTTGACCTGCGGATTGCTGCCGCTGTAGTCGAACTCGATCTCCTCGCCCTGCTTGCGGATTCGCACGTGGAAGCGCACCGGATGGCCCAGGTCCACGCCGTCGTCGTCGAGAAATCCCTCGGCCTCTTGCTCGCCATCGGGCAGGCTGAGCAGCTCCATTCTCAGCAGTCGCTCGGCTCGCTGGATGAGCAACTCGAAGCTCTCGGTCACCGTCTCGACCCCGTACTCGTCGCATAATTCCATCAGGCGTCGCCTGCCGACCCGTGTGCAGCCCACCTGCGCTCGCAGGTCCCCGAGTACCTCGTCGGGCGTGCGGCTGTTGTGGCGCAGCATGGCCTCCACGTCGGGGTTGACCCCGTCGCTGGTCCAGTAGCGCACACCCGGGATCAAGAGACCCTCGTGAAAGATCTCACGGGCTCCAGCTCCCGACGAGCCGGCGACGAGCCCGCCGATGTCTGGCTTATGCGCGATGCTGGCGCAGAAGGCGACGCGCTGTCCCTGGTAGAAAACAGGAGTGACGATGGCCACGTCGGGGACGTGCAGACTGCCCCCGACGTAGGGATCGTTCAGAATGAAGGCATCGCCGGGGCGCATCCGCTCCCCGTGCCTTTGAATGATGGCCTGAACAGTGTAGTAGTAAGGGAAGAGATGGATGGGCATGCCGGAGCCGACGACCGCCTGGCCGTTGCCGTCCAGGATGCAGGCGCTGCCGTCGAAGGATTCCCGCAGGATGGGCGAGTAACCGCTGTGGAACAACAGCCTCTCCATCGTCCCGACGATCTCCCCCAGACGGTTGCGTACGACCTCCAGAGTGATAGGGTCCACCGTCATCACGCGCCCTCCCCGCTTTTCTTCTCGATGATTATGTTGCCGAAAGTGTCCACCCGTCCCAGCCAGGCTGGCCCGATAACGGTGGTGGAGTCGAGTTGCTCGACGATCGCCGGGCCAGGCACTCTATTGCCGGGGCTCAACAGCGCGCGATCGTAAACCATCGCCTCCGCAAACCCGCCGAGCGCCTCGAAATAGGCCATTCGTCTTCCCCGCGGACCGCCTTCCCCCGCATCGGGCTGCTTCTCGGTTTGCATCGCCGTCGTATGACGCTGAGGCACCACCGAGCGCACACGCACGTTGACGACTTCCACCTTTTCATCCGGACCTGAGATTCCATAGACCTGCTCATGCTGCGCGTCGAACGCGGCGCGAATGAGAGCGCGGTCTTCCTCTGTGAGCTCATGCAGCGGACAATCGACGGATAGCTCGTAGCTCTGGTGTGGGTAGCGCAGGTCAAGCTGTCGGACGAGGCGGACATCCTCCCTGGGGAATCCTTCTACGGAAGCATCTTCATAAGCCCGCTTCTCGAGCGAAACGAACCGCTCGTTGATCTCGCCGAGGAGCGCCGTGCCCAGATCCACCAGGTAGGATTGCATATAGACGTGGATAACGTCGGTCTGAAGCAGGCCGATGGCGCAGCCGATGCCGGGATGAGGTGGGATGATTATGCGGGGTATGCCCACGTCCTCGGCCACCCGCCAGGCATGAACCGGTCCCGACCCGCCAAAGGCCACCAGCGTGAAGCGACTCGGATCGCACCCCTTGTCGGTCAACGTCAGGCGCAGCCCTCCGGCGATGTGTGTGTTGACGATCCGGTTCACGCCGATGGCCGTCTCGATAGCGTCAAGCCCCAGACCCCGTCCGACCCGGGCGAGAGCCTCTCGCGCCAGTTCGGCGCTGCCCTGCATTCTGCCTCCGAGAAACCGGCCGGCATCCAGGTATCCGAGAGCCACGTTCGCGTCTGTCACCGTGGGTTCTTGCCCTCCCTTGCCATAGCAGGCCGGTCCGGGCGCCGCGCCGGCGCTCTGTGGCCCCACTTTCATCAGCCCGTCCTTGGCGATCCAGGCTATGGCCCCGCCGCCTGCGCCCAGCGTCTCGATCTCGATCATCGGCGTGCCTATCTCCTGGCCGGCGATCTTGCCCTCCCGCGTCAGCGAGAACCCGCCGCGCCGGATCACGCTCATGTCTGTGCTCGTGCCTCCCATATCCAGGGTTACCAGGTTCTCGTCTCCTGTCTGCTCCCCGAGTCGGGTACCGAAGACGACCCCCGCGGCGGGCCCGGACAGGAGGGTCTCGTTGGGATAGTGCACGGCCAGAACGATGCGCATCAACCCACCGTTGGACTGCATCACGTAGAACTGCTGTGTGTTCAGCCCCTCGCGCCGCGCGCGAAGCTGCAGGTCCTGGAAGTATCGCTCGACCACAGGTCCGACATAGGCGTCTAGAGCCGTCGTCGAGAGCCTGGGATACTCGCGAATGACGGGCAAGACCTGGCTCGACAGGGATACCCTGCAGCCTGGGTAGGCTTCCCGGATGATCGCCCCGATGCGCTCCTCCTGGGACGGGTTCATGAACGAGAAGAGGCAGACGACGGCGATGGACTCGACACCCTCTTCCCGAAGGGATTCTACGGCCTGGCGAACGTCGTCCTCGTCGAGGGGTTCGATGATCGCCCCATCGTAGGCCACCCGCCCCGATACCCCACGCGTCAGTGATAGTGGAATCAGCGAGCGCGGCTTCTGGTAGCGCGGGTCCACAAGGTCCACCTGGCCGGGTCGCGTCCCGGCCCGCATCTCGTAGATCGCGTGGAACCCACGGTTGATGAGCAACCCGGCTCTGGCGCCTCTGCCTTCGAGGACGGCGTTGGTTGCCACCGTAGTCCCGTGCGCCAGAAAGGTGATCTGCCCAAGGTGAGCCCCACATTCCAGCGAGAAGGTCCGCAGCGCACCAAGAATTCCCTCGGCCGGATTCCCAGGGGTGGATGGCACCTTGGTGACATGTTTCGTTCCCGTGGCCACGTTCACCGCCGCCAGGTCCGTGAACGTCCCGCCGGTATCAATCCCAATTACCCATGCCGATTGATTCATTTCCACTATTGATACTTCCCCAGCACTCTTGATAGCGTAGTCCATAAACTGTTAATCGATAACCTTCTTCAAATCGATTTCGCCCTGAATTGCTCCCGTATTCCCTCTGCCGGAAGCTACTGAACCGATTTGTACTTGCTGCTGTTTATTGGTCGGGCGCAGTATAGCACTCGTGCATAGGTGGGTCAAGCTACCCTGGGGCTTGGGCAGTGAATACATGATTGTGGAAAAATGATGTGTGGGCGGCGAGATTCCTTATCGAATCTCACCCTGCAGCCATTCTAGATACCTGGACTCGACGTGGTCGACGGGAATCGAGATAATGCAAGGCACCTGGTAGCTGTGTAGCTTGAGGACGGCCTCCTTGACCCGTTCGAAATTGGCCGGCACGGTCTTGGCTATCAGCGCGATCTCGTTCTCTTCGACCACCTTCCCCTCCCACCAGTAAGTGGACGTGATCGGGTGCATATTCGTGCAGGCAGCAAGCCGCTGCTCCACCAGATGGCTGGATATCCTTCTTGCTTCTTCGGTATTTGCGCAAACTATGTAGATTAATATCATCGCTCATCCATCCTGTAAACCATCCTTTGCGCCCCCAGACCTTCGCCCACCGCGCCGCGTTTGACAAATGACAAACCTGCCTTGGCGAGACAAGCCAAGGCGAGGTCCCCGAAAGAGACCTCGCCGTAGCCGGGATAATGGCGTTTCGCGCTTCGATACCTTGAAAAAAGGAAGCGCCTTACTCCATCGCGATGGCGCCATGTGGACAGGCAGAGATACAAGCCTCGCACTCGATGCATTCGTCGTTTTGTACGACAACGCATTTGCCACCCTGGCTCGCGATAACCTCGACCGGACACACCTCGACGCAATCGGCAACTCCCTGACAAACATCGGCGTTGATGATGATCCCCATCCGAAAAAACCTCCCCACTTTTTGAACATATCATACTCGTCTGGCGGCATTTGGTCAAGATGATTTTCAGCATTTTGCAAGGCCAAATGCACCGCCACCTCCGAAATCCGGTTATCCTATTGAGCTTCATCAGGCCCGCGACCCCGACAGGTGGAACAACGCGGCATCGAAATTGCGATGATGTGGTTGACACAGCACTGAAACGATACTTTCGAATCCGCATCGAACCAGGTGGCAGTGCCGAGGAGCGAATGGCGCCCAGCAAGGGGAAGGCAGGCAGCAGAGGTCCAATGGGGCCGATCGACGAAGGTGCAGAATCGACGACGCCGCCTGGTGCGGCGGGCGGGGCAGAGCACGAGCCACGGATGTTGCTTGCGCGATGCGCAGAGGACCGGGCGCTGCTTTCGACCATATTCCAGCGAGCTGGAATTGCTCTTTGCCTGCTCGGCCCCGATAATCGCGTCATCGCTGCCAACGTCGAGTGGCTGAGAGCTACGTCACTGCAAGCTGAGCAGGCGGTTGGCAGGAATATACTTGATCTGCTGCCCGATTCACGTGAGCTGATGCTGGAAGCGCAGGCCCGAGCCCTGGGTGGTGAGACGGTTGTCGTACCGCGACATGCGCATCGCGTCGCCGGACGTGAGACCTGGTGGGATTGCACCCTTTCTCCCGTGCCGTTAGATGATGGCGTGGGCGTGCTGATCGCGGGGCGCGAGGTATCGGCTCAGGCCCGCATGGAGCGCGAGCAGCAGCGGCTGCTCGCGCGATTGCGAAAGCAGGCGGATCAGGCCGAGGCGGCGCGACAGCAGACTATCGACATTCTCGAAAGCATCACCGACGGCTTCTTGGCGCTGGACCGCCAGTGGCGGTTCACCTATGTGAACAAGCGGGCGGAGCAGGTGCTGCGGAAGAGCCGAAGATACCTTGTCGGCAAGAACATATGGGAAGAGTTTCCGGCTGCGAGAGAAACGGCGTTTTACCGCCAATATCAGAAAGCGATTTCCGAACGAGTGCCAATCGTATTCGAGGAGTATTACCCCCCGTTCGACGCGTGGTACGAAGTGCACGTCTATCCTTCGGAAGATGGGCTGTCAGTGTACTTTCGGGACGTGACGGGGCGAAAGCGGGCAGCGGACGCGTTACAGGATAGCGCGGAGCGCTTTCGCGCCACGTTCGAGCAGGCCGCCGTGGGCATGGCGCATGTAGGGTTGGAAGGACGATTCCTGCGTGTCAATCAGCGGCTATGCGATATCCTCGATTACACGCGCGAGGAGCTCGCCAGGCTGACTTTTCAGGATATCACCTACCCCGAGGATCTCCAGGCCGATCTCGTGTATGTCCATCGCCTCCTTGCTGGTGAGATTCGCACGTACACGATGGAGAAGCGCTATATCCGCAAGGATGGCTCGCTCGTGTGGGCAGATCTCACGGTGTCGCTCGTGCGAGGACCAGCGGGCGAGCCAAGTTACTTCATCGCCGTGGTCGAGGATATCACCGAGCGCAAACGGGCAGAGAAAGCGCGCGAGCAGCTTGCCCGGGAGCAGGCCGCTCGCGTCCAGGCTGAGGCGAGGATCAGGCAGCTCGAGGCCATAATCGAGGCCGTGCCCGACGGAGTCGTGGTCGTGGATCGGCGGGGCGATGTGGTGGCCGTCAATTCAGCGCTGGTGCGCCTTGGTAGGTTCACAGACCGACAGGAGGCGCTCAAGCCTGTTGCCGAGTTCCGGCGGCTTTTCAATGCCCGCTATCTTGATGGGCGCCCGATCCCACCGGAGGAATCCGCCCTTGCACGGGCGCTGCACGGGGAGCGAGTGCTGTTCATGGAGGCGCGAGTGCGTCTGCAGGATGGCGAAGACCACCTGGCGCAATACAGCGCGGTGCCGGTCTTTGACGAGAGAGGCCAGGTCGAGTTGGTCGTCGTGGTTGCGCGGGACGTGACCCAGGAGCGACGCTGGGCGCGGCAGCGAGAGGTGCTGTCGCAGATTGGAGAGGCGCTGAGTCAGAAACTGGATGTGGACACCGTCTTGGGAACGATAATAGAGCAGACACTCGACGTGCTCGGCGCGGACTCGGTGATTGCCTTCCTGGCTGATTGGGAACGACGGGAGTTAGTGCTGGTGGCGCACCGCTTCATCGGGCCAGCGGCCCAGCGCATCTTCAGCCGGATACCTTTCGATGCTCCCTTCTTGGCTGCGGCCGCCTTCACCGCTGGCGAAATTCGGGTGGTTGAGGACGTATCCCAGCTTGGTCCCGAATTCGCCTCCGCTCGGGCCGTCGCCGAATCCGAGGGTTATCGCTCCGTGGTGGCTGTGCCGATGCGTGCGGCAGGGAGACCCGTTGGCGTGATTGCGTTTGCCACGCGTACGCCTCGCATTTTTGCCCGTGAAGATCTGAACACCGTCACCCGGGCGGTGGATATGTTCGGCATGGCCATCGAGAACGCGCGCCTGTTCCAGGAGGGCCGGCGACGCGCCGAAGAGCTCGAGGAGGAGCGGATGCGTCGAGAGCAATTCATCTCAGTGGTGGCCCACGAGTTGCGCTCGCCGATAACCGTGCTCATCGGCTATGTACAGGTGCTGCGTCGGTGGACGGCCCTGGAGCCCGAGTCCCGTGATAAGATGTTGGAGACAGTCGAACAACAGGCGCGCAAGCTTAATCGCCTGATCGCCGATCTCCTGGACTTCTCACGCATTCTGGCGGGACGCTTCGCCATTGAGCGGGAGGCCACGGACCTCACGACGGTAGCTCGGCAGGTCATCCAGGAGCAGCAGGCTATCGCCACTCGCCACCGATTGATCCTGAAGGCGCCAGACGGATCCGTGGAGGGACTATGGGATCGACAACGAGTAGCCCAGGCCATCACCAATCTTGTGAGCAATGCCACCAAGTACTCGCCCGAAGGCAGTGAGGTGCTGGTGATGGTGTGCCGAACAGATGGAGAGGCGTCGGTGAGCGTGAGTGACCGGGGCAGCGGCATCGCCCATGAAGACATCCCTCTTCTGTTCCAGCCGTATTCCCGCCTCTACCGTGAAAGGCGAGCGGCAGGCGTGGGGCTCGGTCTTTACATCACAAAGGGAATCGTGGAGGCGCACGGTGGCCGCACTTGGGTCGAGAGCGAATTGGGCAAGGGCAGCACCTTCCATTTCACCCTGCCGCTTAACAAACACTGAGGAGCTCGATCAGCAATGTCACGGCGTTTTGCGATAGTTATTTGGCGCCCTGCCGTTATCGCAGAGGCGACGAGCTCGTCACCCTGCCAGGGGGCTGACCAATAAAGCCTAACCATAACCGCTTTGGAGAGGAGGTAAACCAATGCGCGAAGAGTTGATTAAGCTCTTGCAGGAACGCGTCGGGCTCGATAGACAGCAGGCCGAGACTGCCGCTGATGTAGCCATTGAGTTCATCAAGCAACGCTCCCCCGAACAGATTCGGTCACTGATCGGGGGCGAAGGCCCGCTCGGTGGAATATTCGGTAGGTAGCAAACCGACCTGATATCATATCTGAAAGACTGGCCTTAGCCCGCTCGATCGGGTCCTTCCGCTGAAGGATGGCCTTAGCCCGCTCGATCGGGTCCTTCCGCTGAAGGATTGCATTAGCGCGCTCGCTGCAGCGGCGCGCGAAGCTCGAATCTTCGATCGAACTTCGCTATTTTGTTGCCGTCACCACCTAATAAGGTGGTTAAACCGCAACGCGCGAAACAGCGCGAAAGCGTTCTACCGAGCTTAATGCAGAGGGCCCAGCAACGCTTCTACAAGAAACACCGTGCTGCGCTGATCTTGTGCGAGGGGGTGATGGTGCCAGGAACGCGTCACGCCTACCTGGCACTAAGACGTCTTGACAAGGTTGAATTTGCGCATGAGCCGTGACTTGCGGCGCGCCGCGTTGTTCGGGTGAATGATCCCCTTTTCGGCGGCCTTGTCGAGCTCGCTAATTGCTTCGGCCACAGCGCTCGCCGCGATATCGAGATCGCGCCGTGTGATCGAGCGCTCGGCTTTAGAAATGTAAGTCTTGACTGCCGAGCGAAACGGCTTGTTGCGCGCCCGTCTTCGCTCCGCCACGCGGATCATCTTTATAGCTGATTTGGTATTGGCCAAACGAGTTCACCTCCAGCTTTTTAGCCTGCATTCGTCCGACAACAAAATATACAACATTTCTTAGAACTTGTCCAGCCAAACTTGACTTTTGTCAGTAACGACTGAAAAGTGAACTCTTAATGCTTGAAAAGTGAACTGTTTCTGCTT
>JACPRP010000124.1 GCA_016189905.1 Chloroflexota bacterium | reverse complement strand
TAGTGCAAGATGTCAACTGAACTGCGCGTTGTCAAGAATCATTCTAACAATAGGAAGCTACTTCTACGCAAAATGATCCAGGAGCGAATCGATGCTGGCCTTGCCGCGTGACAGAGCCTTCTGGCGCACTGCTTCAAGCTCTTCTTCGAAAGTGGGCCTGTTGTCTACGTAGAAGACCCCGAGGGGCAGCCTATCCGTAATCAGAGCGAGCTGAAATGCCTTGATCTTGTCGTGAACGTCGTGGTCTTGAGGTATGTCGAAGACGCGGCTCTGTAGGTACTGATACGAATCGTTGAAGGTGACGCACGGGCTCAGGGCGTGGACAAAAGAGAAGCCCTTGTGCCGCATAGCTTGCTGGATGATGTCCGTCAACTGCTGGGCGTTCCCGACGTATCCCTGGGCAATGAAAGACACATCGTAGGCCAGGGCCATCGCCATTGGGTTCAGTGCACTCTCGACTGCCCCGTAGGGGGTCGTCTTCGTTTCGGCGTCGGGGAGGCTCGTCGGCGAGCTCTGGCCCTTGGTCTGGCCATATACCGAGTTATCGAGCATGACGTACGTGATATCGACGTTTCTGCGCGCCGCGTGGGGGAAATGACCGCCACCGATGGCCAGACCATCGCCATCGCCGCCGACCGCCAGCACCGTGAGCGCCGGGTTCGCGACCTTGACCCCGGTGGCAATTGGCAATGAACGGCCGTGCACCGTATGAAAGCCGTAGGCCTTGACGAAGCCCGGCAGCCGGCTCGTGCAGCCGATGCCTGAGACGATGACCAGATTCTCCGGCCTCACCTCGATGTTGGCCAGCGCGCGGTAAAGGGAAGCGAGCGCACCATAAGCGCCGCAGCCTGCGCACCAGACCGGCTTCAGATCGCTCTTGTACTCCAGGGGGCTTCGCCTGGTGACCATCTCAGCCTCAGCCATTGTCAGCCACCTCCTTGATCTTGCGGAAGATATCTTCCGCCGTGAACGGGAGACCGTCGAACCGGTTCAAATGAATGCTATCGAGCCCGTACTTGGCGCGCAGTAGACCGGCGAACTGGCCGGTGTAGTTCGCCTCGACGACGATCAGGGCCCGCAACGACCGGGCAAAGGATGTGATCTCCTCTTCAGGTAGCGGACTCAGCGCCGATGGATAAAGGCCCGCCACCGCGATTCCCTTCGCTTGCGCTAAAGTCACCGCCTCGCGCGCGGCGCCCTCCGTCGAACCCCACCCGACAACCCCAATATTGGGCGCCGCAGCGCCGAAGCGGTGAACTTCGCGAAATTCCTCGCCCGCCTCCGCCAGCTTTTGATATCGCTTCGCCACCATCGAGCGATGAACGTACGGGTCGTAGCTCGGGTGGCCATATTCGTCGTGTTCCAGACCGGTGGCCACATGCAAGCCGCCGACCTCGCTCGGAATAGCCCTGGCCGATACGCCAGAGGTGGTCAGCGCGTATCTCTTGTACTCGACCGCCTGCCGCAAATCGGGCACCTCCCGCGCGACGATGCGTATGTCGTCGGTTTGGGGACGAGGTATCGTCTGTGTACGCAGCGACAGCGACTGATCCATTGCGACGATCACAGGCATCTGGTAGCGCTCGGCCAGGTTGAACGCGGTGACGATCTTGTAGAAGGCGTCCTCGACGGACGTCGGCGCGATGACGATGCGCGGAGCCTCGCCGTGCCCGCCATATAGCATGTGATTCAGGTCCGACTGCTCCGTCTTCGTCGGCATTCCGGTGCTCGGCCCGGCCCGCTGCGAATCCACGATGACCACAGGTATCTCCGCGGTCGATGCGAGATTGATCAGCTCACTCATTAGAGACAGCCCAGGGCCAGACGTCGCCGTCATAGCCTTGACGCCCGCGTACGAGGCGCCGATGGCCGCGGAAAGTGCCGCTATCTCGTCTTCTGTCTGCACCACGTTGCCGCCAAACCGCGGCAGCTCGGCAGCCAGAAGCTCCATGATATCCGTGGCCGGCGTTATCGGGTAGCCCGCAAAAAATTTGCAGCCCGCAGCCAGAGCGCCCAGCGCGATCGCTTGATTACCCGAGAGCAGCAACTGTCCACGAGGATCGCCAGCCTCAACCCTCTCCGCGAGCGGAGTCCCCAAGGCGGACAGCCCTCGACCCTCGACCCTATCAAGCAGCAGGTGGCCACCGATATTGCTAGAGGTGATGCCCAGCCTGTCTGTTCTACTGAAGTTGGTGTGGACGTAATCGAAGCCGGCTATAAGGGCCGCGACGTTCTTTCGCGCGATCTGCTCGTTCTTCCGTCCAAGCTTCTCGCCGACGACGGTCTCGAGCGCGCTCTGAGGGAGCCCCAGAATGGCGGCCAGCGCGCCCACCGCCACGATGTTCTTGCCTCTGGAGTAGCCCAGTTGCCGCGTGGCAATCGTGGTCAACGGCAGCCCGTAATAGATGAAGCCGTCGTCGGCCGGCTTTAGCGCATCGGCGTCGTAGATCAGCACCCCGTTGGGACGAACGTCGCCGCGGTTGTTGTGGTACGCCTCGGTATTGAAGGCCAGCAGGACGTCGGCGATATCGCCCTGAGATAGCACCGGTTGGTCGCCGAGCCTCACCTGAAAAATGGCGGGGCCACCTCGCATCTCTGCCGGATAGGTGCGATAGGTGTGAACGTGCAATCCGAGGCGGGCGCTTGCCAGCGCCAGCACTTCCCCCGCGGTGATAACGCCTTCGCCGGATTCACCGCCGATCCGGACGGTCATATCTTTGCTCATCGCTGCAACCTCCTTTGGTTGCCGCATCGTCGTCGGGCAGGCTACCTTTCCTGCAATTCCATTGTAACGCCGAGAGGGAAGATTGTCAACTATATAC
>JACPRP010000121.1 GCA_016189905.1 Chloroflexota bacterium | reverse complement strand
GTATCCAACTGTCTGAACGCCTCCGCGATCTTCCGCTGGTGCTCCTCCCGGATGCTGCTCCCCGTGCCTACCACGCTGATCTCGGTGACCGTCTCGCCCGCCTCCTGTCCCCGGGTATACTCGAGGCGAATCGTGCCCATCTCGGTGAAACTGACGGCGTAGTTGGTGAGGTTCAGCAGTATCCGCCGCAGCACCCGTCGGTCGGTGTGCAGAATGATCCGTTCGTCGGGAATGTTGTCGATGAACTTAAGCCCCTTCTGCTCTGCTATCGGCCTGAGGAGCGCAGTTACTTCGCGGGCCACGCTGGCCGGATCGACAGGCTCGGTTCTGATTTGCAGCGTGCCGGACTCGATCTCAGCTAAGTCCAGCAGGTCGCTTATGACCGACGGCAGAAGCTGAGCGTTGCGGCGGATCGTGCGAAGCTGCTCCTCCTGGTGCTTTGTAAAGGGCCCCGGCAGCATCGAGAGGGCATCGTTGAAGCCGACAACCACGTTGACTGCCCGGCGAAATTCGTGGCCCATCGCCGACAGGAAGCGTTCCTTCGCCAGCTTAGCGCTGCTCAGTTCGATGTTCTTCTGCTCAAGCCATCGCTCGGTGCGTTGTCGCTGTTCGATCTCCTGCTTGAGGTGCTTGTTCGTCATCGTCAGGTCGGCTGTGCGCACTGCTACCCGCTCCTCTAGCTGCGCGTAGTGAGCCTGGAGCTGCTCATGGGCCTCGGCGAGCTGGAGGTGTGCGTCGGCGAGCTGCTGTTCGATCCGTCTGCGGTAGGTGACGTCGCGAGCGATGGTCGATGCGCCGATGATGTTGCCGTCGACATCCCTGATCGGCGACGCGGTGACAGACACGTCGAGCATACTGCCATTCTTTCGGGCCCGGGCCGTCTCGTAGTGCTCGACCCGCTCACCCCGCGCAAGCCGCTGCAGGATCTCCGGCAGCTCATTGGCGCGGCCGGGCGGCACGAGTAGGGATATGTTCTTGCCGACGACTTCCTCTAATGAATAGCCGTAGAGGCGCTCTGCCCCGGCGTTCCAGGTTACGATGACGCCGTCCAAGGTCTTCCCGATGATGGCGTCATCGGAGGATTCCACGATGGCCGCCAGCCTGGCCATCGCCTTTTGAGCTTGGGAAAGCGTCAGACTATACAACAGCAGATCCTTTCTGAGTCTCACTCGTCGATCTCGTGCCGATGTCTGCCGCGCTGTGGTGCACTGATCGCTCCGCGACGGCCGTGAACGGGACGTGCGAAGCGGGCGACGAGGCTTCCCTCAACGCAGTCTCAAACTGGGAAGCGTCAACGAGGTGCCACGGCGACGCAAAGCAGGCTACGGACGCATTATACTCCATCTGCTTAGCGGCGGCAATCGACCAGGCAAAAGCGACGTGGTTGCAAGAAGTGGCGTTGGGGATAACCGAGCGCCCGACACCCGTGGGGGCGCACGGCAGTCTGTTGACAATAGCAAGGCCAAATGCTATTGTGGCTAGCAGATATCGGCCGGCACCACGGCCGGTCCCCTCGCACTTGGCTCGCAACGAACGTGTCACACGGAGTTACCCATCCTTCGCGAGGAAGGACCACCAGGGATGAAAATCTATTTTCAGAGTAGTCCCGACTGGCCAGATGGCTTCCCTTCGCACTGGTGATAGTGATCAGGCTTTGATAGCTCTTATATTGAAAGGAGAATTCGTCTATGCGTATCGAATCGGTGCCGCGCCCTGCTCTGGCGTTACTAGTGATGGTCGTCGCCGGTCTGCTGGCCGCGTGTGCCAGCCAGCCTACGCCAACACCGGTTCCCACTACCGCTCCTCAGAAAGCTCCAGCGCCAGCCGCCACAGCAGCCGCTCCTGCTGCGACGAAGGCTCCTGAAAAGTCCGGCGCTCCGGCTGCCACTCCGGCCGCCAAGGCCAAAGCGTCAGGTACCCCGTTCACCCTCAACTATATAAGTGCCCTGACCGGTTCGGGAGCCTTTATCGGGCAATCGCAGAAGACAGGCCTCGAAGCTTTCCAGAAGTATATCAACGCTCAAGGTGGAATCAACGGACAGCCACTCGAGATCTCGATACTTGACGACGCGAGCAACCCGAGGGTATCGGTCCAGCTTGCCAACGACCTGATAGCGAAGAAAGTGCCCGTGATCCTCGGCCCTGTGCTTGCCAGCTCAGGCGCCGCCGTCGTTCCCCTGGTGAAGAACGGGCCGGTGCTGTATCTCACGGGGTCCGGGATAGACCCCGAGCCCAACAGCTACGTTTTTTCGGCGTTGGCCTCCAATCCTGAGCAATACCGGGTGCTCCTGAACTTCTTCAAGACCAAGGGGTGGAACAAGGTGGCGATGCTGGGCACCGCGGATGCCAATGGCCAGTCCGTCACCGATGCCATAAAAGATCTGTTGAAAAAGCCGGATTACGCGTCCATGAGTCTGGTCGCGGACGAACACGCCGATCCCGGGGCCACGAGCATGGCCGCCCAGGCCGCCAAGATCAAGAGCGCCGGCGCCCAGGCAGTAATATTGGCTGCCGTTGGTGCGCCGATCACGACGATGTTCAAGGCGGTTGTGCAGGCTGGGCTCGATATCCCGGTTGGCACCAGCAATGGCAACCAGACTTATGCCTCGATGCAGGTCAACAAGGACATTCTGCCGGCGGAGCTGTACTTCGCGGGGACACGTATCGATGCGTACGATATCTTGCCGCCGGGTCCAGCCAAGGACATTCAAGCGGAGTTCCGCAAGGGCCTGGCCCAGTTCAACCTGTTGAAGCCCGACATACCCACCAGCCCCACCTTTGATGCGGCCGGCGTCATCGTCGCGGCATTGAAGAAGACCGGCACCGACGTCACGCCCGCGAAGCTGAAGGAAGCGATCGAGAGCGTCAAGGGCCTGGAAGGCGTGCTTGGGACCTACAACATGAGCGCGGCCGATCATCGCGGCATAAATGGGGATAACTACTACGCCGTGCGTTGGGACACCGGTAAAGGCACCTGGGTGCCGGTCTCAGGCCCCGGCGGACTTCCCGCGAGAAATTGACGGCTGTCGTGCCATTTGTCGATTAGCAGATATCGTATGGGCGACCGGCCGGTCGCCCATACGCTTTGGCTGGCTGTTGAACGTGTCTCCCGGTTTGGCATTCTAGGCAGAATGGTCTCTAATACTCGTTTCCCGCGTATTTGTCGTGTATTTCGTGTGTTTCGTGGTTGCTCCACGTCCTTCACTCGCTCGCAATTGCACTCGCTCGCAATTGTAAACGAGTGAAGGATGGGTCACACTAACACGAAACCGCGATCTGGAAAGGGTATTACCGGTACAGATACCTCCCGTGCCCCTTTGGACCGACTATCTGTCCATCCTGCATGACGACTACGCCGCGGACCATCGTGAGCACGGGCCATCCTTTGAGCGTTTGCCCCTCATAGATCGTATAGTCCGCGTACGAGCCAAGCTCCGCGGCCGTCACCGTCTTCGCGAGGCCCAGGTCGACGACGGTGAAATCCGCGTCGGAGCCGATCTGGATGGCGCCTTTCCTGGGGTAAAGATTGAAGATCTTCGCCACGTTGTGGGAGGTGACTTCGGCGACTCTCTCCAGACCCAAGCCACGCCTGTTAACCCCTTCGCTCAATAGCACTGGCAGCAGCGTCCCGGAGCCCTGGACGCCGGGCGGGGTCTCCCAGATGCTGCCGAGCTTTTGCCGTGTGGTTGAGGTCGCGTGATCGGTGGCCACCGTATCGATGGTCCTGTCGAACAACCCTTCCCACAGCGCTTCGATGTCGGCTTCCAGGCGCAGCGGCGGATTGCACTTGGCTATCTTCCCAATCGGGGTGTGCATCGTGTGGGTAAGATACGGGGTGCAGGTTTCAACGTAGGCCGCCGGGAGCTTCTGCTTCCACTCCCTCACCATGTCGAGCCCAGCCTTCGACGTAAGGTGGACGACGTAAACCGGACAGCCCGTGACCTTGCCGAAATAGTAGGCCCGTTGCACGTTTTCGGCCTCACAGAAGTCAGGACGGGACTCGGAATAGGCCGCCAGGTCGTCTCTGCCCTGCGCAATGAGCCTATCCTTGAATCGCCACGACACCTCGACGTTCTCCGCGTGCACGCAAGCCACGGCTCTATCCACCCTGGCCAGCTTGGCGAAGCCGTCGAACAGCAGACCATCGTCGCAGCCCTGCACGTTGAAGACCTTGCCTTCGTCACCTTTATAGGCCATATAGAACTTGAACGACCTCACGCCATACTTGCTGACATACTCCTCGATCTCGTCGTAGTGCGTGTCGGACATAATGCCGAGGTGCAGGGCGAAGTCGATGTGGGAGCACTCTCTGCCTGCCGCGTCTATCTGGTCGAACTGCAAGTGGTAGCTGCCGGGACGCCCCAGGAAGTTGAACATAGTGGTGACACCGCCTTTGGCCGCGACCTGGGTTTCGCGGAGGAACTCATCGGCCCAGTCGCGCCGCCCCCAATGGGCGTGCGCCTCGATGACGCCGGGGAGCACGTAGCGGCCATCGACGTCGATGACCTTCGTGCCCTGCTCCGAAGGCACATCGGCCTCAGACCCTCGGTAAATGGCCGCGATCACACCATCCTTGATGCCCACCGAGGCCTCGAAGATGCCCTGATGTGGTACCACGAGTCTGGCATTCCTGAGCAAGCAATCCAGTGACACGGCAATTCCTCCTCTTAATCATTCTGGTCACGGCTTCGCGTGGCAAATATGCTCCTAGTCCAGGCAAGAGCACGCCGCTCTTCGACAGGATCAGCGTTGCAGCAGAATGGACGCGCCGGCCTGCACATCGCCGTAAACCTGAAAGGCAGTAAACGCCAGCTCCAGGACGAGGAACGCGATCGCCTCGTTGCGGTAGCGTGACCTGAGAAGCCAGCTCCAGCAGAGGACTGCCGGCACGCCCAGGAGCAGGACTGGCATCGCCGCCGAGATCAGATAGCCAACCATAATGCCCTTCGCCTCGGCGGTCGGAGCCGAGCCCATGACGACCAGCCATTTGAAGAACTCGCTCGACAGCCTCCCCGCCAGAAACGTCAGAGATATGGCGAAGAACCAGAAAATCCACTTGACCACCGAATTGCCTTGTGCCATGGTCAGACCTCGCCCCCGCTGGCCTTAGCTCGTCTGCTCGATCAGGGGGTAGCCCGCGCTTCGCCAGCCGGCCATGCCCTCGGCCACGTTAAGCAACCTGGAGAAGCCGTGACACGACAGGATGCTGGCCGCCGTGCTGCTGCGCAGGCCGTGCTCGCACACGATCGCCAGAATCCCGCCGGTCGGTAGCTCCTCACGACGCTTCTCCACCGCGCCAAGGGATATCAGCACGGCGCCTTCGACGTAGCCCAGCTCCTCCCATTCGAAAGACTCGCGCACGTCGAGCAGCGTGAGACCGGGCTCGTGCGCTTCGAGCCTGCCCAGCAGGTCATGAATGGATATCTGAGCCAGGCTCGCGGTAGGCATATCGGCGGCCTGCCAGCTATCGATTCCTCCTGCCAGGTAACCGACGACGTCGATCTGGTGGTTCGCCATAAGCGCGGTGCAAGCCTCGATGGCCTGGGCGTCCTCTTTGCCGACCACTAATAGCGGGATGCCAGCGGGAATCAAAGCCGTCACCCGTTCGGCGAACTTCTTACTGCTGTACTGAATGTTGATAGCGCCCTTCATATGTGCGGGACCAAAGTCCGAGGATTCTCGGATATCCAACGGCGTGGCACCACGAGCAATCTCAGCGCTGACCTCGACCGGGGTGAGACGCCGAATCTTATCTGAAACATCAGTAGTCATAAACATCTCCTATCATCATCAGCCGCGACGGCTGGGGTCGTAGCGAGTACATCATACCATATTTTTGTGGTTGTGCTAAGTAACGGGGCCTTTGGTTTGGTGCAAGTTGCTGCCTGGCACGCTTGTTGCAACCTTCCTGGCAAAGACATTATAATATGTAGGTGCTGGTATCTTTCCGCAGTTAACCATAGACGGCTGGGTCGGTGATCCAACCCTTCGCTTACCCCCTTGATAGTGGTTGCGCTGACGGATCGCTACAAGTGACCAATACCAAATTATTCTAAGGAGACAGCGTAACCAATATGCAAGACAAGATGCTGACCTGCCGCGATTGCGGTCGGGAGTTCGCTTTCACAGTAAGCGAGCAGGAGTTCTACGCAGAGAAGGGCTACACCAACGAGCCAGGCCGATGTCCAGAATGCCGAGCCGCCCGCAAGGCAGAGCGAGGCGGTGGTGGTGGCGGCGGTGGCTTCAACGCCCGTCGTGATCGGGAGATGTTCCCCGCGACCTGCGCGCAATGCGGTAAATCTACGCAGGTACCATTCCAGCCGCGCAACGATCGCCCAGTGTACTGCTCCGACTGCTACTCTAGCCAGCGCTCAAGCAGCGGCTACGGGCGTCGTCCAACCCAGCGCGGGCGCTGGTAAGCCACTAGACCAGAGGCATAGATCGCATAAATATGAAACTACGCAACGTCGCCATTATCGCGCACGTCGATCACGGCAAGACGACGCTGGTCGATGGCCTGCTCAAGCAGTCGAAGATCTTTCGCGAAAACGAAGCGGCGATGTCCCAGACGCTCATCCTGGACTCAAACGACCAGGAACGGGAGCGGGGCATCACGATCCTGGCTAAGAACACGGCCATCAACTACGAAGGCACGAAGATAAATATCATCGATACGCCCGGCCACGCCGATTTCAGTGGCGAGGTCGAGCGTACCCTCAACATGGCTGATGGCGCTATTCTGGTCATCGATGCCCAGGAAGGCCCTATGCCGCAGACGAGATTCGTGCTCAAAAAGGCACTGGCGCTTGGCTTGCGTCTGATCGTCGTTGTCAATAAGATCGATAAGCGTGGCGCGCGTGTCGAGGAAGTGGTCCACGAGACGGCGGACCTCTTCCTCGATCTGGCTACAGACGAGGCACAGCTCGATTTTGCCGTTTACTACGCCATCGGGCGCGAGGGCAAGTGCTGGCAAGACCTGCCAGACGACCCGTCCGCGCCGGCGAGTCTCACCCCCCTCCTCGACGGCATCCTGCAGTTGGTCCCTGAGCCGGATGGGGATGCCGACGGGCCCTTCCAGATGCTCGTCGCGGCGCTCGATTGGGACAACTATCAAGGAAAGTACGCCATCGGGCGCATCAGTCGCGGCGTTGCCAGGCCTGGTATCCCCGTGACTCTGCTGACCAAAGGCGGCGCCACAGAAGCGGCGCGCATCGACAAGGTCTACGTGAGCCACGGGTTGAAGCGCCTGGAGGCGCCGGAGGCCGTGGCCGGCGATATCGTCGCCCTTACCGGGATCAAGAACGCCGGCATCGGCGACACCATCGCGGATGCCGATGCGCCTGAAGCTTTGCCGACCATCGAGATCGGCGAGCCAACGCTGAAGATCGCGATGTCGGCCAACACCTCGCCTTTTGCCGGCCGGGAAGGGCAACACGTCACCGGCCGAAAGCTGCTCGAGCGCATCTACAGAGAGCTGGAGACCAACGTCTCGCTGCGGCTCGAGGAGGGCGACGGCGGTGAGTACATCGTTTCCGGCCGCGGCGAATTGCACCTCGCGGTCTTCATCGAGACCCTGCGCCGAGAGGGATACGAGCTGCAGGTAGGCAAGCCACAGGTCATCACTAAGCTGGTCGATGGCGTCAGGATGGAGCCGATGGAGGAGCTATCCATCGAGGTTGACACCGAGTACGTGGGTGCGGTCGCGGGCGAGGTGGGCCGTCGCCGGGGGGTGCTCCTTGCTCGCCACGATAACGCGGACGGCAGCACGCGCCTGCTCTTCGAGATCACGACGCGCGGGCTCATCGGCTTGCGCAGCCAGCTTCTCACACTGTCGCGGGGGACCGCGGTGATGAACTCGATCTTCCTGTGCTTCGAGCCGGCCGCTCCGCCGCTGCCGAAGCTGCGCAACGGCGCGCTGGTGGCCTCAGAGACCGGCAAGACCGCTACCTATGGCCTAAACAACGCTCAGGCACACGGAATCACCTTCATCCCACCGCAAACGCAGGTCTATCAAGGCATGATCGTGGGACTCCACTCGCGGGATAACGACCTCGAGATCAACGTGGCGAAAGAGAAAAAGCAGACCAACGTGCGGTCGTCGACGGCAGACATCGCCGTCATCCTCACGCCGCCGACGATTCTGAGCCTCGAGCAAAGTCTGGACTTCCTCGAAGACGACGAGTTGCTTGAAGTAACGCCGAAAAGCCTTCGCCTGCGCAAGCGTATCCTCGACCCGACCGGTAGGGTTAGAGCCAAGCAGTCAGTCAGCACCGGCGTCTTGACATCTATACCCTGACAGGGTAGACTTTCGGGAAGCAATTCGGCTGCCTAGGGGTCTTACTGATGAGCTTTGACCACGATTCTCCCGCCGGAAGCAGAAAACCTGGCGACCGGCGCATACATCGACCACGGCCGGCTGCTGGCAAGGGTGCCCAGGTTCCGGATGTTACCCCGCCGCCTCAGGCTCCCTCGCCAGCAAAACCCGGCCCGCCCCGCCAGCCGCGGCCTGGTGATAAGCGAATCCGCCTCGTGCCGACGCGTAAGCGGCTGCGGCGCGCGCTGGGGTTCACGGGTCTCTTCGCCACGGGCTACGGCAACGTCGGCTCGTCTATTTACTATGCCCTCGGCGTGACCGCCCTGTTCGCGCTCGGCGCGGCGCCTATTGCTCTAACAATCGCCGGCATCCTCTTCGTGTTCACGGTTCTCACTTACACCGAGGCCACAGTGGCGGTACCAGAAGCCGGTGGCGCTTCCAGCTTCGCCCGCCACGGACTCGGTGAGTTCGCTGGTTTTTTTACGGGGTGGGCGACGCTGCTCTCCTACACCGTGACGATCGCCATCTCGGCCTACACCGCCGGCAGCTACCTCTCCGTCTTCTTTCCCGTGCTGGGTAGGTTCCCCTACGATGTGGCGTTCGGCGTGGGAGCCATCGTGTTCCTGATGATACTCAATATCGTCGGCATCCAGGAGGCGGCCGGCTTCAGCATCATCTTCGCCGCTATCGACCTACTCACCCAAATCGTGCTGGTGCTCGTCGGCGGCATCTTGCTGCTGAACATCCCGCTGCTCGTGGAGCAGATCCATTTCGGCGTCGCCCCCACGTGGCCTAACTTCTTCACCGGCGTGGCCGTGGCCATGGTTGCCTACACGGGCATCGAAACGATCTCTAATATGGCGGAGGAGACGCGGGTTCCCGCCAAGACGGTGCCCCGCTCTTACGCCGGCCTCGTCTTCGCCGTGCTCGTGCTTTTCACCGGTATCTCGACTGTCGCCCTTTCGGCGATGCCGGTCCAGTTAGTCGATGGACAGTACACGACCGAGCTGGCGACGACCTATATCAATGATCCTGTGGCGGGCATCGCTCACAAGCTGCCCCCTCCATTTTCGACGGTGCTCACGCCGATAGTCGGCATTCTGGCTTCTTCGATCCTGCTCATCGGGGCCAACGCCGGCGTAATCGGCGTCTCGCGGCTTTCGTTTTCGATGGGCATCCACCGCCAGATACCGCGGTTCCTGGAACAGGTTCATCCTCGTTTCCGCACGCCGTACATCGCGATCATCCTGTTCTGCCTGGCGGCGATCGGCCTGGCCGCGAGCGGCAGCATCACTCAGATGGCTGAAGCCTATATTTTCGCCGCGACCCTTACTTTCACGATGGCTCACGTCGCGCTCATCGGCATGCGTATCAGGAAGCCCTCTCTGCCACGTCCTTTCAGGCTCCCCTTTGCAATTCGAATCCGAGAAACGGAGATACCGCTGACGGCGGTGATCGGCGGGATTGGTACATTCGCCGTCTGGCTCACGATTGTCGCCAACAATCCTTTCGGCCGCTGGATCGGGCTTGCCTGGTTAACGGTGGGGACAGCCCTGTTTATCGTCTACCGGAAACTGTACGGCTTGCCTCTGAACGCGCCGGCTCCTCCGTCTGGGCCAGCGTGGACCAGGGAAATTCCTGGCGAACCGCAGGTCGCCAAGCCCGTATCTCACTTGCCCGTATCTACCTTATTGGCCGCCGTGCTCTGTGGGGAAGAGTCTACGTTGGGGCAGGCTTTGCCGCGCGAAGGTTGGGAGCGGCGAAGCACACTTGTCGATATCGGGCTGTGGCTGTTATGGATCGCCTACTTCATCGCGGCCGATCTTATCGCTGATGGAACATTGCAGTGGGCTCATTGGGGTATCATCAGCGCCTTTGGTCTGCAAATGATCCGCTTTGGGCTCCAACCCGTGCGCCCGGCCTGGGTTGCCGCGACCTTATGGGGTGTAATCTGCTTGCTGGGTTTCCTCGTCATCGATATGCTTGACAGTCTACCATTGTGGTCCCTATGGGCCAGCATCCCCGTCGTCGTGTGGGTCGCCTTGAACTGGATCGTTTGCCGCTCTCGCCCGTCACAGGTCCCTCCTGGAGACCGCCCAGAGGCTTGATCTGGTCTGCTCGCGTGATCTGGGAAGGTGGGTAACAACGATGTGCCCATAAGTCTCGCTATAGCGGTAGCTCGTTGGTGAACGCGTCGAGCACGCCGGTCACGATGGTCGCGTGCGAAGTCTCAGGCACATAGCCAGCAGTGAGCGTCAACGTTCCGCTGAAGGCGCTAACACCGAGCATGAACCCCGGTGGATAAGTGATCGGGCCGACCATGTAGGCGTCCAGCACACGGGTATTGCCAAAGCTGAGTTGCCGGCGATCGATAGTCCCGAAGTTCGTGAGGCAGGGGTGAAACTTGCCTTCTGTCGCCGCCTGCCGCATCATCAAGCGCAGCGTTTGCAGCACTTCCGCAAACCCTTGCTTGAAGGCCATTTCCAGGTAGAGCGCCTCGCCAATCCCCGGGTTATCCACCTCCAGCCTCTCTATCGCCGTCTGGACCTGGGCCAATGTGTCCGTGAAGCTCGCCCCCGTCTTGTGCGCAATCGCCGGATAGATAGCGCCAGAGAGGTTGCAGAGCGCCTCGGCCCGTCTCGATGGAAGGTAGCGTCGCAGGTCGATCTGCGTTTGCACAGGAATCGCTTCGCCTGGGGCAGGATCGAATACCTCAAACAGGGCCCGGTAAAAAGCGGCGAGGATGGCATCGCTCACCGACGACTGCCAGACTCGGGCGTAGGCTTTGAGAGCATCGACCCGCTCGCGGTCGATGCGACGAACGGCGAACGCACAGCCCGAGACATCTTGTGCTGGTGGAGGAAGGCTCCAGGCCGGCCGGATGGCTGTCATTCGGCGCAGCAGATTATCTAATACCCAGGGCTCGAAATGCCTGAAGACCTGGTCCTGGCCTCGACTCCCGCCCAGGTTGGGGAGGAGACGGTATTGGGGATCGGCGGCGAGCTTGCGATAGGTGGAAGCCAGGAGATAAACATATTCTTTGGCAGCCTCCCAATCCGCGACCACGTGATCTATCTTGATGCACAGCGTATCTCCCTGGGAACCTGGATAGCGAAAAACGCGGACCTGCACCTGGGGGCCAACGCACGGATCCATCGGTAGCTGGGTGAACTCGCGAAACTCTCCTCCAGCGTCGTCGGATTCCACCACCTGGCAGAGTGAAACATAGTCCAGATCATCTCGACGCTCCCAGTAAGGCTGATCGAGATGATCGACGAACCGCGAGCCGAGCGCCGGCTCGGCGTCGACGGTAAGCCTGACCGCCCTGGCCAGCCGCTCGGAATCGAGGCGTCTGTCAAAAGTGGCCACAAAGCGGATTTGCTGGTCAGCCATTTGGCGGCCGGCGTAGTTCAACATATCTTGCGCTGTTGCTGGAAAACGCGTTGGCATCTCAATCATCGGCGATCGCTACTCTATCCCCTACTCTTTTCAGTCGAGCGCGGGCATCGTCAACTTCTGCCTCCGTCGGCATCGTCTGGCCGTAGCGCGCCTTCACGTAGATGTCGGTGATCGTTGCCAGGTCGTCGTCTGGCTTCAAGCACTGCTGCAGCCGAGGCAAATACTCGTAAGGGGTCGCGTGGCGTGGGCGCGACAGCCCGAAGAGGCCACCTAATCGCAGAAGCTCGCGGTAGATCTCCCTCATCCCAAGCAAGCTACCCGATCGATTGGCCACGTCCACGAGTGTCGTCTGCCTGCCCGCCCTGGCCGATCGACGTTTTCTTAAGAAGAACCTGAGGAAGGATTGCAGCCAGGCAAGAACATCGGCCAGCATCGTGGACCAGTTCAAGACCGAATCCCGATCCTCGGCGACCTGATCGTCGCCCTCCCGCTCGATCCACTTGAACATCGATCGCGTGAGCATAATAGCCACGACGATTCCTACCAACGCCAACGATGCGCCAAGAATCAATCTAGCCAGATCGCGCAGGTGCGCCGGTGGTGTGTCTTTCTCCAAAAGCTTATCGAGATAGGTCGATGGGTCGGGAGTCTCCAGGGGAGCGGCGGGCACGCCCAGACCAAAAAGAAAACGCCCCACCAGCCGCAGAAGCGCAATCAGAAAGTCTAGCGCCAGCGCGATTGCATCGAGCGCCGCGCGGGCGCTGGCAGCCAGTAGCTCGAGGCCTGGACGGCTGATAGCGCTGATGATATCAAAAGAGAGCGGTCGGGCGATCCCAAGCGTGACGACAAGTAGCCCGCAAACCACTCCCAGGACCATAACTAACCAACCGCGGTTGAGTGGCAAAGCCCTGCCTTCCACAACAAGGCTACGTTCGCGCACGATCGCCACTCGTGTCAGAGATAGTGAAATGAGACTGGCGAAGAAATAGACGACGACGTAGACGCCGACATCCGTTTCCAGGTTTCCGTTGTAAGCAGAGGTTTCTGCTCTGGCTAACAGCAGGAACGCTACCATCGCGACGAGGCCGACCTTGAACGCGTTGGCGACGCTGTCGAAGCTGATGCGGCTGCGAGCCAGCCAGATGCCTCGCCACCAGAGGTAGAGACCTAATGCCGTGGCCAGCGCCGGTGCTGAGGGTCTAGCCATAGCGTTGAGGATAGCGGTGGCCAGGGCGACGAGCCATGCCGGGTCGATGAGCGACGTTTCATCATAGTGCTGAAGGTACAGGGCGAGCAGCACCGCGACGAGGCCACAGGCTCCCAGCACGGAGCCGGCTCTCAAAGGGCGCAACTTTCGGCGCAGCACCATCACCCTGAGCGTGTGAGACGCGACGATAAGCATGTAGATGCCCGTTGGCGACAGCAGCGCCGGCCCACCTCCGAACTGGACCCATTGGCCGACGAGAAGAGCCCAGGGAAAGAGCCAGCAGGTTTCCATGATTGCCAGTCCTGCTGGTAGTGCGATGCGCTTCGGCCAGTTGAAACTGTTCACCGTGTCGCGCTCGATCATCTCGTCTCCGCCACAATGCCCACGGGTATCGCGTCGACATCGCGCCAGGCCCTGGCACCCTGGACCTGATAGATCAAAATGCCCTTCCCCTCGATGTCGGGCAGTTGGTCACCGACAAACACGACGGCGAGGCGGTGACCGGTTGCTTTTAGTGTCACCAGCTCCGCCATAGTATCCTTCCCGAGCACTGCCGTCACAACTACTATTGTCGATCCATATGGCAGATCGTGACTGTCCAGGCGAAGAAGCGCCTCGAATGACATCGTGGCGAATGGAAGCACCCTGGCGAGCGACTCCAGAATGCGGGCCATTTGCTCGGGGTCGCGACTCGGGGGGATACGAATGACATCACCAGACCAATGCTCAGGGCTATTTGCGCTCAAGCCTACCTGGTGGCCCTGCTCGATGGCCCAGTTGGCTACGGAGGCCGCAGCGCTGATCGCCAGCTCCAGGAGACCGGGCTCAGAGCCTTGAAACCACCAGAAAGACCCATAAGTGTTCAAGTTGAGGAAGATTACCAGACGGTAGCTCGCGGTGGGCTCGTAAAGTTTCACCTGCAACTGCTGAGTGCGCGCGGTGGCCTTCCAATGGATGCGTCTCGGGCTGTCGCCATACACAAAGTCGCGCACCCCGAAAGGACGCGATGGATCCTCGAACATCCACTGGCGCAGCTTGAGATCGCCGAAAGGGTTCCAAGAAGGCAGCCCAAACCGCGAAATAGGCAGCACCCTCGGATACACCGTAAGTCGATCCTCGCCAGGGGTTGACGATTCCTTGTTGTAGAAGCCAAATATGTCGCCTGAGCGCAGCCGAGTGGGACCGAAGGAGTGGTAGCCCCGCGCCTCGCAGCGAATGCGATAGTGTCGACGCACGCGCTCGTACCAGCGGAGTGAGAGGAGATTTTTGAGCACCCCGCGTCCGACTTTGGCCGAGGAAGATACTCGCGCATCGAGCGGTACCAGACCCTGCGGAATCTCGTCTTCGACTTCCAGCCAGGCGAGTGGCAGAGGCTTGCGGTTGACAACCTCCACTGTGAGCACGATCTCCTCGCCGAAAAAGACCCTCTTCTGGCTGAACTCTCGGCGGTATTCGACGGCAGTGAGGCAGTAGCGTTCCCAGAGCAGCGATACCGAAGCCGCCAGCAGCAACGCAAGCGAAAGGAACAGCAGTAACTCGTGGCGCAGCACCACGCTCGTCAGCAATAGCAGCGCGATAACCGATAACCATGCTTTCCCAACCACAGCGCTACCCAGTTTCTTCTTCGACCGGCACCGGCACAGTCCGCAGCACATCGGCAACGATCTCATTAGCTGAGCTTCCTCGCAGACGTGTCCGCGCGCTGGAGATTAGCCGATGCGTTAACACGGCAGGCGCGAGGCGCTTGACGTCGTCCGGAATAACGTAATCCCTGCCGTTGATCGCGGCGAGCGCCTGCGCGGCACGACAAAGCGCCAGGCTGCCACGCGGACTTGCCCCAAGCTCCACCGCATCGTGGTCACGCGAAGCACGCACGATGGCCACGATGTACTCTTCGAGCGGCTCGCTGACGAAGACCTCGCGGCATAGGCGCTGCACGGCGAGCAGCTCTTCAGGCGTGATTACGCCCTCAAGGCTTTCCAGCGGGCTTCCATCGCGAAAGCGCTTGAGGATAGCTTTCTCCTCCTGAGCAGAAGGGTAACCCAGAGAAAGCTTGAGGAAGAATCGGTCGAGCTGAGCCTCAGGGAGCGGGAAGGTGCCCTCCAGCTCAATCGGATTCTGGGTGGCAAACACCAGAAACGGCCGTGGCAAGACCCTGGTTTCCCCCTCCAGCGTGACCTGCCGCTCTTCCATGCATTCGAGAAGGGCGGATTGAGTTCGTGGGGTTGCCCGGTTGATCTCGTCGGCCAGCACCACCTGCGAGAAGATGGGGCCGGGATGGAACTCGAACTCCTGGCATTTCTGATTGAAGAACGACAGGCCGGTGATATCGGATGGCAGAAGATCGGGAGTGAACTGGATACGGCGGAATGTACAATCAAGGGTCCTGGCCACCGATTTGGCCAGCATAGTCTTCCCAATGCCTGGCACATCCTCGATGAGAAGGTGGCCTTCGCACAGAATCGCGACCAGAACCAGGTCGACCACTTCGCCCTTGCCGATGATCACGCGCTCGATGTTGGCCCGGGCCCGATCCCGCAGGGTGCGGACCTTTTCGATGCTTCCTCCCCGCAACGGCATAACGGCACCATCCTCTTCTGCGCTGTCGTAGTGCTCGCTTCCATACATTAGAGATAGATGGTCAGAGATAGATGGTCGAACACCTTACGATCTGCCGAGCGTTTCGGCCACGCGAGCCATTATACCAGACCGCTAGACGAAAGAGGAAGAGGAAGACTTTGCTATCGCTCTGCGTGACCGGCGCAATTGTAGTGAAGAATAACTATTGAAGTTGGTGGTCGGTAGTATTATGATATAGGTGGGAGGTTAAGACGAGGTCGCATCGTGCAGGGTGGCATCTTGCTGACGTCTTGGGGAAGGGGAATGAAAATGTCCGAGCTTCAGAACGCGGAGGTCCCGAACAATCAAATAAGCTGTGACACCAGATCCTTCCTGGCGAAAGGCACTTATACCGAATGGCAGTTGTTCTTTCTGCTTCGCTTGGAGACGCTGCTCCGCGTTGAAGAGGAGTACGTGAAGGCAGTCGAGGTGACTGGGGCAGAGGAGGCCAAGAAGATTATGCTGCTCCACAAGGCTATCTACTCCACCTACCGCGACTGCATCGACCTCGGCGTTATCGAGGCGGCGAAGCACATGTTCAAGGAAATGGCGAGCAAGGCATAAGCGCCTGGGGCCAGGAGCTAACGATCTCCGATTCCATTCCTCGGGATAGTCTGTCACGATTTTGACGGGCTGAAGTTCCGTGGGTAGCGTACGGAGTCTTGTAGAAACGTAGGGATTGTTAACAGTCGTTGTGCGCTGCAAGACGGAGCGTGGATGCCCAAGTATCACTGAAGTCGCATCCGTTTATCCGTTGCTCATCCATTGTTAGCCGTTAACCGACTTAGTAGGGGAGCGCCAACGAAGGTATCATGCCCGAGACCTCCACCGCTCCCATAGGGCAATCCCGGCTGCACAGGAAACAGATATGGCAGTCTTCAGGATAAGCGATGTAAGGCTTCCCCTCGGCGTCCAGCCGAATCACATCCACCGAGCAGCTTTCAGCCGTCGGACAGCCTTTCTTCTCGCGCAGTTTGCACTTGTCGCACAGGTCCCTGTTGATTCTGTTTATAGCCATTTTCTGCCTACCCTTGTGCCCTATTAGCCCAGGAGAACGGGATCAGGGCGGGAACCCTCGTCCGTTTTTCGGGCTGGATAGGATAATCTTCGATAGGAAGAGACTCTAGCCCCACGCTCACGCCGCCATCGCTCTTTTTCGTCACGACCCACTTCAGCCAATCGACATCGTCACGATACGGGAACTCCTCGCGGTAATGCCAGAATCGGCTCTCTTCGCGCTCGATTGCGCTCAGGCATATCGGCTCGATAATCGTCGCGGTGTTTCTCGCTTCGTTGGCCCTGATAAGCTGGTGGATGTCGTCCGCCTTCAATCTAGGCAGGTCCTCTTCCTGTAACCTCTGCATCCTGGCCAGCGTCGCCCTTAGCGTGCCCTCGTTCTTGAAGAAACAGAACTCGGCTGGCAATGTTGCCTTGTTGATCGCCTCATAGATCTCATTAGGACCGGGCCCGCTCTCGCGATACAGTGGCACGAAGGTCTGCTCCCTCAAGGATCGCGCCTGATCGGCAGCTATCGGAGCCTGTTCGATATCGCGACTCGTCCTGCCCGCCATCTCGCCTGCTCTGTATCCCGAGACGAAGTTGAATGCCTGGCCCTGCCCGGCCCCGGAAACGTTGTGGCCGGGATTATGGCTGGCACACCCTCCAGCGTAGAGCCCTGCAACGCTGGTCTCACCGTTGAGGTTGATTTTCAATCCCCCTCCTGAGCTGGCGCCCCAGTGGTGGACCATCGGGGTTATCTCCACCGGCTTGTCTCGGAGATTGATGCCAGCTTCGTCAAAGGCTCTCATCGCCGACGGCAGCACGCCGCGTAGGAGCTTGATGTCATTTTCGCTGAGGTTCGTCATGTCCATGTATACTGGTCCGCGCCCTTCCAGAATCTCCTTGACGGCCGCGAAGCAAATCTCCTGCTTGCTCAGAAACGGCGCCTGTTTATCAGGGGCATACTTCCATATCAGGTTCTCACCCAATCTGTTGATAACTTTTGCGCCAGCGCGCATATACTCAGCCTGCCCGCCGGTGGAGAATCGTCGGTCCCAGACTGAAAACGCGGCGCTCTGCGAAAGCTCCATGCTCTGCAATTCGGCGCCGGCCCTGAATCCCATGGCCACGCCATCACCTGTGAGGCCGTCTGCATAGGCCAGGTGCCGCTTGGCACCCATGAGTCCTGTGGTGATGATGACGGCCTTCGCCTTGATGATGGAAAAGTCGCCGCTGATGGTATTCAAACCAACCGCTCCGATCACCCGTCCGCCAGTGGGATGCTGGCCATCGGAGGTGAGAAGGTCGGTTACCATCGTCCGTTCCAGCAGCGAAACCCCCTTCCCCAGCGCATGCTCTTTCATCGTCCGCATCATCGGTCTGCCGTTGATGAAAGCCATGCGATTGACCTTCAGCCCCATCCTGTTTTCAGTGTGCAGCTTGCCATCGGCATCTCTGACGAACGGAACGCCCCATTCCTCCATCGCCCTGAACCTGTCACCCATCTCCTCGAGGATGATCGGCAGCCACTTCTGGTCGGCCAGGTAGGCGGACCGCACGACCAGTTCCTTCATCGCGGCGACCATGTCTTCGTCGTCGACGGGCGCTTGCACGCCGTGAATCATCGTGCTCACGCCGGCCGAGGCGATCATGCCCTTATCCGCGACGATGACCCGGGAGCAGAAATCCTTTGCCCGAATAGCGGCCCAGAGGCCCGTCGAGCCGCCGCCGACGACCAGGACGTCGGTCTCGATCTCGTTCACGCGAATGCTTGAGCCAATTGAGCCCTTTCCCGCAACCATAACCGTTGTTCCCTCTCGCCAATTCCAGGCTGGAAGGGCATCCACCCTTCAGTCGAATGCTGTTCAGCTTTTCAACGATTATAACAGTTTTGTCAATGCCCGAGATTACGCCTGGCTGGTATGGCCCGAATACGGGTGGCCTACGCCCATCCAGATACTCGGCACATTCTAGGGCGCTTAATGAAGACAGAAAAATTGCGCTTGACAAGGTGTAGTGTATTTGTTAGCATAATACTACAAGATGAAGTGTAGTACTACTAAACGAGGTAAGCATTCCATGAAAGAGTTCTACACGGTGGTCACCCGAAAAGGACAAATCACCGTCCCTGCTGAGATCCGCAGGACATTGAAGTTGAAGCAGGGTGATAAGGTCGGTCTGTCGATCAGAAAGGCAGACAAAGACAAAATTCAAGTTACCTTAAGGTCCGTGCAATCAGTCGCGGAGTTGACTTTCGGATCGGTAACTCCTCGCAAACGTCCAGAGGACTTTGAGGAGCTTAGACGAATGTTTGAAGAAGATCTGGCCGAGGAGGCAAGGGATCTAGACGCGGGTCACAAATAGGGACTTACCATGACTACCCGCTTTTTGGACACAAACATCATTCTTCGCCATCTCCTAAATGACGATCCTGTCAAGTCCCCCGCCTGCTTTGATTTGATTCAAGCGATTGAACGAAGCAAACTATTCGCGTGGACCTCCCACCTGGTGATCGCCGAGGTTGTTTTCGTCCTTTCCAACAAGAAGACGTATGACTTGAGCCGAGAGGACGTGCGAGATCGAGTCCTGCCTTTGATCAACTTGCCTGGTCTTAAGCTCGACAAGAAACGGCTCTTTGGCCGTGTGTTTGATCTCTATACGAGCCTTCCTATTGACTTCATTGACTGCTACCACGCGGCCTTGATCGAGCAGCGTCAGAAACCCGAGATTGTAAGCTACGATACACACTTTGACAAGATTTCTGGCATCAACCGTTTCGAGCCATAATGTCCACCTCATTTACTACTAGACGCGCGGCCGCCAACTCGGGACTTCAATGCGAGCGTTAGCGCGTCAGCGACATTAGCAAATATCCGTACTCTAATAATACTCCCGCAGCGCCATCTTGACCACGTCAGACCAAGGAAGGCGGCGTTAAAGTTTGTCTTAACCTCATCCTCGTGCTACAATAAACCGTGACACCCGGAGGTGATGGGTACAAGTTGAATGGCATTATTCTGGCGGGCGGCAAAAGCAGCCGCATGGGAACGGACAAGACTATGATCGACCTTGGCGGCAAAGGGCTGACCGAGGTGGTTCTGGAGACGGTCAGCACTCTCGTCGACGACATCGTGATCGTCACGAACTCTCCGCAGCTTTTCACCGGCCTTCCGGCCAGCTTGACGCCGGATGTCGAGCCAGGCGCGGGTCCACTTGGCGGAATTCTCTCGGGTCTGCTCGCCTCGCAGCAGGATCTCAACCTTGTCGTCGCCTGCGATATGCCTTTCTTGAACGTCGAGCTGCTGCGCTATATGCAAGCGCTGGCCATTGGATTTGACATAGTGATCCCAAGGCTGCAGGATCCCTTGAAGCCTTCGCACACCATCTACGAGCCGTTGCATGCCATATACTCGAAGGCCTGCATCGAGCCAGCCAGGGCTCTCGTGGCGCAGCGTAATTTCCAGATCATCGCGTTACTCGACGTGATGCGGGTCCGCTACATCGAGAAAGAAGAATTCGAGCGCTTCGATCCTTTGCATCTTTCGTTTTTCAACGTCAACACGCCCGCGGAGTTGCAGGAGGCTAGAGAGAAGCTCGCACGACGCGAGGCCGTGAGACGAACTACGTAGTAGAAGTCGGGCTACAAGTAGCCCATAGGTCCGGTTTCACCACGGAGGGGATTGGGACACCATGGGCGTCCTTCTGCGGAAGGATAGGTGGCTTGCAGAAGGTGGATGATCTATCTATCGTAGGGGCGAACGGCCGGTCGCCCCTACGATAGGGGGCCGAAAATTGATATGGATACGATCGACATGGTGGATAGCATTTTGTCTGATAATTCTGATAACAACGACGTTTTGCACCCCGGTGCAAGCGCGGCGACAATTCAACACGTCTGGATCAACGGCGAATGGCGTGAGGCCAAGAAGCCTCTGATTCGTGAGGCCGCGCTAACTATCTACGTCAACAAGATGGAGATGGTCACGCTGCTTTGCACGCCTTCGAAGCTCAACTACCTGGTCATCGGCTTCGTCATCCTGGAAGGCATCGCCCACGGGATCGACGACATCTCCCTGGTGCGTGTCTGCAACGAGGAGCGAGAGGCCGAGGTGTTGCTGGCGCACTCGCCAGTTGAGCTGCCGACCAGGCGAACCTTGACGTCAGGTTGTGGGGGTGGCGTGTCCTTTGCGATAGAGAGTCTTGGCCTGACGCCCGTCGCGTCGGAGGCGAAAATATCCGCGGCGGATATTCAAGACCTCGTGAAGCAATTCCAGGAGAATGCGACCCTCTATCGCCTGACGGGAGGCGTACATATGTCGGCCCTCGCCGAGCCCGGCCGGCTGGTAGCCGTGGCCGAGGACGTCGGCCGCCACAACACACTCGACAAGATCTACGGGGAATGCCAGTTGACCGGCGCCGAGACTGAAGGGCGCATCCTGCTGACGACTGGCCGTGTCTCCTCGGAGATGCTGATCAAGGCGGTGAAGATGAAGGTGCCGATCGTCGTCTCGCGGACCGCCGCAACCGACGAGGCGGTGAGGCTGGCGAATGAGCTTAACGTTACTCTAATTGGTTACGCCAGGGGCGCGCGCATAACGTTGTACGCGCATCCTTGGCGAATAAGCGATTTTGGAAGGGTGGTATAGCGGATGATCAGTGTGGAAGAGGCCCTGGAGAAGATTCTCAGCCACGTTTCGGTGTTGACGACCGAGACGAAGCCCATACTCGAGACGCTAGGCCAGACGCTCGCCGTAGATGTCTACTCGGAGATGGATATTCCTCCGGCCGATAACTCGGCGATGGATGGCTATGCCGTACGATGGGAGGATACCGAGAGCGCCAGTGAAGATAGGCCCATCAGGCTGCGCGTGATCGACGAGGTCGCCGCGGGCTACGTCAGCGAGAAGACGGTAACGCCAGGGACGGCGATAAGAATTATGACCGGCGCGGCGATCCCCAAAGGGGCCGACGCGGTCGTGCAGTTCGAGCACACCGACGAGGGCAAGGGCCTACAAGGGAAAGCGAGCGTTGCCAGGCGCGATGATGTGTTCGTACATTACTCTGTCACACTCGGCCAGAATATCCGCCGCGCGGGCGAAGACATCCGCCGTGGTGAGCTGATCCTGCGCCGTGGCGCCATGATCAGGCCCGCCGAGGTCGGCGTGCTGGCTTCCCTGGGCAGAGCCTCGATCGACGTTGTTCGTCGTCCGCGGGTGGCGATTCTCGCGACCGGCGACGAGCTGATGGAGGTTGGCGAGCCGGTTCAGCCGGGCAGAATCTACAACAGCAACACCTACTCTGTGAGCTCCCTGGTTCTGCGCTACGGCGGCATCCCGGTGTTATTAGGCATAGCCCGCGACCGGGAGGCGGACCTCGTGGCGAAGATCAGGCAGGCGCTAGAGACTGACATGTTGATCACGACCGCCGGCGTTTCCGTGGGCGACTACGATATGACGAAGAAAGTGCTGGCCGCTGAAGGTGAGGTGACATTCTGGCAGGTCCGCATGAAGCCCGGCAAGCCTATTGCCTTCGGCCGAATCGGCGGCGTGCCTCATCTCGGCTTGCCCGGCAATCCCGTGTCGTCGATGGTGGCCTTCGAGCAGTTCGGTCGGCCGGCGATCCTTAAGATGCTGGGCCGCACGACCTTCGTGAAGCCCACGGTTCGCGCGATTCTCCACGGCAGCGAGGACAACAGAGATGGGCGACGCTGTTTCTACCGCACCCACGTCGAGAAGCGCGAAGGGGCCTGGCACGCTCATCTCACGGGGCCGCAGGGCTCGGGAATCTTAACCTCGATGGCTCTCGCGAACGGGTTGATGATCGTGCCGGAGGATGTTGAGCGCGTCGAAGACGGCGAGATGGTTACGGTCCAGATGCTCGACTGGCCGGAAGAAGTGGAATACGTGTAGAGGTGTTTGATGGTAGTGCCAGTTATTTGTGTAGTTGGCAAATCTGACGCAGGCAAGACGACGTTCCTGGAGAAGCTCATCCCCGAGCTCACGCGGCGCGGCTACCGGGTGGGTACCGTGAAGCACGATACCCACGGGTTCGACATCGATCAGCCAGGCAAGGACACGTGGAAGCACGCCCAGGCCGGGAGCAAGACGGTCGTGATCTCCTCCCCAGAGAAGCTCGCGATAATCAGACGTGTCGAAACCGAGGCGACCCTCGACGAGATCGCCCTCCTGGTGAGCGACGGCGTCGATATCGTGCTGACCGAGGGCTTCAAAAGAAGCAATCGCCCGAAGATTGAGATCTCGCGGCGAGAGAAGAGCGACCAGTTGCTTTGCGACGAGCGTGAGCTGGTCGCGGTGGTCACCGACAACACATTCGACATCAGGACGCCTCAGTTCGGCCTCGACGACGCCGCCGGCGTCGCCGATCTGCTCGAGAGGAGATACCTGAGGCGCAAATCGAACGACTATGTGACCCTCCTGGTTAATGGCGAGCGCCTCACGATCAAGACATACGTACAAGATGTCCTGGACCGGGTCGTGCGCGCGATGGTCTCCACGCTGCACGGGGCCGAAGCGGCCGAAGACATCACGCTGGTCTTGCGCAAGCCCCCGACCGAGCAGGCCCAGGATGAGGCCGTGGCCACAGAAGGGGAACGCGCCCTCAGGCGATAATGCCCAATGTGGCACGGGACACGGAGAAATTCTTGGCGCTACCAGGTGCCGAATTCAAGCACAAATCGTTAAAAGGCAGGGGCGACCGGACGGTCGCCCCTGCGATAGGGGCTGATGCGCCACTTGGAGACTGGGCAATCGAGGGGGTTGTGGCATCTTCGTCCCTCTGAAAGTTTGGTGGTGAGAAATGCGGGCTAGAAGGAAAGCGGTGCCGGCCAGAGTGGCAGAGGTGTTCGTCGAGATACCGCGAGGCAGCCGCAACAAGTATGAGTACGACGAGACACGCGGCGTCATCCGACTGGACCGGGTGCTCTATTCCTCGGTTCACTATCCCACCGACTACGGCTTTGTCCCGGCTACCCTCGCCGAGGATGGCGACCATCTCGACGCCCTCGTGGTGGTCGAGGAGCCCACGTTTCCCGGGTGCCTGGTCAAGACTCGGGTGATCGGCGCGCTGAGGATGATCGACGAGCGGGGCGAGGATAACAAGATCCTGGGCGTCCCCGTCGGCGACCGCCGCTTCGACGACATATTGGATATCGATGATCTGCCCCACCACTGGTTGAGAGAGATCGAGAACTTCTTTGGCACTTACAAGACCCTGGAAGGCGTGGAAACGCGTGTGATGGGCTGGGACAACGTAGATACTGCCTGGGACATCATCGAGAAGTGCCGGGAGAGAGCAAAGGTGTCTGGCCACGTCTCATCACAGACAAAAGGGGCCACCCTCGACCAGGCCCATCACAACGCAAAAAGGCCTGGCCATCCCGGAGGGGATCTCGGAGAGGAGCAGGAGCATAGAGGGGCAATTTGAGCTGACAGGCGCCAAGACCCCGATGGACGAGGCCGGTGAGCTCATTCTGGCGCAGACGCCCTACAGGCCGCGCATCGGCTTGATCCTGGGGACCGGACTCGGCGAGGTGGCCGAGGTTATAAATAACGCCGACATCATCTCCTATGACACGGTGCCGGGTTTCCCCCGTCTTACGGTGGAAGGGCACGTGGGCGAGCTTATCATCGGCGAGCTGGAGGGCTGGGTGGCGGCGGCGATGCACGGCCGACCCCACTTCTACGAAGGCTACTCCATGGCAGAGATTGCCTTTCCGGTGCGCGTCCTGCGCGCGATTGGCTGTGAGGTGCTTATCGTTACCAACGCGGCCGGCGGGCTGAATCCCTCGTTTCAGGCGGGCGATCTGATGCTGATCGACGACCACATCAATTTGCCTGGCATGGCCGGATTCAATCCGCTCGCGGGTCCAGGCATCGAGGGCGTAGGCCCACGGTTTGTCAGCATGGACAGTGCTTACGACCCGCGGCTTATCGAGCTTGCCACCGGGGCGGCGCGCAACGCGGGCATCACTGTCAGGAATGGCGTATACGCGATGGTCGGAGGTCCCTCCTATGAAACGAAGGCGGAGCTACGTTTCTTGCGGGCTATCGGCGCCGATGCCGTAGGTATGTCTACCGCACCAGAAGTAGTGGTGGCCAGACAATGCTCGATGCGCGTTCTGGGCATCAGTTGTATAACCAACGTCGCGATTCAACAAGATACGGGGGCACATTCCCAGCGTGCGCAGTCCCAGCATACAATGGAAGCCGACGCTGGACATTCCGGTCTAACCCACGGCGACGTTCTGGCGCAAGGACGTACGATGGTTCCTAAACTCGCGGCCTTGCTCCGCGGTTTCTTGCGCCGGCTGCCACGGCAGAGGTAGGCTGTGTCGATCAAGCTTCGCCGGTTCGCCTTGGTGGTTCTGGTGATGCTGGTGTCTTTCGGGAGTCTGTTGTGGTTGTGGCCGCCTGCCCTGCAGGCGACTCGCTCGTTGGTAGGATTGGCGCAGACCACTGATTGCTTTCCCCTCTCTGCTACTCCGTGTCTCAGTCCTTCCGCTGAGGGACCTGGTCCTCCTACCGAGGGAGCCGAGGTGCAATCGGACCCGCCGGCAGCCGAGCCCTCTCAAACCGAGGCTGATGAGCTCGAATCGAGGCTGAAGCAGCCGCGGCCGCGACGCGATCCTATCGATCTATCGAGGCGGCTGAAGGGCAATTCGGAGCAACCTGTTAACCGCATAATCGTTGCCGAGCCACCGGATTATGAGATCGGCGTGCAGCAAACCTTCTGGTTGGCCGATCATCAGAAGAGGACTTACTATCCTGTCTCCGCGAGCCTGCGCCACAAGACACCCCACGCTTATTTCTACATTGAAGATGGCCAGGAGGTGCCCCTCGAGCGGCTGGAGCAAGCGGGTGAGGTGTTCGAAGGCCGCATCTATCCCATCGTTCGCGACTATTTCGGCAGTGAGCCGTACCCCGGCATCGATAACGACCCGCGCATAACCATTCTTCACGCACGCATCGCGGGGGCGCAAGGTTACTACAGCAGCGCCGACGAATATCCGGTAAGCGTTAATCCTTACAGCAACGAGCGAGAGATGATTTATATCAATCTCGGCGGCACGACTATCGGAAGCGATAACTATTACTCGACGCTGGCTCATGAGTTCCAGCACATGATCCATTGGAACTGGGATAGCGGTGAGGACACCTGGGTCAACGAGGGTTTGGCCGAGCTGGCGATCGACGTGGTTGGCCTCTCGCCCATCAGGGTGGATCGATTCATCTCGAACCCCAGTGTGCAGCTCAACGCCTGGGCCGAGAATTCCGGCGCCACCATTCCGCACTATAACGCGGCCTATCTTTTTCTCAGCTACCTGGCTGAGCGTTACGGCGGTGACGATGGGCTAAAAGACCTGGTCTCAGATCAAGGACGCGGGATCGACGGGATCAACAGCTATCTGACGGGCAAGGGGCTTGCCCTGTCTTTCGACGACGTTTTCAAGGACTGGGTCGTGGCCAATTATCTCGACGATCCGTCCATTGCGGATGGCCGCTACGGCTATCGTAAAGATGATGTCAAGGTGAAGACAAGACCCGTGATCAGTTTGCCGGTGCGTATGGCGGCCGCTCTTCCTCAATACAGCGCTGAGTATCTGGATCTCGGCTATGTGAACGGCGACGTGACTATCGTCTTCACAGGAACGAAGACGGCCAGGCTGGTGGCCAACGACCCATACAGCGGGAGACGTGAGTGGTGGAGCAATCGTGGCGACGGGATGAATACAACACTCACCCGCGAGTTCGACCTGACCGAGTTGGACAAGGCGACGCTGGCTTTTTCGGCCTGGTACGATCTAGAAAAGGACTACGACTATGCCTACTTCGAGGTCTCGACGAACGGTGGTGCAACGTGGACGACGCTTGCGGGGCGGCACACGACTGATAGCAATCCAAATGGCAATAATTTCGGCGTTGGATACACCGGCAAGAGCGGCGGGACCTCTACGCCCGCCTGGATTGACGAATATGTCGATCTCACGCCCTACGTCGGGAAGAAAGTGCTCATTCGCTTCGAGTACATAACCGATGACGCCTATAACGGTCCCGGCTTCGTCGTCGACGACGTGAGCATCCCCGAGCTGGGATATAGCTACGATGCCGAGACGGAGGCGGACTGGAGCGCCGATGGCTTTCTGCTGTCCGCCAACGAGGTGCCGCAGCGCTATTATCCGCTGGTTGTGAAAGAGGGGTCGCAATCTGAGATCGAGACTATACCTCTTAACGACGAGCGCCAGGGAAAGATAACCATCCACGGCGATGGCTCCACGAAAGTCATCGTGGTTATCGCCGCGGCCGCGCCCGCGACCACAGAGCTAGCGAATTACGAGTATGTGATCGAGCCTTCCCCGCTTAAGCCCTGACGCGTTTTGCGATAATATTCGGCGCCCTGGCGTTATTGTAGGGGCGGCCTTCCGCTGAAGGACGCCCTGTCAGGGGCCCGACCATTCGCTTATTCGCTGCCTATTCGCTGGCGCCTCTGTCCGCCTGCTCTCTTGCCGCGGAAACGTGTTCCGCACCCACAAGCCTATTGCCCTTGCCCAGGCTTTAATGTATACTAGAGGCTACGAAGAGACAGCCCAGCGCCTACGTGTTGCGCAGAGAAATGCTGGTTGGGAGGAGTTGGAGGATGGATATCGTTTTTCCCAGGTGTCAGAAATGCAGTGGCGGCGACCTGGTTCCGCTATCTGATTTTGGTGGCCAGGGGGCTCCGGTGTATTTTAAGGCCTGGGTTTGCACCAATCCTGAATGTGGGTTCAACATCAAAATTCGCAACGGCGAAGTCTTTATGAACGAGCCTGTAGGGAATGGCGTTTCGCATACTCCGCGCGTTCCTCGCACCTAACCAGGCCTGCTCTGTTCCCATAGCAACCCGACGCTCTCCAGTTGCCATCGCCAGGGTGGGACAGGTCAGTTTTTCCTTTTTTCTTGACACTCTTCTTGTCATTCGCTACAATCCTACCCAGCCCAGCTAAGGCCAATACGACCGAAGGAGGAATTCATGGCACGAGAAATGGACGCGCGAGAAAGGTTAGACGCGGTGATCCGTCTGGAGCTGCCCGATCGCGTACCGGTGGGAGGCAATTTCGACGCCTTCTGCGCCGTGGTCGCGGGGATTACTCTGGAGGAATGGGTTTTCGATCCTGACAAGGCTGAGAAAGCCTTCCATGATAGCGTGGCGCTGCTGGGTGGCTATGACGTCGTCCAGAAGGGCCCCCCGGGCGGCTCAATTTCCTACGAAATGGCCTGGCCGACGAAAATCAAGCTTCCCGGCCGCGATATCGCACCGGATACGATCTGGCAGTTGGAAGAAGTCGAGGTGATGACCGTAGACGACTACGACTTCATAATAAGGGAAGGCTTCGACGCCTACAAGAAAGTCTTCTGGACGCGGCTCGGCGTGGTGGCCGACGCGGAACGAATCAAGCTTACAGAACAGCGTGCCAGGGAAAGCACTGATCGTTTGCGTGCCGCGGGAATAGAACCCATCCTTGGCGGCAGTATGAGTCTTCCTCTCGGCTTTTTCTCGTATGCCCGTTCTTTGAATTGCTTTATGATGGATCTGTACCGCTGCCCCGAAAAGCTGCTGGCAGCCTCCGACGTCATGATGGAGAGCATAATGCCGAAGGCTATCAAGTCCGTCGAACACTCGTCCAGCAGGCGCGTCAACATACCGGGCACGCGGGGATCGGTTGATTTCATGTCGCCGCGGGCTTTCGAGAAGTTCTTCTTCCCATACCTGAAACAGGCTGTATTTGCCCTGGTGGAGGCCGAGATCACCCCGATCCTGCACTTCGACACCAACTGGGCACCCCTGCTGGCGCGCCTGCTCGAGCTGCCAAAAGGCAAGTGCCTCCTGCAATTGGACGGTTTCACCGACATCTTCCAGGCAAAGGCCGTGCTTGGGGGGCATATGGCTCTGCTGGGCGACGTACCGCCGGCGATGCTTTCGCTGGGCACGCCCGAGGAGGTTACCGCGTATAGCCGAAAGCTGATCGAGGAGGTCGGCAAGGATGGCGGCTTCATCCTCGCGCCAGGCTGCACCGCTCCGCCGGACGCTAAGATAGAGAACGTTCGCGCGATGATCGACGCCGCAAAAGAATACGGCTGGTACGGACGGTCCCCGGGGCTAAACTGATCGCCGTATGATACGAAAATCGTGGCACGAGACCGAAGCGGCATTCCGCCGAAGGCCGCTTCGGTCCGAACCCGAACCGCCACAGAGCGCGCGCGGGGATTGGCCGTCTACCGCGGTTTGTGCTTACGTTTAGCGATCCGTAGTTCGTCCCGAGACGGGCTCCCGTCCTTCCTCAGAAGGACGGGAGCCCGTCTCGGGACGAACTACGTCTGGGCCGACTAGTAGTAAGACAACACGAACGCTAACAAGCGCCTGGCCTACAGGCCTAACTAAACCGTATTGGGACAAGCCCCCGAACTACGTTTGAGGTGCTCGGCCCACCGAGGCTCTCCTGGGCAGACCTCCAAATGCTAACGCAATCCGCTCCAGGCAATCAGGCTCCCCTAACCACCCCTCGGCAGATCTCCACTGCCTGCTGCGCATCTTTGCCCAGCAGGTCTGCGCCAACGTATTTACGTACCTCTTCGGTGACCGGGGCGCCTCCCACCGCGACCTTGACCTTATCTCGCAATCCCGCCTTTTCCAACGCGGCGATGGTCTCCTTCATCGGATCGAAGGCGATCGTCAGCAGGGCTGATATGCCCACGATTTCAGCGCCTGTTTCCTGCACTGCTTCGACGAACCGCTCTGGCGGAACGTTGACGCCTAGGTCGAAGACTTCGAAGCCTGCCCCTTTAAGCATCGTCACGACAATGTTCTTCCCGATATCGTGAATGTCTCCCTTGGCGGTTCCAATGATTACCTTTCCCACTCCACCGGCGGCTGCGCCGTGCTTCAGGTGGGGCTCCACCAGCTCCATTGCCTCTTTGAATATCTCTCCGGCCATCACGAGATCGGACAGAAAGTACTCGTGGGTTTCGAAGCGGCTGCCGACGAGGTTCATCCCTTCGCGCAGTTCCGCAAGAATCTGCGCGGCATCTTCGCCCTCCGCCAATCGCTGCTTGACCGCTTGCAAGGCTGCGTTCTCTTCCAGATCTGCCACCAACTGCTTTAGATTACCTGCCAACGTGAACCTCCCAACTGCTGTCTTTCAGGAGACGCTTGATTTCGACGCAGGGCATCAGAGCTACCCCGTCCGCCACGTTTCGCTGAAGAAAGATCGGCTCCAGCAGCGCCAGTATACAAGAAGGATGCATCGCTGGCAAGGCGTAAAGGACTGCGGCCGTCGGCCCGACGTCGGTTTATGTTCGGTTTCCTCATCGTTTATGGTAAAATCTATGCGCTAAATGGAGGGTATCAGCATGGGCGGACGACGGATCCTGGTTGTCGATGACGATCACAAAGCAGTTGAAATGGTACGTATTTACCTGGAGCGCGACAGCTATAAGGTGCTGCCAGCCTATGACGGGGTCACCGCGCTGGAGCTGGCTCGTTCCGCCCAACCCGATCTCGTCATCCTCGATCTGATGCTTCCCGGCCTCGATGGCCTTGCGATCTGCCGCCTCTTGCGCAAAGAAGGAGACGTTCCCATCATCATCTTGACCGCACGGTCAGCCGAAGGGGATAAGCTGCTGGGGTTGGAGCTCGGCGCCGACGATTACGTCACCAAGCCGTTCAGTCCGCGCGAGCTTGTGGCTCGCATTCGCACTGTGCTGCGCCGGGCTGGAGAGAAAACCGATGAAATCGACGGCGATCTGGAGCTCAACCGTCTCACAGTGAGCTTCATCAGACACGAAGTGCTGGTCGATGGCAGATTGATATCCTTAACCCCCAGCGAGTTTCAGCTCCTGGCCATTATGGTGCGCGAGCCCGGCCGGGCCTTCACCCGTGCGCAACTGCTGGAGAAGGCGCTCGGACCCAGCTTTGAGGGGCTTGAGCGTAACGTGGATGTCCACGTGATGAACATTCGTCGCAAGCTTGGGCTCGGCGAAGCCGACCCCATTAAGGCCGTCTACGGGGTCGGCTATAAGTTCGAGATGGTCAAGAATGGCGGATAGACTTTGGGTGCGATTGCTGCTCGCGTTCGCGGTCGTGCTTGCCGTCGCCGTCGGCACAGCCGCGCTCTTTGCTAACAGGGTGGCAAAGAGTGAGTTCCATATCTATCTGGACCGAATTTCCAAGCGGCACAATGAGCGCGTGGGACTTATCGTCGGCCGTGTTCATCACGGGCTAGGCTGGAGCGGTGTCAACACTTATACGCAGCAACTGGCGGAGGCTGCAAACTTTCGGATTGTCGTCGTCGATCAGCAAGGGGTAGTCAGGGTGGATACGGATGGGAAGCTCGCGATCGAGACCATCGTTCCGTCCGACGAAGTTCAGGCAGTTGGCGATCCTTTCCCCGTGATCGACCCCGACGGTTTCTCGCTGGGTAAGGTTTATCTCACGTCGTTCGAAGGGGCATTCGGGGCGGCATTCCTCGCGGACCTGGATCGCTCACTCATCTGGGGGGCAACGTTTGGGGCGCTGGTGGCCCTCGGGATCAGTCTGCTCCTGGCACGGTGGATCGTCGACCCGATCGAACGGCTGACCATCGCGGCGCAGAAGGTCGAGCGCGGCGATCTGAGCCAGCGTGTAGCGCAGATGGGCGGCGGCGAGGTGGCCAGACTGATGCACGCTTTCAACGCGATGGCCGAAGGATTAGAGCGCGGCAGGGAGACACGGCACCACTTGGTGGCTGACGTCGCTCACGAGCTGCGCACCCCTCTGCACAACGTCCTCGGGTATTTGGAGATGCTCCGCGACGGAGTTATCGAGCCTACTACACCAAATATCGCCAGCGTCTACGATGAGGCTTCCTCCCTGAAGCGCCTGGTGGATGATCTGCAACAGTTGGCGCTGGCCGAATCAGGCCAGTTAGGCCTGGCGTGTCAGCCGGTATCGCCATTTTCGCTGCTGCAGAAAGCGGTGGAGAACGCTCGACCGGCGCTCTCGGATAAGAGCATCGAAGTGGCGTTGGAGATCGAGAACGACCTTCCGGACGTTGCGGTAGACGAAGGTCGAATCGACCAGGTGCTGCGCAATCTGATCAGCAATGCGATCAACTTCACCCCGGTCTCTGGTCGCATCACTATCACTGCGCGTCGTCTTTTAGGGCAGGACGAAACCGTGGAATTGGCCGTGACCGACACCGGACCGGGGATTGCCGAAAGTGATCTGCCGCATGTTTTCGAGCGGTTTTACCGATCTGACAAATCGCGAGCCCGCGCCACAGGTGGGGCCGGGCTCGGTCTTACCATCGCCAGACAACTGGTTATGGCGCACAGGGGAACCATCAGCGTAGAGAGTAAGCCTGGCCAGGGCGCCCGCTTCCGCTTTACGCTCCCCGTTTCACGGTTGCAGTTGAGGGTTTCGGATTCTGAACGATCTTAATTGATTCTTAACACTTTCTTTATTATTTCTTGATCTCATAATGCTATTCTATCGCCGTCTACAGTGGCTGGTAAGAAAGGTTGCGCCGCGTGCACGGGACGTCGAGGTGCTCTGACGCTGGCAGAGCCTCGACAGGCTGGTTCGGTTCTTCTCGCTACACTGCCGCATTGGGCCGACAAGTCAGTTCGATTCTTCTCGTGTTGCTGCCGTATCGAATTGAGGAATAAGTTCGATTCTTCTCGCTATGTTACCGCATCGAACCGACAAGCCAGTTCGATTCTTTTCGCGATATTGCCGTATCGAACCGACGATTCAGCCCGATTTATCTCGCGATGTTGCTGTGTCGAGCCGTTGAGTCGATGGACGTCCTGCGTGCTTACAGGGCGGGATTTGGTTAACCTGATTACTAGCCACTGTAGCTTGATCACATTACAGACTACCTCGACTGCTCTTCCTCTCTCTTTCTTTTGCGATAGTTAGCGAGGTATCTCCTGCCGTAGCCGTCTCTACCTGCCAGAAAATCGGCGGCGCAAATAGTGCTGACGACTCCTTTTACTGTGGGGTCGACAATGGCTGCCGTCAGCCCGGCGGCGATCGCCATCGAGAGAAAGCTATCGTTGATTGCCGGGCGATCGGGCATTCCAAAGCTCACGTTGCTGACGCCGAGTATCGTCGAGACCCCCAGCTCGACGGTTACCTTCCTCACCGCTTCGAGGGTTACGGTTGCCGCCTCCGCGTCGACGGCCGCGGCCAGGGCCAGGCAGTCGATGACGATGTCCTCACGCTGGATGCCGTGGGCCAGCGCCGCGTCTACTATTCTAACCGCCGCGCCAAATCTCGCCTCGAGCGAGGCCGGCACGCCTCCGTCGTTGGTCACCACGCCGACCACTGCCGCGCCGAACTCCTTGACGGCCGGCAGAATTGCGCTCAGCGATCTCTCCTCGGCGGTCACCGAGTTGACCAGGGCCTTGTGGGGATAAACCTTGAGCGCCGCGATGAGCGCCTCTGGGTTCGAAGAATCGATGCAGATGGGCAGTCTGGATACCTCGAAGACCTTTTGTACGGCCCTGGGCAGCATCGCCACCTCGTCTACCCCTGGGGTGCCGATATTCACGTCCAGCACGTGGGCGCCGGCCGCCGTCTGGATGCGGGCCTCCTCGGCCAGGATCTCCAACTTCCCCTCGACCAGTTCCTGGGCAAGCTTCTTCCTATTAGAAGGATTTATCCTCTCGCCAACGATCAAGGTCGGCAGGCGCACGCCGAAAGTGATCTCCCCCTGCGCAGAAGTAATCGTCGTCATAGCTCCTCCTCTCACAATCCCGCCATCGGCTGGTGACATTGTAGCACTGTGGAGCGACAGGAGACAACAAGCTTCCTTCGTCGTTCGTGGTTTTTGACGAAAGGACGTTCTGCGCCTCCAAATGACTAACCTGCCATTATGTACATTCTAGTGGGATAATATTCCCAGAAGGGAGGTGTGTGCCAGGCTGATACCTAGGCGGATATCTGCCCGCGAGGCTCGTGCCAACTTCAGCGATTTGCTTGGCCAGGTCCACTACACAAAGGAACCAGTGATTGTGGAGAGGAAGGGCAGGCCATTTGTCGTGGTCATTAGTCCGGAAGACTATGATACGTTGCGAAGGGAGAAGGAACGAGCCTGGGCTACGATTGAAAAAGTTCAGCAACGTAACGCCGACAAGGGGCCGGAGGAAGTGCTGCGCGATGTAACTGCCGAGGTTGAGGCAGTGCGCGAGGAGATATATGAAGAGGGGCGAAAAACCTCTAAAGAGCGTCGTTGATACCAACCTGTTTGTTACAGGGGATGATGACCCGCTGTCCTTACGTGACGACGCAGGTCTTGGCGCCCTGAGGATCGTTACAGCGCAGAGCGGCGGCTTGACATCCTCTCCACGCACGTGTACCCTGTTCGCACAAATCAACTATGGAGGGCACACGATCTCCGGCTTACAGACAGTGATTTGGCCAGGGAGTAAGATAGCCTGCCTGCTATGCTTGTCAGCGGCGCTCGTCATTGGCACGCTCATCCCGGGCTGCCAGGCTAGACAAGGTTGGCGAGGTCTGGTGAAGGTCGGGCTGGTCGTTCCCTTCACCAGCTATGATTCTCACGCGGCCTACGATGCGCTCTCGGCCACGAAGCTGGCGCTTAAAGAACGCAACGAAAACGGTGGCGTGAGGGGATACCGCGTCGAGCTGGTGGCGTCAGACGATGAGGATGATGCCGCCGTGGCGCCACGGCGGGCGCGGGCGCTTTCTATGGACGGCGATATCCTTGGCGTCATCGGGCATCTGTCCGACGGCCCAGCGTTGGGCGCTGCCGTGGAATACCGGCAGGCGGGAATGCCGCTGCTAAGCTTCGCGCCCGCGTCGGCTTTGACAGACGGAGGAGACAGGGCGGTGCTGCGGCTGGGTCCCAACGACAGGCAGGTAGCGCGAGCAATAATCGACAGTCTCTCGGGTAAGGTTGGCCTCAGCCGTGTTGCGGTGCTCCAGGATCGACGGCTCGCAGCGAGCGGCCTGGCGGATGCCTTCGAAAGGGAGCTTTCGGGCCGTGGCGGTTCGGTGATTCTACGCGACTCGATAGACCCGTTCAGTAGCAGCTTCGGCGCGATTGTCGCGCGGCTGAGAGATAGGCGTGTGGAGCTTGTCGTCTTCAAGGGAGATTATCGCCAGGCAGTGGCCTTTTTCGCCGAGCTTCGCCGGGCGTCAGACCAGACAGAGTTCGTCGCCGTCGGGGCCGACACGCCCGATTTCCTCAAGGTCGGCGGCGAAAGTCTTCGCGGGGCGATGTACGTCGCACCAGGGCCGATGCTAAACCGGGAAAGCGACGCAGGCAAACGATTCTTTGACAAATTCGTGGCGGCGGCCGGGGTCGAGCCGTTGCGTTACGCGCCGACCACTTACGACGCCGTCAACATGCTCCTCGCTGCGATAGAGCGCGGCGTGCAGGACAACGGGAGGCCCGGTCGAAAGGCCGTGGCCGGCGCGCTCGCCCGCATCGCGAAGTTCGTCGGCGTCGGCGGCACCCTCGCCTTCGACGAAAAGGGCGATCTGACGTCCTCAGCGGGCACTGTATATCGAAGCGATGGAACCGGAGGCTATCCGGGAGTGGCAGTGAGATGAACTGTAAAGTATAATGTGCGTGTAAAGTAGCGGCTGGCCGTGTCGAACTGATCCGTTTCAAGGAAACGGCGGGCCAATGATTCCGTTTTCGGTACGATATGGGTGTTGATCGCGAAGTCCACGACGAAACTAGCCTGAATGATAGAGACCACCTGCTCGAGCAGGTGACGGCACAGAACGTCAGCCAGCTAAGACTCGGCAGAGCCAGCTTCTTCACGCCGCAAAGGCTGGTTGCCCATATAGCGGAAAATCCTGGGCTAGCGTGGCGGATGCGCGATCAAAACGAATACGTCATCGCCGGCTCCTGGCGTCACCGCGCCGACATCGGGCACATCTTGGAGATGACGTATGGGCGATGGCGAGAGGATCTGCTGGTGTTCATCCTCGACGCCTTTCGCAAACAGGGCGCAAAGCTGGTGGTGTCTGTGCTTGACGACTACAGCCTTTATCTGGCGCTGTATGCCAGATTCGGCTTTATTCGGTTGGACGAGATAATCGAGCTCGAGCAGTTGCGACCCCCCAATCTTCCCTCTGCTCCGCCTGTCACCATTCGAAAAATGCTGCCGGCGGACCAGCCCGCGGTACTGGCAGTTGACGAGGCCGCCTTTCCCTGGCTCTGGCGCAACAGCGACGAAGAGTTCTCCTGGTATGGCGAACAGCACGGGGTCGAAATCTATGTCGCGGACCCAGATGGCCTCGGCGTCGTCGGCTACGCGGGGTTGACTATCAAGGGACGCGAAGGCCATCTCGATAGATTGGCCGTCGCGCCCGGCCAGCAAGGCCTGGGGTTCGGCGCCGCTTTGCTGCGCTTCAGCGTTCAGAGAGTGGCCCAGGCCGGAGTGCACCGGATGGCTTTGAGCACGCAGTCCGGCAATTTGCGGTCGCAGCGTCTCTATCGCTGGTTTGGCTTCAAACCGACGTTTCGCACACAGAAGATCTACGGCTTCTGGCTAGATGGAGGCGAATCATCTGTTGAATAGGGTGGTGGCACCAGAACGGCTGTGGCTGCTCGTTCTGGCGATGGTGGTTGTGGTGGTGATCTCGTGCGCGCCAAAGGTTGTGGAAGACAAGAGCCTGCAGCGGGTCAAAGAGGCTGGCGAGCTAATCGTGGGCATAGACCCCAGCTACCCGCCCTTCGCGGCTATCGATGGCCAGGGGCGCCTGGTCGGCTACGACGTCGATCTTGCCGAGTACGTCGCGCGCCAACTGGGCGTCCGCGCCGGGTTCGTAAGTATCGATATCGGCAGTATCCAGGACGGACTTCTGGCGAAGAAGTTCGACGTTATCGTATCGAGCCTCCCTCCTTTTCCCGAGTTCACCAAGAAGATCTCTTATTCTCGCCCCTATTTTAATGCCGGCCAGGTACTGGTCGTGAACGAGGAGACGGACAATGCTGCCGGCCTGGATGATCTTGACGGGAAGACCCTGGGGGTCGAAGGTGGATCGGCTGCGGACGTCGAGATGCGCAAGCTCGTGGGCCAGTCGCTCGACATCGCCATCCGTCCCTACCAGACAGCCGAAGCGCTGCTCTCGACGCTCAAGGCCGGCGGCGTCGACGCTGCGGCGGTTGACGTCGTCACGGCCATGGAGTTCGCCCGGCGGGAAAAGGGCGTGAAGATTATCGGCAAGCCGCTGACGATGGAGCCATTCGTGATCGCCGTGCGCAGGGACGACGCGGCGCTCCTCAACGAAATCGACGGCGCCCTGTTTGAGGCGGAGAACGACGGCACGGCGGATACGCTGCTGCAGAAATGGCTGGGGGCGAGCGCCAATTGAGATCCTGGGGAACATCTGCATTAGCGTTTGTGATGCTGCTAGTCGGCGTGGTGGCGCTGCTAAGTGTAACGCTGCCAGAGAGATTCGACGATTCCCCCGTGGTGCGTCGGCAGGTGCAGTCACGTTCCACGAAGATCGGGGTGCACACCCGCCTCACCGACGAGGTCGAGGAATGGAAGGTGAACAAGACGCTGGCGATGGTGCGCGAGATGGGCGCTAGCTACGCGGTCGAGTTCTTTCCCTGGGCCTACATCGAGCCGCGCAAAGGTTCGTTCGATTGGAAGCACGCCGATATGGTCATCAACCGGGCCTACGCCGAGGGGCTGACCATCGTCGCCCGCCTCGATCTAGTCCCTGATTGGGCAAGGCCGAAGAATTCGACCCCAAGATACCTGGCAAAAGAGGGGTACCAGGAATTCGGCGACTTCGTGTACGCTTTTGTTAAGCGCTATAAAGGCAAGGTTCAGCGCTTCATCATTTGGAACGAGCCCAATACCGCTTTTGAATGGGGCTTTCAGCCGGTCAGCCCCGAAGATTACGTCGATCTCTTGCAGGTCGCGTACAAGAGGGCGAAGGAGGCAGACCCCGACGCGATTGTCCTCAGCGCTGGACTGGCCCCAACCCTCGAAAAAAGCGATCTGGCCCTGAACGATCTCGACTATCTGCAGCGCATGTACGATGCCGGGGCTCGGGAATACTTCGACGCCATGGCCGTGCACGCGTACGGCGGGAAATATCCACCCGACGATCCGCCGGCCCCAGACAAGCTCAATTTCGCCCGCGTCACGCTCGTCAGGCAGGTTATGGAGCGCAATAGCGACGCCGGCAAGCCCATCGTAATCACGGAGGCGGGATGGAACGATCATCCACGATGGACCAAGGCGGTACGCCCGCTGCAGAGGATCGACTACACCGTGCGGGCTTATCAGAAGGTGGACGAAGAGTGGCCATGGGTCGAAGCCGTGGCCATGTGGGCCTTTCGTCTGCCGTGGCCCGCGCGCAACTACAATGATTACTACACCTTCGTCGATTCCGAGTTCAACCCGAAGCCAGTTTACGACGCCGTGAAGAAATACGCCAGGGAATAGGGCGAAAACTGGAAGGCGGTTTGCGACAGCGTCTGATCACCCGCGAGTGGTAGGGGCGCGATTCATCGCATCCCGATTCATCGTGTCCAGTCAAGGTTGCCCTGGCAACAACCACGCTAGTCAGGCTCATCCCACTCGACATCTTCTTCCCCGAGCTCGTCGAGCAGCTTCCTGGCTTGCTCGGCATACGGCGCCAGGACGTAGATCCCGCAAGAGTAGAAGGATGACACCTGATATGCCACACCCAGAGGATCTTCGATCTTAACCATCGAAGGAATGCCCTCCGCGCGCAGCAGCTCTTGCCACGAGGCGGCAATCACCGGATTCGGCGCGGTGCCGACGCGGACCAGCTCATCACCATCATCAGAAGCCTGCATTCTCAATCCCCCGAGAGCAACTCACCTTGCAATGATAAACAATTGCCTCTCGCCTGTCAAAACGTGCCCAGAAGGCCCGTATTGTCCTTGCCGTCGCATGCTATACCGTATATGTCACGGCGTTTTGCGATAGTATTAAGCGACCTGGCGTTTTTCGTAGGGGCGTCCTCCCGCTGAAGGACGCCCTGCCAGGGGGCGATCGATAAACGCTAACGAAAACTGCTTCATCATGGAGAAAACCGGGTTCGCACCGTCGTCGCTCAGGGATCGCCCTCTTCTCGAGTCTGCGGTGCTGCGTCCCCTGATAGCCGCAAACTATGCTGAAGCTGATCTGGTTGAGCAATGCGCACTTCTCGCGCAATGATTTCGCGAAGCGCTGTAACAACCTATCCAATTACCCTCACCTGTGGCTACATCTAAACGGAGGCTGCTGCAGGGCAGCTAGAGTGGACCTTCCACCGTCGGCTCGATCTCGTCGGCCCGGTAGGGCAAGTCGATGACAACAGTATTGCGCCGGAAGAAGAGGTGTATCTTCAGACGCAAGGTAGTCTGGTTGTGCAGGAGGAACTCCCAGAAATGGTGTGGAACAAACTGGGAAAGCACAACCGTGATGGGTTGCTGCGGGTCCTGTCTGTCTACAGCATCGATGTAGGTCAAGAGCGGCTGAATCAGCGCACGGTAAGGCGATTCCACAATGACCAGAGGCACTTCGCCCCCCCACTTCTCCCAGCGCTTCTTCATTTCCTGCGCAGCATCAGGGTCTTCAGTGACATGTACGGCTGTCACGTCACGAGAGATGGAGCGCGCGTAGGTCACCGCCTGTAGCGCAGCCCTGTCCAGCCGACTCACTGGAACCACAACTTTCGGAGCCCGTGGCTGTGGAAGTGGAGCGTATGCCCTTTCAAGCGTTAGCCAATCTTCTAGCCTGCGGTAGTGGCGGTTGATGCCCCACATAACCCACATTATGAAGGGAATCAGCACGAGGATCATCCATGCCCCGAGCGCGAATTTGGAGACGGCGACGACGACTGTCACCACTCCCGTCACCAGTGCGCCAAGGCCGTTGATGCTAGCCCTCCATCGCCAGCCGGGCTCCTCGCGCCGATGCTCCAGCCATCGCTTGACCAGGCCCGCCTGACTCAGCGTGAAGGCAAGGAACACTCCAACCATATAGAGTGGGATTAACCCGGTCACACTACCCTCGTACAACACGATCAGAAAGGCAGCCGTTACGGCCAGCACCAGGATTCCTATAGTGTAGGCCAGTCGATCGCCCCGGAACTGGAACTGGTTGGGAAGATATCGATCGCGGGCGAGGATACTCGCTAGACGCGGAAAACCGTTGAACGCGGTGTTAGCGGCCAGGACTAGAAGAACGGCGGTGGCAAACTGTACCAGGTAATAGTACCAGCCAGTGCCGATCAGTGACCGTGCGAGTTGACTCACGACCGTCTCGGTCTCGTCGGGACTCGGGATGATTCCTATTTGGCCCGACAGGAAGCTGATGCCAATGAAGATCGTAGCAAAGAAGGACCCCATAGCCACCAGGACGATTTGTGCATTCCTGACCTCAGGCGACTTGAAGGCCGGCACGCCGTTGGAGACCGCCTCGGTGCCAGTTAGCGCAACACAGCCAGAGGCAAACGCTCGCAAGATGAGCAGCAGGGCGAGTGGCTCCGCCACCTGCGCTTCCACAACACCAGGAGGAGGGGTGTAAGCCGGCAACCCGCTGGTCATAAACCGATATATGCCAAAGGCGAGTAGCCCTAGCATAGAGACCAGATATATGTAGGTTGGTGCGGCGAAGATAGTGCCAGACTCACGAATGCCGCGCAAGTTCATAATGGTCACCACCGCTACCACTATCACCGATACCAGCACACGCTGAGCGAACAACTCCGGGAAAGCGGATGTGATAGCGGCCACGCCGGCTGACATAGACACGGCAACTGTGAGGATGTAGTCGGTGATCAACGCTGCTGCTGCAGCAAGACCGGCGGCTGGACCCAGATTCTCATGAGCTACTACATAGCTTCCACCACCGCCAGGATAGGCGCGGATTACTTGCAAATAGCTCGTGACGACGATCAGCAGGAGCAGGCCTATAGTGAGCGTCAAAGGGACCGTCAGCAAGAGGGCGCCGGCTCCAGCGAGCGCGAGCACTCGCATAACTTCCTCGGTAGCGTAGGCCGATGAGGACATATTATCAGAGGCAAATATCGCCAGCCCCTTGATCTTGTCTGTTCGCTCCTCCACATCCTCGTCGGTTCGCAGGCGCCTGCCGATCAAGATGTGACGCAGAAGCTCTGCGGCCTTCCCGAAAAAGCCTCGTGGCTCCAGCACTCTTTCGGTCGCCACCAGGTGGCCGGGGGCGCGGCGCCTGAACTCACGGCCATAAGGCCGTACGATGCGGACGTAGCGGTCACCTGGCTGGCGGCCGTGCATCTGCCTTTTCCACTCAAGCTCCGGGCTCAGCCTGCTGTGGTCACCCGGTTGCGAGGCATCGTGGACGTGGTTGTACTCGCGGTTCACCGCTTCCGCTTCGTTACCGCTCTCTACGCAAGACCTCCGATCGGTCACCTTACCGTTATTCTGTTCCTGGTCACGTGGTAATGACAACGTTTCTCTCTTATGCACAGCCAAATTGTACCGCACGCCAGTCAACGGACTATCAACATCGGCATCATTAGGCTTAACAAATACTCAATATTCTTGCAGCGGCTCGATTTGGAAACCGACGGGGTATCTACCTTTCTTCAGCCAGTAAGCGGTAACCAACGCCTGGCTCAGTGATGACGTAGAGTGGCTCTCGTGGGTCGGACTCGATCTTCTTGCGCAGTCGGGCCACGTACACGTGAAGATAGTGTGCCTCTGCCCCGTAATCTGGGCCCCACACCTCCCGGAGGAGCATCTGGTCCGTAAGCACTTTGTTAGGATGGGTAACAAAAGCCTTGAGAAGCTGATACTCGGTAGGCGTCAGATGCAATTCGTGGCCGCCGACGCTGACGCGGCGATGCTCGATATCCACTTCGAGATCCCCGGTGCGAAATACTGGTGCTGCGCCCAGAGATGGGCGTGCCGCGTGGCGGAGACCTACCCTGATCCGCGCCAGCAGCTCATCGACACCGAAAGGCTTGGTCAAATAATCGTCGGCTCCGAGGTCGAGCGCAGCAACCTTGTCGCGTTCTGCTCCTCTGACGGAAAGGACTACAATTGGAGTGCTGGCTTGAGCCCGTATCTCCCGAATCACTTCGAGACCATTCATATCTGGAAGTCCAAGATCCAGCAAGATGAGGTCAGGACGACGACGGGCGAAAGATGCGATGGCTTGCCGGCCGGACTCTGCCACCTCGACCTGGTAGTCGTGGCGGGTCAGAATGGTACGCAAGGCGCGCTGGATCGATGGCTCGTCGTCGACGACAAGGATATGCGCTCCAGACTTCTGCATCACGTGTCCGCCCTCCCAGAATCTGAGGAAGTTGACGCAGTCGCCATCAGTGGTAGTTCAAAGCTGAACCGGCTACCGCCTCCTGAGCGATTCTCGGCCCAGATTCTCCCCCCGTGAGCCTCCACCAGGCCTTTGGCCACGGCCAGCCCCAGCCCGGTACCCTTTGGTCTTGGTCCCTGGCTATTCGCGCGGTAAAACGGTTGAAACATGTGCGGAAGCGCGGACGGCGCAATACCCGGGCCGCGGTCCGCCACATCGACACGTATCTTGCTGTCGCTGAGACGGGCTGTGATTTCGATCTCGGTGTTCGACGGAGTGTACTTGATCGCGTTTTCGATCAGATTGGAGAGCACCTGATCGATCTCCACGTAGTCGAGATACACCGGCGGC
>JACPRP010000123.1 GCA_016189905.1 Chloroflexota bacterium | reverse complement strand
TCTGCTTTGGCGTGCTCAAGTGCGCTTCCACGATCTCCTACTAGTCGACCACATTATAGCAGTTTGCATTTTGATATGGCTACCCGTAGCGCGGGGGCTACACCCCCGCCCCCCCCAGCGGGGGCGATCCCCCGCCCTACAATGCATAAGCACGGGATATCGGTGGCTGCTCCGCTAGCCAAAATCCTTTGCAAACTGCTATAGACACGGAGAAACTGATAGGAACATTTTGGGAGCCCTTCTTTTGGAAAAATAGAGTTTCCATTCATCATGGGGTCTGGATTCCCGTCCTTCTGTGGAAGGACGGGAATGACCATACTGCCAAACAACACCCGTTGACCAATGAAAGTGCTGTTTTCAGAGGATGACATGGAGTGAAATAGCCGGCCTGAATCAGAACGCGCACGCCTTATCCCTTCGGGCAATCGTATTGACAAAGGATAGTAGTCCGGGATAACATAGGCACCGACCAGGCAGCTAACTGGGGATGCACCGATGCCACACGTGTCGAGTTGACGGCGGTTGGTGGGGCGACCGATTCAGTAATATGAACGGGAGGTAGGCAGGGTGAACATCGACGAGTTTCTGGAACTGGCGAGGGCAAGGAGGAGCGTTCGTCGCTTCAAGTCGGACCCGGTGCCTGACGAGCTGATCGAGAAAATAATCGAGGCGGCACGATGGGCGATGTCCGGGGCAAACGGCCAGCCGTGGGAGTTCATCGTGGTCAAGGATCCGGCCCTCAAGGACAAGATTGCCGAAGCAAAGGACGAACAGCAGAGGCTGGCCGCGGCAATAGAAATGACCCGCGTGCCAGAGATGAGGCAGCCCCGCTACCGAGGTATCCCAGATATCCCTCCCGACCTTGGCTTCAGGGAGGCCCCGGTCCTGATTTTTGTTTGCGCTGATCCAAGGACGATTCAGGCCACGGTGTTGAACCAGCTACTGGATCGCCGCTGGCTGGTCGACGAGAACACCGCGAACGCTACGCAGATGCTGCATCTGGCTGCGGCGGCATGCGGGCTGGGCGCTCAATGGGTGACGATCAGCGCCTATCTCGAGGACATGATCAAGCCTATCCTCGGCGCACCAAAGATAATCAGGATTCTCAACATGGTCCCTATTGGTTACCCGGCGTATCAGCCTAAGATGGCATACCGGCGAGAGCTGAAGGAGATAATACACTACGATGGGTACGATATGTCCAAGTATCGCTCGCACGAGCAGTTGCAAGATTTCTTACTTCAGCTCAGGGAGCTCTCGAAGCCGGTTTATCCGATAAAGTGAAAGAAAAAAGAGATCTCAAGTCAGAGCGAACATAAACGGTAGGGAGGCCTACGATGGGATCAGCCGAGCAAATGGGTTCAGTTATCGAGACAGACGTACTTATCGTGGGCGGTGGATTGGCCGGTCTGAACGCGGCCATCGCCGCTGCTGAGCACGGCGTCAGTGTCGTGATCATGGACAAGGGCGGCATCGCCAGGAGCGGCGCGATGGGAGGTGGGATCGACCACTTTACCGCCTATCTGGAGACCGGCGAGGAATGGGATACGCGCGAGGCGTATCTCCAGAATCTCGGGAAAGTAGCGCGCGGCGCTGTAGACCTCAAAGTCCACAACGCGATTTACTGTCGCGAGCTCAAAGGGTCCATCGAAAGATTGGCGCGGATCGGGAATCCCCTGACGCAGCCCGATGGCACGTTCTATCGGACACGCTCTATGGGGCGAGACGGACCGTTGTCGATCAACTTCAACGGCAAGAAGCTCAAGCCGAGGCTGGCAGACGAGGTGCGCCGACTCGGCGTGCGGGCGTTGGAGAAAGTGATGACGACGAGCCTGCTGACGCGAGATGGCCAGGTAATCGGAGCCATGGGCTTCAGCATCAGGACTGGCGATCTCCACGTAGTCCACGCCAAGGCTACTGTTCTATCGACAGGGCGGGTGGATCGCCTGTTTGAAACGCCAACCGGCATTCCGTTTAACACGTGGCAGTGCCCTTCCGATACCGGTGGGGCACAGGCCATGGCGTTTCGGGCTGGAGCGGCGCTAGCAAACATGGAATACGTGCTGGTCAGCGTCGTGCCCAAGGGGTTCAGCGCAGCGGGTTTAAACGGCTTAACTGGCATGGGGGCGCGCCTCGTAAACGCGCTGGGGGAGGAGTATATGATCCGCTATCATCCCCACGGCAGCCGGGCGCCACGGTTTAAGCTGGCCGAAGGAGCGCTGACCGAGATTCGCGAGGGCCGAGGCCCGATTTACGTCGACTGCCGGCACCTATCGCCAGCCGAGCTGGAGCACTTGAACATGACGCTGGGCTACGACAAAGACACTCTGCCTGATTTCGTTCGCCAGAAGGGCATCGATCTGGCCAAAGACCCGTTGGAGCTTCAGGTATCTGAGGGAGCGATCGGAGGTCCGACGGGGGGGTTAGGCAGCGGAATCATGATCGACGAGCGGAGCGCGGCGACGGTGCCCGGGTTGTTCGCCGGCGGCGACTGCACTGACCAGGCCGGCACGTGCGCCCCTTCGGTGACCAGCGGGTACGCTGCTGGGAAGCAGGCAGCAAAGTATGCTTCGACGGTTAGCAGCAAAAAGGAGATAGACTGGGAGCAGGCGGCGGCCGAACGCGCGAGAGTATTGGCCCCGATGGAGACGAAACCAGGGGTTCACTACCGTGAGATCGAGGACGTGGTACAGAAGATTATGTGGCAGGGCGTCGGCCCCGCGAGAAACGAGCTTGGGCTGAGGAAGGCGATCGAGAAGCTGGATAGCGTGGAGCCGCATCTCGGGGATATTGGAGCCAGGGATTATCACGAATTGATGAGGGCCAACGAAACGCGGGACCTCGTGCTAATCGGCAAGATCATGGCTAGTTGCGCGCTGTATCGCAAAGAGAGTCGTTTCGGAGCCGCCCATTTCCGCGTGGACTATCCAAAAACCGACGACGAAAACTGGCTCGGGCTGGTGGCTGCACGGCGAAACGGCGAACAGATCGAAACGTCGCTCAAGCGTCTCTCTTATGAGATGCCTGAGCCATAATACCAGGAGGAGAATTGATATGCCGCCAGTATTTGATGCAGGGAAATGCGACGGATGCGGCATTTGTGATCTGCACTGTCCGATTGATGTGATAGCAATCGACGAGGAAAGAAGGTTAGCGTTTGCCAGGTATTCGGAAGAGTGCTGGCATTGCGGGTCTTGCCGGCAGGATTGCCCTACCGGCGCCGTCGACATAGTTTTTCCGAAGAAGATGTTGCTCGTTTAATGCCCGTTCTATATCTCTTCTAGCTTGATCTCTTTGAAGGCAGCGCGATAGCGCGCGGGGAGCGCCTGGTATTGGCGGGTGCCGTACCAGGCGCGCGCTTCATGCTTCTCGCTGACGTCCGAGAAGATCTCACCCGGGACGCCAACCACGATCTTCCTCGGGGGAATATCGCTATCCATCCGCATCACACAGCCGGCGCCGATTATGCAGCCTTCGCCGATATACGACCGGTCCTGCACAATAGCGCCCATGCCGACGAGCACGTGCTTACCGAGGTGCGCCTGGTGGATGATGGCGCCGTGGCCGATATGGCACTCGTCTTCCAGGAGGACCGCCGCGTCCGGGCCCGCGTGGAGGACGCAGTTTTCCTGGATATTGCAGCCGTTACCGATGCGGATGCTGCCCCAGTCCCCGCGCAGGACAGCTCCCGCCGCGATATAGCATCCCTCGCCGATAACCACGTCCCCTATTATCACGGCCTCCGCATGAACGAACGAGCCGGCACCAACAGTCGGTCTGTTTCCCTCGAATTCATAAACTGGCATCTTATCATATCCCCCATTCAGTGTTTCGTTCCACAAAACCGTCTCCTCGCGGAAGGCGTGCGCCGCCTGCGGCGGCCGCGGAGAGGAGTTCTTGTGCTGGTGGCGGCATTCCGGGAAGGATGCCACCAGCACAAGAGCCAAAATACCGGGCGCCGGCCTGGCGCCGATCATTTATGGAACGACGCATTTGGCAGCAATACGCCTCATTCTAGCATACTGTCGGCTTGAAAGGCTATCCCTTTCCAGGGTTTTGTGCTAAAATACCGTCGGCATTTCGCAGCCAGGCGTGTAGAGGTGGCGGGTATGAGGTGGGAAAAGCAGGCAGTCAGGGTTGGCAATACCTGGAGGCCATTTGGCCTGGTGGTCGGGGCCGTTCTGTCTGGTCTGCTCCTCGGCATCATCATCGGCCTCTTCAGTTGCAACTCTTCAGGCACACTTTCAGGCACCAAAGAAGAATCATATCTCGTTCTGGCCGCCACGCTTTACGGCCAGGGCGAAAGCCTCGGAGCGATGAAGGTTTACTTGAAGTCGTTCGGGCCCCGCGACCCTGGGGCGGCAATGCTCCAGTTAGCCGACAAGTACGAGAAATCCAACGATCGCAAGAAGGAGCAACAGGCTAGAGACCTCCGACAGTTAGGTGAATCGTTGAAGCTGGGGCGAGAGGTGCAGCCGGTGCAAGCGTCCGCGACCGGGTCTCAGGCGCCAGGGGTTACGCCGACGCCTCCCGCGCCTCCATCACAGCCAACATCGGCCGCCAAACCGGCGGCCCCAACGCCGACGACGGCACCCGCGCCGCAACCCACGTTCACGTCGGGTCCTGCGCCGACAGCGCTCTCCGGCCAGGGGGTCGCCCGGCCGTCCAACGGAGGGGCCATAATGAGGGAACAGCCGTCGACCACATCCGCGATGGTTGGGAGCCTGGCAAACGGCCAAAAGGTCGAGATCGTCAGAGTTGTGGAAGGCGAGGCGGTGGACACAACAGAACGGCGCTGGTACCTCGTAAAGTTTGGGGACAAGACTGGATACGTGTATTTCAAGCTCATCGCATCGGAGTAGCGGCACGTGGTTAAGCGGGTAGAATTCAAGATATCTGAACCGAGCGGACCGCTTGTTGGGCTGACCAGTCTTCTGATTATCGGGCTGATCGTCGGCCTACTCTTAGGGTGGGCCTGGTCGAGCCTCGATCAGGAAGGCATCCGTGAAGACGACTATCTGGTTATGGTCAGCCTGTTGTACGCGCGGGATCGCAGCATGCCCAACGCGCTCGAGCGACTCGCCGTGCTGGAAGACGACAATGTGGCACAGGACATCGCTTCGCTGGCCGAGGCTTTTCCTAAGGAGCATCCTGAGGCCCAGGCAGAAGCTCGGGCGCTGCAGCAGCTTGCCAACGGGCTTGCCAAACCCTCGGCGGAGACAGCAGGCCAGAGTGTCGCCTCCGCCCCCGGCTCCAGCGATGGATTGGGCGGCGCGTGGCTCTGGCTCGGCATAGCCCTGGTGTTCGTCTGTTTCTTAGGCCTAGGCGGGCCCTTCGCGTTGCGCTTCATGCACTCCACGGGCCCGCGATTCCGCACCCCGTGGAGCCGGCCGTCGCGCCGTGGGACCATCTCGCTCGACCGGCATTCGCCGCGAAGGCCAACGGTTTCGCTCAGCCAGCCCCGCACGGTGAGCAGGATGAGGCAGCGAACCGTCGAGGAGCCACCGGCGCCCAGTGAGGAGAGCGACGCCTCGATCGATATTTTGCCGCTAAAGCCGTCGTCAGGGCTGCAATTTCAATCGCGCTACGACTTCGGCGAGGACACGTTCGACGAGGTCCATCCCGTGATGAACACAGCCTCGGGTGAGCTCATCGGCGCCTGTGGCTTGAGCGCCGAGCTGAAGCTATCCGAATCGTCTCCAGAGCGCTTCTTCGGCTTCTCGGTGTGGGCTCACGACCACGCCGGGGGTGGAAGCTTGAAAACCATCGGCATCGTCAGCAAGTGGGCCAAGGCAAAGGCTCCGCCCACGCTGGTGCGCTGGGCCGAGACCGGGAAGGTAGACGACATCGTCGTCGCCAACCCTGGAATGAGGCTTCCCATCGACACCGGTGCCCTCGCCATCGACGTCAATATCACGGGCTTCCGCTATGGAGCAGATCATGACGTGCCACCCGAGAGCTACTTCACGAATCTGGCCGTCACTTTTGACGTTAAGATGAAGAATCTGGCCGAGTTCTGATAAGAGGGGTAGAGGGGTGAGGGTTGAGGGTTGAGGGTTGAGGGTTGAGGATTGAGGGTTGAGGATTGAGGGGCGTTTGTTTGCCGCTTCGCGGAGGGCATTTATTTGGGTGGGCGCTCTGCTCACTATCCTCGTCATCGCCTCGATAGCACCCGGCAACTATACGCCAGGGCATAGCGGCGCCGCGATCGCGGCGCCGGGCGTGCAGGGAGACGATCATTTCGGCGTCGCGTGGATAAGCGCGCCGGGCACAGTCGCCGGCGAGCAGCGTACACGCCAGGCTGTCGACCTGGGCATCCGTTGGGATCGATTCCCGTTCTACTGGAACCAGATGCAATCCGTCCTGGACGCGCCAATCGATTTCAGCCAGATGGATCGGGTCGTCGACCACGACCTGGCCAACGGCATCCAGGTCCAGGGCATCCTGCTGGGCGCGCCGCAATGGGCCATCGTCGGCGGCAAGATAGCATACGACCGGTGGTACCAGTTCGTCTACCAGACGGTGCTGCACTATGGCGATAAAGTTAACTACTGGGAGATATGGAACGAGCCCGACCTGCTGGACGGCAACGGGCAGGGTGTTTTCTGGTGGGGCTCGATCGAGGATTATTACGAGCTATTGAAGACCGGATACCGCGCGGTCAAGGCGGCCAATCCGAACGATAAGGTGCTGATGGCCGCGATCGCCTTCCCGTATAACAACCAGGAGTTTTTTCCCCGGTTCCTCGACGTTCTCTCGCGCGATGCCACGGCCGCCGCTAACAACTACTATTTCGACATACTGCCGCTGCACCTGTACGGCCGCGTTTCCACCGTCTACGACCTCCCGATCGGCTACGTCGGCAAGCCAGATTTTCCCGGGTTTCGGGGCCTGATGCGCGGACGCGGGTTCGAGAAACCCATCTGGGTCAATGAGGCCGGCGTCGCCGTCTGGAACACCGGCTCGGGAAAGAACGCGCCGGGGAGGGCCACGCTCGATGAACAGGCTTCGTACGTGATCCAGGCTTTTGCCTATGGCCTGGCTTCGGGCGTCGAGAAGATCTTTGTCTTTCAGCTCTACGACGACGGGGCCGGGGCGCTCGATCCCAACACCAAGCTGCCGGCGGAGTATTACGGCCTGATCTCGAACGACGGCGAGCCGCGTCCCGCCTACACCGCCTATCAGACGGCCGCCAGGTACTTCTCCGGGACAAAGCTCGCCACGCGCGTGAACTATTGGAGAGATGGCAACCCCAGCGTCAAGGGCGTGGACGTGATCACGCTCTACGGGACGCCGTACGGGAAGATCACCTTGACCTGGAACTACGACGGAGGAGCGACGAAGCAGGTGCGCGTCCTGTCCAACAGCCCGAGGGCCATTCTGATGGACAAGGCGGGACGGCAGCAGCCGGTGACCGCCAGGGACGGCGCATACGTGCTCGACGCCCGGCCGGCGACGAACAACAATAACTTCAATTGCTACACGCCGGCTGGCTGCGATCCCAACGACTATATCATCGGGGGCGACCCGACCATCCTCATCGAGCCAGACGCCACGGTACCGCCTTCGGTGGTCAACCCGCTGCCGTCGGGGGTCAACGCCCCGTTCACGGTGGCCTGGAGACCTACAAAGGCATTGCCGGGCGGCGCCAGATACGACGTGCAGTTCATGGACCCGGAGGACGGGGTCTGGCGCAACTGGCTGGTGAGCACGACAGATACCTCAGGCACCTTCGGCACGAGCGCTACGCCGGTGCGCCTGAATCACACCTACGTTTTCCGCAGCCGGGTCACGGACGCCAGCGGCAGACTCATCGACGGCTATGACTACCCGCAAAACGGAATGGCCAGCACGGTAGTCCTCGGCGGCTCGGCGTCGATCGGCGCGACGCCGCCCAGCCCGACGCCAACCAGCTCGACGCCGTCTAGCCCGACGCCGACGGTCACGCCGTCGCCCAGCCCGACGCCGACGGTCACACCGCCGACGCCAACCCCGGAGGCAGCGGTGGACGCGAAGATACAGATCGTCTGGCCGCAGGGCAACAAACCGGTCACCGAGGCGACGCGCGTCAACATCGGCGGCTACGTCTTCCTGCAGGATACACTGGCGGCCGTCAACCCGAATTGGGCGAAGGAGGTGAAGCTCTGGCGCGCGCTCAACAACGGCGTGGAGGAGCAGGTTACGGTCGGCCAGAAGCGAACCGTCAGCAAAGGTGCCCTGAGCTATCCGGTCTGGGATTTCAACGACGTCGACGTCAGCCAGGCCAGGGACCCGCTGAACAAGTACTATTTCCGGCTCAGCGTCGCGGGGACGCGCAGCTTCGGCAATATCTGGAGCCACGGCGCCGACGCGAGGACCTATTTCCCGAAGACCGACGTCCCCAGCGGCATCACGAGCGGCGTTCCAGCGGCCGTCGACGCCAAGATCGAGATCGTCTGGCCGCAGGGCAATCTGCCGGTCGATAAGGCGGTGAAGGCCAACGTCGGCGTATACATCTTCGAGAAGGGCACGCTCAAGTCTGTGCCAACAGGCTTCAGCCCGGTGGTTCGGCTCTGGCGGGCTCTAAATAACGACGCGATGCGTGAAATCGCCGTGGGGAAGAAGGAAACTAAAACGGAGAAGGGGATCACGTATCCCGTGTGGGTCTTCAACGACGTCGACGTGAGCGCGGCCCGGGATAAGCTCAGCAAGTATTATTTTTATGTAACGGTGGACGGGGTGACCTCGTCGAGCAACATCTGGAGCCACGGCGTCGACGCACGAACGTATTTTCCGACGCCGGAGGAGCCGCGAACGGTGAGCGGGAGGTAGCAAACCAGATAGGTAGCTGGTTTGCTAACGCTGCGTTGAGATCAGCCAGAACGTCTTTTCCATCGCAGACCCTACGGAACCGTCATTTCAGAAGGCCGATGGTAGCAAGGGCTCGGTCCCCGGAGAGGGCAAAGCATTCGCGCTGCATGATCGAAGCACTACATGCCGTGAAGGCGCGAATGCTTTGCCCCTACCAGGCCGTCGAGCGATGCATTTATGGGCTCACTCCTGCCTGATTCCTATGGTGTTATGAGCGCCCAGATTGGTCTTGTTGATGAGCATCGTGCGCTCAACCACTGTTGGCTCGCTGGCGGTGATGCGGGTAGAAACCGCGGCGCTGGCAATGATGTTATCGACGAGAATGTCGAACTTGCGATTCGGCCCCACGGTAAAGTTGCGAACGATCACCTGCCCGGTTTCCAACTGAAACTCGGCTGTTACGTTCATAACGCTGCCCCTGGGATTGAGTACCGAGACGATCTCGTCAAAGGGTGGTGCGGTGGATCCTTCGGGGAGCAGCCAGACCGTACCCAGTTGTGTGGCCCCCTGGGTAGCGTAAGCACCTTTAGGCTCGCCGCCGAAGAACACCGACCGCTCGGCGATTATGTCACCATCGGCTTCGACGGAGATGCCGAATTCCCCCGCGAAGAGAAGGTTCAAATGGATCGTGCTCCTGCTGGTGGCCGGCAGCAGACGGGTGAAGGTCTGAACGGTCCCGTCAGTGCGAAAGAGTCTTACCGTAGCGGTGACGGGATTCGCGTTAGGGTTCAGGAGCAACAGGAAGGTATCGGCGGGCGTACCCCTGAGGCTGGTTCTGCCCTCGGAGAAGAACCAGGTGGGCGACGGGGCCGGCACTCCAACAACCCCGGTAGCCGAATTACCGGGAAAGCGATACATTGCGCGTTCGGCGATTATAGGAACTTCGCTGTCGACTCGGAATGAGAAGGCCGCGTTGGCCAGGACCTGATTGACAAAGATGCTGGTTCGCGATTGCGGTGGTAATGCGCCCAGCGATTGTACGACAGTCTGGCCAGTTTCGAGGGCATAGGTTATCGTCGTGGGCACGGGTACGTCGTTTTGGTTCGCCAGCAAGATCCACGTGTGGAACGGCTGCTGCGTCGATCCTTCGGCGAAGAGCCAGGTTCTCGATGGAGACGAAAGGCCCGTCACCGAGTGGCCGTCGAAGCTCACGAACATCGCCCGCTCCGCAAAGATCTGCCGATCAGAATCGATGCGCGTGCTGAACGCCTGATTTGGAAGAACCTGGTCAGCAAAGACGCTCACGCGCGACGTGGGTGGCACCACTACCACGTGGGTCACCACACCTCCCCCCAGCAGTAAGAAGTTGAGCCTGGCGGTTGCCGATTGGCCCGTCGGGTTCTGCAACAGGAACCAGGTATCGAAAGGCGGCTGAGTCGATCCTTCGGAGAAGAACCAACTGGTGGCGGCAGGTGGTGGTGGCGGTGGTGGTGGCGGTGGCGGTGGTGCCGCAAAGGTAAATGCCCAGGGACCGTCATCCGTGCCCGCATAAAGCGTCTGCGGGGCTGCCAGATCGATCCCAAGCCCACGAACGTTGTCGTTGCCGAGTGAGCCATCGAGCACCGACCAGTTTGCGCCGCCGTCCGTGCTGCGGATGACGCCCTCGCCCAGCGTGGCTCCGAATATCGTGCCGGCCGAGAGTGGATTCACCGACACACTGAATACGGTGATGTCCCCCAACTCCTCGGTCACTCTGGTGAAGGTAAGACCGCCATCCGTGCTCCTGAACACTCCTGTGTCCGCGGCTACGAAGGCGAAAGCACCAGACGGGCTGGACGGGGCAAAAGTGACGTCGAAGAGAGGTGGTAGACCACCCAGCACAAGGCTCCAGGTCGCTCCGGCGTCTGTGCTGCGGAAAATTTGTCCCACACCACCTTCAGTGTTTCCCACAACGAGAACGACGGAAGGGTTCACAGTGCTCACCGCTACTCCGGTGCCATCCAGGTTGACGATAGGGCTGCCGGGCACAAAGGACGGCGACCAAGTTACTCCCCCATTTGTGGATTTCAACACGACCGGTGCGCCGGCGGCGAACATCGTCGACGGATTGGCTGGATCCACGGCCAGGGCGTCGACGAACGCCGAGATCTGCTGGGTCCAGGTATCGCCCCGGTTGGCGCTGCGGTAGACCCCCGCCGACTCCTCCCCCAGCGCCGGGCCGCGCCCGGTTCCCGCCAGAATCACGGATGGGTCGCGCGGGTCGATCATCAGGTCTTGAACGAACAGGTTTCCCAGGCCGTTGTTCATAGGCGCCCACGACTGTCCCGCGTTCGTGCTCCGAAAAACCCCTCCTCCGTTCGTCCCCAGGTAGATAATGCTGGCATTTGTCGGATCGACCACGATAGTGTTGATTCTAACCCCATCGAGGTCGAGCTTGGACCAGGCGTTGAGCGCGGCAAACGACGGCGTAGACACCAGAACCGCGATTGCCGCTACGAGGAGCGACAACGCCGAACGAAGAATGACGGCGCTCAGGCGATTGCCATTCATAGCTTCCCTCCTTAGTGTATAATCAGGACACCTTTTCGGATTTCGATACCGCCCGGCCGCCCCGGGCAAAGTGGGCCTTGGAGGCGCCCCCATTCCCCCGGCCTAGCGGCGCACCAGGTAATCAGGTGATGCAGGGCTGACATTCGACGAGAACTTGTCTTCTCGTCCGTGGCCTTCGGGACGGGTAGAAGTTGTGAACTGTGCCCAGAAGAAATACCGCAGGTTCGGGTGCAAGAAATGTGCCTCCAGGTGTTGATGGAGAACTGAGATTCAGCACGTAATCGACTACGAAGAGATTATGTTGTATGGTATTATGGCGACGCCGGGGTTGGTGATCGACGGCAAGGTGAAGTTAGCGGGGCGCATGCCATCGAAGGCAAAGATTACTTCGTGGGTGGCGACTGCGTTATCAAGACGTTAGCTCCAATTTGTATCCATCGACTTCACTCAAGCGATGTTAGATTGATTGAGGGTTTTCTACGGCAATCCTACAGTGCCTCGCCTGCCTCGGCTTCTCTACGCCTGGCTTGCCTGCGCGTCACGGTAATGAGGACGCCGAAGTAGACGGCGGCGACCATCAGGGGGCCGACGCGGAACATAGTCTCGATGCCCACGAGGGATGCGAGGAGGCCGCCGGAGATGGGGCCGAAGACGGAGCCGAGATCAAAGGCCATGTTGAAGAGGCCGGAGGCTGTGCCTCTTTTCTCCGGATCGTTGCCGACGCCGCTCATCAGGCCGATGGCATTGCTGACCATCACGATGCCGCGCGAGGTTCCCAGTAGGATAAAGAGCGGAACGAAGACCGCCATCGAGTTGAAGCTGGGTATGGCGACGATTGTCAGAACCACGAGGGCGAAGCCGCCGTTGGCCAGCAGATCGGTGCTTGCAATGCGCGTCACCTCGCCGCTTAAGGGTCTGGTCACCGCGCCGAAAACGGAGTGGATACCACGCAACAAGCCGATCGAGGTCAGGCTCAAGCCAACGCTAGTGGCGAAAATCGGAAAGAAAGTGTACGCCTGCTGCTGAACGACGTTCAACGAGAAGCACAGCAGCGCGATGAGAAGGATGCGGGCATCGAGGAGGTAGCGCAGCCTTGACCTGGTCCGCCCGATCCAGCCGGAGCCATCGTGTGGACGGCGTGCAGCAGACGGCTCGTCTAAAGGCACGTTCGAGGCGATTATCATCGCGATAAACGGGGTCACAGTCGACAGACGGAAGGCCCAGGAGTAGCCATACGAATCGACGAGCCAGCCGCCCAACGAGTTGCCAACCGCAAACCCCGCCGACATGGCCGCAGTGTAGAAGGCCATCCCCCGGGCCTGCCCCGAGCTCGACGACGAGATCAAGTGCATCAACGCCGCCAAGTTCAACGTCGTCGCCGCACCGAGCGAAAGGCCGGTTATCGCTCGCAGCAGCGCAAGACTGAGGGCATCGGCAGCCAGCGGTAAGAGCGCCACGGACACCGCAAAAACACAGAGCGCCACGCGTATCATCATCTTCTGCGTGCTGGGCTTGTACATCAGCCCGGCCGGCATGCGCGATATCAGGCTGAAAACCGTCGCGATCGCGACGATCATCCCGATGCCCGCAGTGGGGTGGCCGGTGTCCTGTAAGTAAGGGGGTAGGATGGAGGAGGCTGTCCCTTCACCCGCAGAGATCAGGGCGATCATCAGATAGGTTCTATACAGGTTCGAGAGTTTCAACTGACGCGACCTCATCGACAAGTGGCGTGGGGTTAAAGCAGGCGGCGCTGAGAGGGTTCCAGTGCGGCTTTGCTATAATCGAGGACTATTGTAAGACTTCGAGGGGAGTGTTGTCAATCAGTCTGGTGGCACCGATTCTAACCGCGAGCGAAACGAGCGCGGGACGATCGACCACATCCAACTCGGCGAGGTCTGAACAATCGGCAACGCTCACATAGTCGATCCTGGCGAGCAGCTCAGCCTCGATCAGTCGTCTCATCGCCGCGCGGATGCACTCCGCATCTCTCTCGCCCTCGCCGTAAAGACGCTCGGCAAGACGTAACGCCTTCGAGAGCACGAGCGCTGCCTCACGCTGCTGGGGGCTCAAGTAAACGTTGCGGCTGCTCATGGCCAGTCCATCGGGCTCGCGAACGGTTGGCATCACCACAACGTCGAGGTTCCCGTTCAGGTCGGAGACCAGTTTCTGGATCACGAGCACCTGCTGCGCATCTTTCTGGCCGAAATAGGCTCGCGTGGGCTGCACGATATTGAACAGCTTGGCCACCACCGTCGCCACCCCTTTGAAGTGGCCCGGCCTTACCGCGCCCTCAAGCCGCGTGGTGAGAGGTCCTTCTATATCTATGTAAGTGGCGAAGCCCTCAGGATACATGTCCGACGCCTCTGGCGCAAAGACGATGTCAGTGCCCTCGCGCTCGAGCAGCGCCACATCACGGGCCAGGTCGCGAGGATACTTGCTGAAATCCTCGTTCCGTCCGAACTGGGTCGGATTGACGAAGATGCTCGCGACGGCGACGTCGTTATCGGCCTTCGCCCGCCTGGCAAGCGAGAGGTGTCCCTCGTGCAGATATCCCATCGTCGGCACGAAGCCGACGGTGCCCGAGATGCGGCGGCGAGCGTTTTTGAAGTCGGATATGGTGTGGATGATTTGCATAATTGGCTACCTCAGTACTACGGCGACAGTTAACGCTGGTTCGGGCAAATTTGTTTGAGGGACTATCTCGGCGTCACCGGATGAGCGCAACGGATAAACGGATGGCAGTAATCCAGGTTTGCATTACTGCCATCCGTTGTTTATCCGTTGTTTATCCGGTGACGCCGAAATCCCTCACGGCTCGCTGCACGTCCAGCTCGGCAAGCAATTGATCGACGAGCGTCTGGTCCATCGAGGAGCTCTCCTTAGCCGTCGGGAAGGCGCCTTCGGCGACCTCGGAGACGTACTCTTTGGCGGCACTGCGAATCACGTCGCTCAGCTTGGCGTATTGCTTGGCGTGCTTCGGCACGAAGTCGGAGAACAAGCCGAGCATATCGTGCACCACCTGGACCTGGCCGTCGCAATCAGGGCCGGCGCCGATGCCGATGGTCGGGATGCTGACCTGCTCGGTGATAATCCTGGCCAGCGGGGCGGGGATCGTTTCCAGCACGATGGCAAATGCTCCCGCGTCCTCCAGCGCTTTAGCGTCCTCGACGAGGCCGAGCGCCGCGGAGAGCGACCGCCCCTGAACCTTGAACCCACCCAACTGATTGACCGATTGCGGGGTCAAGCCGATATGGCCCATGACCGGAATGCCGCAGCTCACGACCTTCTCCACGGTTTGCGCGACCGTCACTCCACCTTCGAGCTTGACCGCCTGCGCCCCGGCCTCCTGGATGAACCGCGCCGCGTTGCGGAGCGCATCCGTCGTGCTGGTGTGATAAGTCATAAATGGCATATCGCCGACGACGAAAGCGCGCTTGCTGCCCCTGACGACGGCCTTGGTGTGGTGGATCATCTCGTCCATCGTGACCGGGATCGTCGATTCGTAGCCCAGCACCACCATCCCCAGGCTATCGCCAACCAGCAGCAATGGCACGCCCGACTCGTCGAGCAGCTTGGCCGTCGAATAATCATAGGCCGTCAGCATCGAGATTCTCTCGCGCTTCTGCTTCATTTGCTTCAACTCAGAGATAGTTACCCTCATTATTTGCCTCCATTCAAGCCGCTGTCTGGTGCAGGATCAGGACACCCCAGATCATACGGTAGCGTGCTCGCGAATTCTGTTGGCCGCATCGACCTTGACGACCTTCGGTACAATCGATCTGGCCTCTTCGTCGGGGACCTGGCAATAGGAGATGATGATCACCAGGTCGCCCTCATGAATGAGCCGCGCCGCCGCGCCATTGACGCAGATCGTGCCAGAGTACGGTTCCCCTTCGATCGCGTACGTCTCGAGCCTTGCCCCGTTGTCAATGTCCACGACGTGGACCAACTCGTACGGGAGGATATCCGCCGCCTTCATCAACTCGCTATCCATGGTGATACTTCCCTCGTAGTCGACGTTTGCCTCTGTGACGCGTGCCCGGTGTATCTTCCCTTTCATCATCGTGCGGAACATCGTCCTGCTCTTCCTCCAGGTTTCAGACAGAATCAACAGAATCAATTGAACGCCAATGTGATAACAGCCGCCTCAGCGCGTCCGCCCTGTCGGCGTCAATTTTGCCCTTCCCCACCGCCACAGGAATAGCCTGCAATCCAAGCTCGCAGTAAACCGGTAACATCGCGGGTGCGCGCTCCTTGAGCGCGCGCACGTGCTTCTCGACAGTGCCGATGTCGCCGCGTGCTATAGGTCCGGTCAAGCAATTCGGTAAGCCTACGGTAGCGATATTGTTGACGGTACCGCGCAGCAGTGGCAGCAGCGCCTTCGTGGCCGTATGGTCATCCACCCCGAAACCCTGCCAAAGATCGTTCGCCATTTTCATCAGCGCGACCGCGTAATTGGAGACGATAACGGCGGCGGCATGATATAGCACCTTCTCGCCGGGCTTGAGGACAACGGGGACACCGTCCAGCGTGCTGGCCAAGGCGACGAGCTCACTTAGAAGGGGCTCCTCCCCTTCGAGAGCGAACGTCGAGCCCGGCAGATTTTCGATCGCCTGCTCGACGCTGGCGAAGCTTTGTAGTGGGTGGAAAGCGCCAACCGCCGCGCCCTGCTGGCGAGCGTGCTCAAGGATGTCGATGGATGACGAGCCGTTGCAATGAACTACCGACAGACCCGTTTTCCACGTGATCTCGCGCACAACCCCGGCAATGGCGTCGTCAGGGGTGGTCACAAAGACGAGATTGGAGAGCTCGGTCACTTGCTGCGCCGTCTGGCAGACGCTTACACCCCCGACGCGATGGGCGAAGCGCTCCGCCGATGCGGTCGTTCTGCTATTGACCGCCGCCACGCGATAGCCCCGGCGGCTTAGCGTCACCCCCAGAGCGGTGCCGACGGTGCCGGCGCCTATGAACCCGATGCTGATCGATCCACTCACTCGTTTCTCCTCGTGAAGCTATCCGATAACGTGTGCCTGTATCGCGGGGGCTTATCCCCCTGCCCACGCCCCAGCGGGGAACAAGCCCCCGCGCTACGTTTTCGGATAGGCGCTTAGAACCCAGGCCTGGAACCAAAAAGCCCCTCAGGAATGACCTGAAGGGCATAGTGTCGCCTCTTGCTTCCGTCTCGGTCAACCCTGATCCAAGCGGTTTACTTTTTGTTAGCTCGACTAAAGTTGCGATAGACAGCTCGCGTCACGTGAATAAGTACGCGGCCTAAGGCAAATCTAGCACAGGGGAAGGGTGTTTGTCAAGTTTTTACTTTGCCCTTGCCAGCTCCGACTTGAGATAGCTGATGACCTCCACGGGGGTGGGATCGGCCTTGTACAGCGTGGCGAGATAATAGCTCACGTAGTCGCCGAAGGAGATGCTGTACATCATCTGGGCTAGCGTGCTCGAGCCCACGGCCTCGACGACTTCGAAGGGAACGCCGCGCTTGGTTAGCAAGGCCTGTGTGATCTTATAGCGAAGCCTGACGCGCGGGTGCAGCGCGCTGGAATCGAGAAAGACGACGATTAGCTTGCTGGCCAGATCGTGCGGGAACTCGTAGCCCACGACCGAATTATGGTTAACCTCGGGCAGGACCTCGAAAAAGGACCATCCCTTGCTATTCTCGTTTATCTGGCCTTTCCAGCGTCGGGCCACCTCGGAGAGGATGCCGGCGCCGTAGAAAACAGGCAGCTTACCATAGAGCTTTGCCGCCAGTTGTTTCGCGGGGTTCACCACCCTGGGATTCTTGACCTCGATGCGCGGGCGCAGGTCCTCCATGACCTGCACAGCTTCCTGCACATCCGCGTCCTTATTGCCGATCAGTCCAAGCTTTTGCAGCACGCGCAGCAGCAGAAAGAACGAATAGCCGATAGCCGCCCTCGGCTGGGCTTTGTAATCGAAAACCAGCAGTGGCATTCCCGATTGCTCGGCCATCGTTTTGATTTTGCCGCCTGTCGTGATGGCCAGCGTCTTGCACTTCCTGGCCATAGCTTCGTCGAGCGCCGTGACCGTCTCTTCAGTGTCACCGGAGTAGCTAGAGGCGACTACCAGCGAGTTGTGGCCGGCAAACGCCGGCAAATCGTAGTCGCGGACAACCTGCATTGGAACCTTAAGCTCATCGGCGACCAGGGTGCGAACCAGATCGCCGCCGATTGCCGAGCCTCCCATCCCGAGGACAACGATGCTGTCGACGATAGAGTAATCCGCCGGCAGGGTTATCCCCTCGCCCAAACGCCAGGCATCAAGACACTGCTTCGGTAGCCCGGCGATCTTATCTATCATCCCCTGGATATCGATCTTACGAAACTCGTCGGGTCTGTCCAGCTCAATCATCTCAAACTCCTGCGAACCGCTGACCTTCTTCGAGAATACGCTTGACCCTTTCAGGTGAGCTGGTCTCGGTGTAGATGCGAAGCACCGGTTCCGTGCCGCTGAAGCGAATCAAGAGCCAGCTTCCGTCCGCCAGATGGTATTTGAAGCCATCTTCGGTCTGCACTCGCACCACCGGCTTGCCGTCGATGACTGTCGGAGGGTGATTCACGACGCGCTGCAGAATCTCATCACGCCTCTCGGCGGGGTATTCGACGTCTACGCGATCGTAGTAATGCGGACCGACCTTAGAGAACAGATAATCGACAAGCTGCGAAGGGGAACGTCCGAGTCGGCCCATCATATCCAGCAGGCAGAGCCCCGCGAGAAGGCCATCGCGTTCAGGGATGTGGCCACGGAAGCCGAAGCCGCCGCTTTCCTCCCCACCGATCAGCGCGTTTGTTTCGATCATCTTCGGGCCAACGTACTTAAAGCCCACCGCCGTCTCAAACACGGGCACGCCGTAGAGCTCACCCAGCTTGTCGATCATCGACGTCGTGGAAAGGGTTTTTATTATTGGGCCTCTCCAGCCACGCACATCCAGAAGATAAAGCGCCAGGAGGCCGAAGACCCGCAGCTGATCGATATAGTCCCCCTTCTCGTCGATGGCCCCCACCCTGTCCGAATCGCCGTCGGTCGCCAGTCCGATGGCGGCGCCCGAGTCGACCACCGCCGCCTTCAGGTCCGACAGATTGATGCCGATCGGCTCTGGCCGGGCCAGACCCGGGAACAAGGGATTTCTCTCGGAGTGAATCTCGGCGACCTGGGTCTTGCCGCCGGACAGCAAACGACTGAAATAGCCGATGCCGGCGCCGAACATTGCGTCGTGGACCACTTTCAAGCCCGCGTTCTTGAGCGTCGGCAGGTCGATAAGCTCGCCGATATGCTCGAAATATGCCGCCGAGGGATCGATCTTCTCGACGAGGCCTTTCCGCGCTCCCTCTTCGAGATCGATCCGTCTTATCGCACCGGTCGCCTGGATATCGTCGATGCGTTTCTCGAGCTCGGCGACAACCTGTGGGGACGCGGAGCCGGCGTATTCCGGCTTGTACTTGAAGCCATTCCATTCGGCGGCGTTGTGGCTAGAGGTGATGATGCCGGCGCCGGCAGCCTTCTCGACCAAGATAGAGTATGATACAACCGGGGTCGGCGCGGCGGCAGCGCACAGGTAGCACTTAATGCCGTTGCCAGCAACCACTTCGGCAACGGCAGCGGCGAAGGCGTCAGATAGGAAGCGTGTATCGTAGCCGATAACCAACCCGCCTTCACTCGTTCCTGTGTCTCTCAGGTAATTGGCGACGCTCTGAGCGCAGACGCGGACGTTCTCAAAAGTAAAATCTTCCGCCATGATCGCCCGCCACCCATCCGTGCCGAACTTAATGACCGTCTTTGTCATTCTGTTAAACCCTCTTTCGCCAGTAGTCGAGCAGATCCTTAAGGGTGTGCTCGAACGGAATCTGTGGTTCCCATCCGGTCTGCTGCTTGAACTTGGTGCAGTCGGCCCAAAGTATCATCACGTCCGACGGGCGCATGCGCATGGCCTCCACCCTCGTATCGATAGCCACATCAGTGAAGCTCAAGAGCGTTTCGAGCATCTCTTCCACGGTGCGCGCGACGCCAGCCCCTATGTTGTAGACCTCTCCTGGAACGCCTTTGTCCAGAGCGAGCCAGTACCCACGAACGATATCGCGGACGTCAGACCAGTCTCGCCTGACCGAGAGGTCGCCGACGTGAATGACCGGCTCGCGCCGGCCCTTCTCGATTTCCGCGATTTGCTTTGCAAAGCTGGAAGTGACGAAAACGTGGCCGCGTCGTGGGCCGGTATGATTGAAGCCTCGCGTGACAATCGTCTTGAGACCGTAACTGCGGTGGTACTGCCATGCCAGCATCTCCTGAGCCACCTTGCTGACGGCGTAGGGGCTGAGGGGACGCAACGGATTCGCCTCCTTGATCGGAACCTCGTTCGGATGCACCAGGCCATACTCCTCGCTACTGCCCGCGATATGAATCAGGGGATCGATCTCGGCTTCGCGCACCGCCTCTAAAATGTTCACTTCACCGAGAATATTGAGGCTCAGCGTCTCGGACGGAGCGTTCCAGGAAGCAGGCACATAGCTCTGGGCGGCAAGGTGAAATATGCGATCGGGCCGAATCGCGGCGATCAGCTTCTTCATCGAGCTGGCGTCGGCCATGTCCGCCTCGATAAGATTGACCTTTCCCAACCGAGCACGCTCGCCTAAATAGCGTGACAACGCGCCGCCGCTGCCGATATTGCCACCCTCGGCGATCAGGTTGACCTTGCCCTGGCTATTAAGATCATCCAGGTTGTCCATCTTACTACGCCAACGGTAGGTACCGTAGACTTCGACGCGGTGGTCATTAAGCAAGTATTCGGCCAGATGGCTTCCAGCCATACCAGTTATGCCAGTGATCAGTACTTTCAATCGGTCCTCCTAGAAGGTAATTGCATTGGGCTCAATCACCTTGTTTGGCCAAATCTTTATTCCGTGTTCCAGCCTGTTGCCTGAGCCGATCTCGCATTCGTCCGCGACAATGGCATTGTTCGTGATCCACGCGTTATCGCGCACGGTGCAGCCCCTGGCTATCACACATCTCTTCATCTTCACACCAGCACCGATGGTCGTGTGTTGCCAGATGATGGCATCCTCGATCACGCTCTCCGGCCCGATATGGCAATCGTCGCCAATCGTCACCGGCCCGGTAATGGACACATTCGCCTCGACCGTAACTCTAGCGCCGAGAACAACCGGCGGAGTAAGCTTCGCCATCGGGGAGATATCGCATCCGTCGCCAAGCCATACCCCTTCTTGAAGGCACCCTACTGGCATTGCCTTAGCTACTTTCCCCACCAACAAGTCTCGTTGTACGTTGATGTACTTCTCCGGCGTGCCGATGTCTATCCAGTAGGCGCTGGACGGATAACCGAACACCGGGTCTCCCCTCTGCACCAACGACGGAAACAGCCCGTGCTCGAACATATAGTAACTATCGGCGGGAACGTGCCGCAGGACTTCCTTTTCGATGATATAGGTGCCCGCGTTAATGAGATTAGTCGTTACGCGGTCCCAGCCAGGCTTTTCGATGAAACCAAGGACTCGTCCGGTCCCATCCGTCTCCACCAGCCCATAGGCGGTTGGGTCCTCGACAGGGGTAAGCGCGATAGAAACTGTGGCGCCCCTTTCCTGGTGAACCTGTAGCATGGCGTTCAGATCCAGGTCAGTCAGGATATCCCCGTTGAAGACGAAACAGGGGCCATCCAGATACCGCTCGACGTTCTTGACCCCACCTGCTGTCCCCAGCGGCGACTTCTCGACCACGTACGTGATGTTCATACCCAGGTGGCTGCCATCACCAAAATATCCCTCGATGACGTCTGGCTTATAGCACATGCTCAGGATAACGTCATAGATGTTGTGCCTCTTGAGATAATCCAACACGTGGTCGAGAAAGGGCCTGTTCACGACCGGGATCATCGGTTTCGGTCTATTGCACGTTAGGGGCCGAAGTCGTGTTCCCTCCCCCCCGACAAGAATGACAGCCTTCACCTCAATCCTCCACACTTTCGGAAAGCGCCGTAATGCATAAACTCAACTGCTCTGCCGTTGTGACAGGACGTCACGCCAGTAGTCCAGTATCTCAGAAAGGGTTTCTTCCAGTGGAATGTGTGGGTTCCACCCGGTCCGCGCGGCGAATTTCGAATAGTCACCGACGATTACCGGGACGTCAGAAGGACGCAGCCGATACGGGTCCTGTTCAACCCGTATCGGCGCGTGGCTTTTGGCGAGCAATGAGTGCAGGATATCGACGATGCACCAGGTTTGACCGCTGGCAAGATTGTACACTTCGCCAGGCTCACCCCGCAGCAGCGCCAGCCAGTAGGCGCGCACCATATCCCGGACGTCGGTGAAATCACGTCTGGCATCGAGATTGCCGACTTTGACGATCGGCTCGCGCAGCCCGAGCTCGATCTCCGCGATCTGCCGGGCGAAGCTGCTCGTGACGAAGGCATCGCTTTGCCTCGGGCCGATATGGTTGAACGGGCGAACTCGAACCACGAGGAGCTTATGGCTGACGAAATACTGGTAGCCAAGCATATCCTGGGCAATCTTGCTAACCGCATAAGGGCTGTAGGGTCGAAGCTGATTCGTCTCTTTTATCGGCAGCTCCGAAGGCAATATGAGGCCATATTCGTCGCCGGACCCGATCACCAGCACTCTGGCATCGACGGCATACTGCGCCACGGATTCCAAAATATTGAGTTGCCCGATAACATTGCTGTTTATCGTCAGCGCCGGATGCTTCCACGAAAGCGCCACATCAGCCTGACCCGCGAGATGGAAGATAAGGTCTGGGCGAAGGTCGCCGATCACTGACTTGACGAACTCAAAATCGGCCACGTCACCGTAAAACAGACGCAGACGAGAACGCAAGTGGTCGATGTTGGGCATGTTGTTGGTGCGCACTATGCCCGAGACTTCCACATCGTCTCGGCTGAGCAAATATTCGACCAGATGGCTGCCAGCAAATCCGGCCGTGCCAGTGATCAGCGCTCTCAGCAGATTCACCTCATATTCAGTGTGCTAGTCCTCTCAGAAATTATAGACCAGCCTCGGCGCGAAGTAAAGACGCCTTGTCGGTTACTTCCCAGGGAGCATCGATGTCGATTCTCCCGAAATGACCATACGCCGCGGTGGCCTTGAAGATAGGTCGACGTAGCCTGAGCTTCTCGATGATGGCGGCCGGCCGCAAGTCGAAATGCTTCTCCACTAGCTGCAGGATCTTGTCCTCAGCGATCCTGGCCGTGCCGAACGTTTCGATCGTGATCGAAACAGGGCGTGCCACACCGATGGCGTAAGCTATTTGGATTTCGAACCTATCGGCCAGTCCGGCCGCGACGACATTCTTGGCAACGTAGCGCGCGGCGTACGCACCCGACCTATCGACCTTGGTAGGATCCTTGCCTGAGAAAGCGCCCCCGCCGTGCCGAGCCATGCCGCCGTAGGTATCCACGATGATCTTGCGGCCGGTAAGTCCGGCGTCGCCCATAGGCCCGCCGATCACGAAGCGGCCGGTCGGGTTCACGAAATACCGCGTCTTGCCGTCGAGCAACCCATCGGGCACAACCGGTCGAACCACCTGCTCGATCACCTCGGCCATAACAGTCTCGTGGGATACCGTTGGGTCGTGCTGCGCCGCCACCACCACGGTATCGATCCGGACAGGCTTGCCAAAGCTGTACTCCACCGTAACCTGCGATTTACCATCAGGCCTGAGGTATGGCAAAACACCGTCTTTACGCACCTGTGATAGGCGCCTGCAGATTCGATGAGCTAACGCGATGGGGAGCGGCATGAGCTCAGGTGTTTCATTGCAGGCGAAGCCGATCATCATGCCCTGATCGCCAGCGCCAATCGCCTCGTACCCGTTCTCGGGCATTTCGCCACTCCGCGCTTCTAACGCCGCGTCGACACCTTGCTTAATATCAGGCGACTGCTCCTTGATGGAGACCATTACACCGCAGGTCTCACTGTCGAATCCGTACTTGGCTCGGGTGTAGCCGATATCGCGCACCGTATCCCGCGCCACCTGCGCGATGTCGACGTAGCAGTCTGTGGTGATCTCACCCATCACCACCACCAGTCCCGTCGTCGCCGAGCATTCACAGGCCACTCGCGCCAGTGGATCTTTGGCGATGATCGCGTCGAGAACGGCATCCGAAATCTGGTCACACAACTTATCAGGGTGGCCCTCAGTGACCGATTCCGACGTAAACAGGACCCTGGGCATCTTCATAAAACTAATGTCGCTCATTGCTGCTCCTTTCACTTCCCTTTTTTGTTTCAATGCCCATCCAGTCCGAAGACCGGATGCAACACATTTGCCGCCCGCGATAAGTGCTGACGATAGGACCGGAAAACGCGCTAGTTCTAAGTCCCAGATTCCCACGAAACCAGGTAGCGCTCTTGCTCTTCCGTCAGACTGTCGATCTTCACCCCCATGGTGTCCAGTTTGGTCCGCGCAACTTCCCTGTCGATGTCCTCGGGGACATCGTAAACATGGGGCTCCAGCGTCGGGCCTTTTTCCACGATGTACCTGGCGCAGAGGGCTTGATTGGCGAAGCTCATATCCATTACCGCCGCCGGATGTCCCTCGGCCGCGGCCAGATTGATCAATCGGCCTTCGCCAAGAAGATATACACGACGGCCATCGGCAAGGGTGTATTCGTCGACGAACTCCCGAATACGCCGCTTGTTCGTAGCGAGCTCTTCTAACGCAGGGATGTTGATCTCGTCGTTGAAATGCCCGGAGTTCGCCAGAATTGCGCCATCCTTCAGCACTTCCAGATGCCTTTTGTCGACCACATTGATATTGCCCGTGGTGGTGACGATGAGATCGGCGATCCTGGCCGCTTCGACCATCGGCATTACGCGGTATCCGTCCATAACGGCCTCGATAGCGCTGACCGGGTTTACCTCTGTAACGATAACATTGGCGCCCATTCCTTTGGCCCGCATAGCCACGCCGCGGCCACACCAGCCGTAGCCCGACACGACGAAGGCCTTGCCCGCCAGTAAGATGTTGGTCGCGCGGAGAACGCCATCGATCGTGCTCTGGCCAGTTCCATAACGATTGTCGAAGAAGTGTTTAGTCTCGGCTTCGTTGACGGCGATCATGGGAAACTTCAATACACCTTGCGCATCCATGCTCCGCAAACGGATTACCCCGGTCGTCGTCTCCTCCGTACCGCCAATAACCTCCTTTATTAATCCGGTGGTATCTTTGTGCAGCGAGGTGACGAGGTCGGCGCCATCGTCCATCGTAACATTCGGGCGGTGAGCGAGCGCCGCCTGGATATGTTTGTAGTACGTGACTTCGTCCTCACCCTTGATCGCGAATACCGGTATGCCGTAGTCAGCTACCAGAGAGGCCGCCACGTCGTCCTGTGTAGAAAGCGGGTTGCTGGCGCAAACCACCAGATCAGCGCCCCCGGCTTTCAACACCAGCGCAAGGTTCGCGGTTTCCGTCGTCACATGCAGACAGGCGGACAGGCGAATACCATTCAAGGGCTTCTGCTTTTCAAACCGCTCGCTTAACAGCTTGAGAACTGGCATCTGCGTTTGCGCCCATTCGATCCTGAGCTTGCCCCGTGCCGCAAGTGAGATATCCTTGATGTCGTAATTGCGCGCCAAATAAGATGGCATCCTATCTTCTCCTAAAACACTAAGTATTACTTACGATCGTCAAAACACGTAAACTCCTGGAACTCGCGGTAGCGTCGCGCGATATCTTCAGGTAGAATGGAACGCAAGCGGCTCACGCTGAACTCCTCGACGGCGAAGGAAGCAATGACGCTACCATGCACTATTGCCTGCTTGATCGCTGACGGTGTAAGCTCGCCGGCGCGAGCCAGATGGCCGATGAAGCCACCGGCGAAGCTATCTCCGGCACCCGTCGGGTCCTTCACCTGCTCTAAAGGATAGGCCGGAGCCACGAAATACTGGGTATCGGCGAACATCACACAGCCATATTCGCCCTTCTTGACCACAAGCGCCTGCGGTCCAAGGGCCAGGATCTTGCGCGCCCCTGCCACCAAGCTGTACGTATTCGCGTACTGCCGCACCTCGGCCTCGTTCATCAGCACGATATCGACGGCAGAGATCGTCCTGGTCAGCGCGTCCCGTTTGCCCTCGATCCAGAAGTTCATCGTGTCCATAACCTTGACTCTGGCTCCAGTCACCTGCTGCAGGACCTCGTACTGGAGATCAGGATCGATATTGGCGAGGAAGACAAACGGCGAACGCTTGTAGGCATCTGGCAACTCCGGATGGAAAGTGGCAAAAACGTTCAACTGCGTGTCGAGCGTGTGAGCCGTGTTGAGATCAAAATCGTATTGTCCTGCCCAGCGGAAGGTCTTGCCCTCACAGACCTGAAGCCCGCTCAGATCAACTCCCGCTTCCTTCAGGAGAGCCGTATGGCTCGAAGGGAAATCGGAGCCGACGACGGCAACGAGGTTTACTTCTGTGTAGAGGCTGGCGGCCAGTGAGAAATAAGTTGCCGATCCGCCGAGAGCCTCGACGACCCTGCCAAAGGGCGTCTGCACCGTATCAAGCGCCACCGAACCTACAACAAGCACACTCATCGATTATTCCGATTGCTCCTTCTTTCTTCTAACAATGTGTTACTCGGTCCCCTGGTAGGGGCGACCGGCCGGTCGCCCTTTCGATGTATTGACGGTCGCCCTTACGATAAATTGACGGTCGGCCGACGGTGCCTGCTGGCGACGACGATGCTGCCGTGTGTCGCTAGCAGGCACGGCTATCCGTTAAGCGCGCTCGCGCTTCTTTCGACACCTGGGCCACCAGATCGAGCGCCTTCTCGGCGGCGGGCACGGAAAGGCTCCCAAGCCCACAGGATGGCGTCACCAGTGACTGGGCCGCCAGATATTCATCGGGTATGCCCTTATTGCGAAGCAATTGAAGCCGGGCCATCAATCTTTCCACCAGGCTGCGCGTGTCCTCCCCCGCCAGCAACTGCTCCTCGGCCGGGACGATGCCCCACGCCAGAACCCCACCCCGATTCAAGAACGCTTTCAAGTCGTCGGGGTATAGCGCCAGCGTCTCGGCAAAATGATAGGCGTCGAAGCTAAGGATATCGAGCGAGGTGGATAGCACGACAGACCAGTCGGTATTGCCACAACAGTGCACGCCCTTCAGACCTTTGATCCCCTGAAAAACCTCTTCAAGCCCGTTGACCACCTGCTCACGGCTCAACGAGAAAAGGGCTGAGCCATAGGCGTTAAGGTACGGCTCATCGAGAAAAACAATGGTCGTGGGCGAAATCTGGCTCAAAACCTTCTCCTGCGCCCGGGCGACAAGTCTCAGATACCTGGACACAGCGTCGAACGCGATCTCATCGTAAAGCAGCGGTTTGAGGTCCTGATCGGTTACCTGCATTGCCAGACTGATCGGCCCTGTCAACTGCCCCTTCACGGCCGTCGGTCGGTCCGTTTGAGCCAGCAGCGTGTCCACCATCATCCTTAAGCCTGGAGCCCTGGAAACCGAAGGCAGGTATCTATCCACGTTTTCTTCGACGTAATCCAGGTACAACCGCTCCAAACCAGTCCGAAAGGCGTCATCGATCACGACGCGCACCTGGCCATCGGTGACCTCGACACCGGGAAACAGCTCGGTGTACTGCGCGTACATGTTCTCGAGCGGTGAACGTCTGGGCAACTGCGGCCAGGCCGGAATCTCCGGTGTGAACCGCATAACCGCTTGCAACGCCTCTGCGGCAGAAGTATAAGGAAGACTACCGATCGTCGTCGGCAGCCAGCACGGTTTCAATGACATTCCCTGGGACATCACCTGTTATCCTTTTCCGAAGCTCGCATGGCCTTGGGCAAATTGAAGTCGTATGGCGGTCTCACAACCCCGTTTTCGGTTATGATCGCGGTCACATATCGAGCGGGCGTGACGTCGAAGGCTGGATGCGCGGCGTGGAAGCCGTGAGGCGCGATTCTCTTACCATTTATGTTAAGCACCTCTTCCTCCCGGCGCTCTTCGATCGGGATTTCGATGCCCGACCTAACGCTCAGATCGACCGTGGACGTCGGCGCCGCCACGTAGAAAGGAATCCCGTTCTCTTTCGCCAGAACAGCGACCGAGTACGTGCCGATCTTGTTGGC
>JACPRP010000122.1 GCA_016189905.1 Chloroflexota bacterium | reverse complement strand
TGTTCCAGGTCGATGCGCGCGTTCTCCAGGGACACTCGCTGCGGCAGCAGCAAGAAGAACAGGAACGTGAAGGTTACCACCGACAGTATCAGGGTGACGATCATCCTGGGGTCCAGGTCGATCGATTCCGCCGTGATGACCACAGGATGCACGGTCCGCCACCAACGAATGGCCATAAAGACGATAGGCACGTCGACGAAGCCGACGATTCCGAAGACGGCCGAAAGGCGGCCCCGCTGCTCTTCCTCGTCGACCAGCCCCCGGAGCATAAGGTAGGAGACGTAGATCAGCCAGAGCACCAGCGTAGTGCTCAGCCTCGGATCCCACGTCCACCACGTTCCCCAGGCAAACCGTCCCCAGATGGACCCGGTGATGAGCGCGATAGTGGTGAAGACCACCCCTATCTCCGCCGCGCTCACTGCCAGCACGTCCCAACTGCGTTGCCGCTTCAACACATATCCTACCCCGCCGATGAAGACGACGAAGAAGGCGAGGAATGCTACCCAGGCCGAGGCCACGTGAAAATAGAAGATTCTTTGCACGTAGCCCATCACCCTCTCGTTGGGTACGTAAACAAAGACGGCGTAGATGGCCACAAGCATGAGTATCACGGTTGGCCAGAACAGCACCTTAGAAATCTGACTATCAGTTCTTAGCATTCTTACCTCCAGCCAAAATGACTACTCTTCGACCACGAACTCGAAACATAGGAAGGAAATAGCCGCGAATATCACGTCGAAGGCGACGAGCAGATTGAGCCAGTTGGAGAGATCTTCGGTTCCACCGTCCAGGATCACGCCCGTCGCCTTTACCGCCGCTATCACCACCGGGATCACGATGGGAAAGAAGAGTATCGGCAGCATTACTTCGCGGGCTCTGGTGTTTACGGCGATGGCCGAGAAAAGAGTGCCCACGCCAGCGAATCCTATCGTTCCCAGCAGTGTTACCAGCAACAGCGACGGTATTAGAATCGGCAGGTTGAAGAACACGGCGAAAAGCGGGAGGGCGATCAGCTCCATCATGAGCATGAAGATCAGATTGCCCAAGGCCTTGCCAGTGTAGATTGCCGCGCGGTCCACTGGGCAGAGCATCAACCCTTCCAGACAGCCACGATCCTTTTCCCGAATGAAAGAACGGGTAAGGCCCAAAACACCCGCGAAGGTTATGGCCACCCAGAGCACCCCTGGCGCCACCAGATTGATCTCGTGCACCCTTAACTGGAAAGCAAAGTTAAAGATGACGATGGTAAGCAACGCAAAGACGAACATCGAGCTGAAGGTTTCTTTGGTTTTCATCTCGACGAGAATGTCTTTCCATACGATTGCCGCCACCTTATTCATGAATTGCATCAGGTTTGCGCTCCCGTTAGCTCATCATAGGTTCTGCGGAAGCCATCGACCCCGGTCGATTCTCGCGGCTCGACGTGCCTGATCTTGCCTCTGGCGAGGATAGCCACCCGGTCGCACATCCGTAAGCCCAGCTCCAGATTGTGAGTGGTCATTATCACGGTACGCCTTTGATCGTCAAAGCCGAGCAGCACATTCCGGAGCAGCTCAGACGCCTGCTGGTCAAGCCCCGTATCAGGCTCGTCAAGGAGCAAGACCGGTGGATTGTGGATGGCGGCGCGGGCGATGCACACTCTCTGCTGCATGCCGCGCGATAGCGTCCCAACCGCATCGTGCATCCGGTGCTTCAGGCCCACCCGTTGCACGAGGTCCTCGACGCGCGCGTCGGCATCGAGAACATCGTACATTCGGGCGAAGAACCGCAGGTTCTCCAGGACAGACAAGTCGTTATACAGGTATGTCTGATGAGAGATAACCCCGATGTTCCGTCGCACGTGTACCGCTTGCTCACGCAAGTCAAATCCGGCGATGGTCACTGTGCCGGAAGCCGGCCGTGAGATCGTGGCCAGGATCTTTAGCAGCGTGGTCTTACCGGCGCCGTTGGGGCCGACGACGGTCAGCTTCTCGCCCTCCGCTACCTGCAGGTCTATCCCCTTGAGCACCAGGTTGTTGCCATAGTACTTGGTAATCCCGGATATCTCGATGGCCCAGCTCACAGTCTCTGTCCACAGCCCGCGCAGAAGGTATCGCCAGGATCATAGGCCGCGCCACAGCTCGGACAACCTGAAACGAGGGGCTTGCCACACCTGGCGCAGAACCGGTCGTCGGGCCCGGCCTTCGCACCGCAGCCGGAGCAAAACGTCCGCGTTGCCCCGCCTTCGCGCGTCTGCCTGGCATCGTCGAGGCGGGGTTCAGGCGATTGCGCGGGAGGATTGGCTTTCTCCGCCTCATCGATTAGCTTCATCAGGGCAAGAGCCTTGAGCTTGTACCGCTCACGCAACTCATTGTAGTCCTGGTCGGAGAGGTTCCCCATGGCGTGATCGAAATCGAGCTCAGAAATCGCCCCGTAGGTAGCCTCTTTCTGCGAGGACAGCTCGTCCTCGACTGTCTCCTCCTCCTGGGCTGGCTCGGTGGCATCTTCTGGATTTGTCTTCAACAAGGGGTATCCCACAAAGCCGATCGTTATTATCGCAAGAATCATAGCTACGATCGTTTCCATCGCTAGCTCCTTCCCTCGTACTGTCGAAGCTCCCGCAGGAACCTGTCTTCGTACTCACTCAGCTCCTCCTCGTCGCTCACCACGGCCATCTCCTGTGGCCTCGAAGAAGCAAGCAGCCAGCGAGTCATAACGAAGTAGACCACGCCGATACCTACCACGAGGCCGACGAAGGGCATAATCCAGGCGGTGATATTGAAACCCTCTTTGGTCGGAGCGGCGAGCACCGTTTCACCATACTGGCCGACGAAGTAGTCCAGGATTTGCTGCTTGGTCTGGCCGCCATCGAGCTTCTCGCGGATAAGTCCGCGCATCTGGTCAGCAGTTCCGCAATCACAATTATAAACGATCATAGTGCAGCCGCACTGGCACATTAGCTCTCTGGCGACATCGTCGACCGATCCTACCTCAGCAGCCTCGATGGGAGCTGCCAACAGCAATAGACCCGCGATTAGCGCCACGATTCGAATGACCCTTGCCATCTATGCCTCTCCTCTCCCATATCTAGCATCCAATCTACGCCGATCTTTTTCGTCGGGCCAGAAGGCGATCAGCGTTCCCAGCAGCAGCACGCTTCCACCTATCCATATCCACACGACCAGCGGGTTGATCATCACCTTAAAGCTGGCTGACATGTCCCTATCCCAGCCCGCCAGGATTACGTAAAGGTCCTCAAGCAGAGTGGTGCGGATGGCCACCTCAGTGGTGGGCTGCTCGTCGGTCGCGCTCTGGAAGTTCTTCGAGGGGGCGATAGAACCCACTTTCTTACCGCCGCTGTATACCTCCAGATTGGCGGCGACCACATCATAGTTAGCAGTGGGATACTGGGTCAGGCCGTTGTACTTCAACGAGAACTGGCCGACGTTGATCATCTCGCCAGGCGCAACCGTCTGATCGACCTCGGTCTTGAGCGCAAAAGAGCCGATGATGCCGATGGCGATCATAATGACTCCGAGATGGATGATGTAGCCCCCGTAGCGGGGCTTGTTGTGCCAAATGAGCTTGCCAACGGCCGTTAAGTAGTTCTCAGAGTATATACGATGCCGCGCCCTGGTCCCTCGGAAGACCTCGATTAGAATAACCGCGACGACGAAAGAGCACAGGGTGAAAGCCAGCAGAGCATACAGATCCCGAATCCCAGAGGCGTAGGCGACCACCGCGAAAGCTACAGCGCCAATTACCGGCCAGAGGAAGTTCCTTAGCAAGTTCTCCTTCGATGCCTTGCGCCAGCCGATGAGGGGACAGATGCCCATGATGAGCACCAGAACGAGGAAGATTGGCCCGTTGACCTGATTGAAGAAGGGCTGGCTAACGGTGATCTTCACCCCCCGGACCGCCTCGGAGATCAGCGGGAAGACGGTGCCCCATATCGTGGCGAAGGTCGCGCCCACGAGGATCAGGTTATTGAACAGGAAGCTGCTCTCACGCGATAGGAACGAGTCGAGCTCGTTATCGCTCTTGAGATGGGGCAGGCGATCGAGAAGCAGCCCAACGCTGAACACGAGCACGATTCCAATGAAGGCCAGGAAGAAAGGTCCAAGGTTGGACTGCCCGAAGGAATGGACTGACGACAGGATACCGCTGCGGGTCAGGAAGGTGCCGAAGATGGTCAACAGGAAGGTTCCGATAATCAGGATGAAGTTCCAGACCTTCAGCATTCCCCGTCGCTGTTGAATCATCACCGAGTGGAGGTAGGCCGTGCCGGTGAGCCAGGGCATAAACGACGCGTTCTCCACGGGGTCCCACGCCCAAAATCCACCCCAGCCCAGCTCGACGTAGGCCCATTGAGCGCCGAACAGATTACCCATACTGAGGAAGAACCAGGCGAAGAGCGTCCAGCGCCTCGTGCTGCGAATCCAGTCGTCGCCCAGCTTGCCAGTGATCAGCGCGGCCATGGCGAAGGCGAAGGGTACGGCAAAGCCAACGTAGCCCAGGTAGGTCGTCGGCGGGTGGAAGAACATCCCGGGATTCTGCAGCAGTGGATTCAGTCCGTTACCATCTTGAGGCGCGAAGGGTAATCGGGCAAACGGATTGCTCAGCAGAGTCAAGATCATCAAGAAAAACGCGGCGGTGCTCATCAGCACCACCTGCACGAACGGCATCAACTCGCGATGCTTATCCCGGTTCTGATAGAGCACGATGACCGCAAAAAGCGCGATCATCCAGACCCACAAGAGCAGCGAGCCTTCCTGCCCAGCCCAGAAGGAAGATATGGTATAGGCCAAAGGCTCTTTGCGATCCGAGTATTCGGCGACGTACTTCACCTGGAAATCACGGGTCAGGAAAGCGTACCATAGCGCGATAGCGGCGAGAGTGGTCAACGCGGCCACCGCGTAGACGCCGTTGCGGGCCGCGGCGAGCAGATCCCCGTATCCCTTGATGCGGCCCCAGGTGAACGATATCACAGTGAAGATCGAAACGATGAATGCTATCAGTAAAGCCGCGTATCCAATATCTGTCATATACTGTTTTCCTCTCTATGCTAGTGCAGAATCAGTCATTCGGGAACGTATTTCGACGGACACTTGGCAAGCAATGTACTGGCCTCGAACACGCCCTGCGGCGTGTACTTGCCTTCGACGATCACATCCACCCCTTCTTCGAAAGTATCTGGGATTATCCCTTTGTAGACCACGGGAATCTCGGCGTTGTCGTCTCCAACCTTAAAAGACAGGATTCTGGTGGAGCTATCGAACTTGATCGATCCTTCTACCGCCCTACCCCCGAGGCGAACGCCTCGATCTAAAGTCGTGGCTGAAGAGGTGGCGGTCTGATTGACAAGCTCTGTCGGCGTGAGGTAGTACAGGGTGGCATCCTGGATACTGGAATACATCAAGTAGGCAATCGCCAACAGCACGATGGCTCCGCCGATGAAGAACTTCTTTCGCTTGACTAAGGACGCGCTCCTGGGCTTTGAAGCGACTGACCTGCTCTGGACGTTGGAAACCATTTGTATCCTCCAAGCACTGCGTTGTGCGCAGAACGTGTTACTCGTGCGCTAGAACGATATTGACCAGGATATGGATGGAATCAGCCTCCACGATTATGTCGCCCATATCTAGGACGCTCCCTTCGACTTCTTCCCGCAGACAGAGCAGAATTTATCTCCCGGCTCCAGTGAAGCGCCGCAACCCGAGCAGAAGGAAGCGGGCTGATTCACCTGGGCTGCTTGCATCAACTGATTGATCGTATTGCCTTTGCGCGCGCCTGACCTGGCCGCAGAGGCAGAGGCCCTCGAGGTGGGTGCAGCAGGAGCGGCGCGCGTGGATATTCGGGCTGACTGAGGGGCATAGCGTCGCGTGCGTCTGGTGAGGCCGTAGTAGACGACACCAGCGAGCGCCGCCGCCGCCCCGATTAGGAGCCACGCATTGACGTCGGGTCCGGGTCCACCGGACGACGTCCCGCCACCCTGGTTAGACTTCGGCACTGAGGGTCTGCTATCCTGTTTTGAATAAGCTATCTTCAAGTCCACCTTCTGCCCGGCCCTGACGCTATCGAAGGAGAGTTGGTTGTATTTGAAACCCCTGTTATCCTGTCCCACCGAAAGCGGATTGGGCGTCATCGCGAAATCGGCGGAGCGAAGTGGCTGTTGAACCTCGACGTCCTCTTTGTCCGCAGGATATAAGTTGGAGTAGATGAACGAGATGTCCCTTACGCCTTCTCCCTGGATCGGGTTGTAATAGAATTCGATGAAGAAAGTAGGAATGGGAAGTGTGTAGGTCAATTCGATGAAATCATCTTCCTTTTTGCTCTCGTAAAGCTGGCAAAGATGCTCCTGCTTCTCGCTGAGGGCACAAACCTGGCCGATTTCCGCATCTTTCGGCAGCCGGAATTTGACCGATTTCGGGAACGAGGATTTGTCGGCGAACTCACCCTGGTACATTACCAGAACACGCGACTCGTCGTACTCTGGCCATACCGAGATCTTGATGTTCTTGATGCGGGTCTCGCCATCCTCTGCGCCAAAGACCGGCGTTAAGAGAGCCACTACGGTTGCCGCTGCAACAGTCACCGCCAACGCTATTGGACCAAGGCGTCTGGCCCAGCTCAGCAGCGCTCGCCTGCCTATCTTGGTCATCTTTCACTTTCCTCCTCAGAACAAAACCCTGGAATCTTACGGTTCGACATGGCTCGTCGCGACGAACCTCTGGCGAACGATCCGCGAATTCCGAGGCCCAACGACGCGAGCCTACAGCTACTATTAATAGTAGTAGCGGCTGAAACCATGCTGAAAGTTGGCTGAGATTAGGCTGAGAATCTGAGAATAATGAGACTTAGCGAGCAGGGGTATGACAGGAGGTGCAGGTACCGCGGGCGGAGTGGCTCATTTTGGGCGCCCCATTCGTGCCCTCACGATGGCAGGTAACACACAGATCTTGCGTAACCTTGTGAGGAATGGGCGGAGGGCTTTGAGAAACGTTGGTTGTGTTGCACGCCGTGAAGATCAAGCTTCCTAACACGCCGATCAGAACGAGACGGCCTCTGGGAGTTTTCACAGTTGCTCCTGGGTTTGTCGAGATTGCTGTTGGCGGGGGTGAATTCCCTGCCAGACCACTGGCGATTCGAGTCGATTCAAGAGAGCCTAGGGTGGGAAGATGGCCCTGACGCGCAAGGTCTTCGTCGGCTCAACCGGGTCATTGCTGCCCACAATAATATGGAATAAATGCGGTCCACCCATGCCCTCATGCATTGAAAAGGCTATGGCAACGCCGCTGAACGCGCCAGGATTGATTGTCGTAGGACCTACGACCACAGGAGGTGGTCAGCAGCCCTCGATCACTTCGATCTGCGTTTTCGAAATCGTCAGCGGCTCGTTTCCAACATTCTTGAACTCGAAGGGTGCCTGGATAACGTCGCCAAACAGCACATTCCCGAAGTCGATCTCTTCGTTCACGAACGCTATCCTGGGCCCTTTTCCATCGGCGACGACAGCAGGCGCTGGGACAATCCTTTTGGGTTCGGCCAGACGCGGCTTTGGAGCCGCATTTGGGGCTCCCTGAGCGCTCGATTGCCCTGCCACGGCCGAACGAGGGCCTGGGGTAGAGGCAGCGTTCTTGGTGGGGGCTTTTTGAGCGCCAGCGTTTACGTTCGTAGCGGAACTGCTGCACGAGAGGAGAATCGCGCCCACGACAAGCATTACGCCGAGAAGCAGCCAAGGGGAGTTTGACGTCAGTGACCAGGCTAGAGGCGATGGCTCGCCGTGCGGCGACCGAAGCACGCGTGGTTCGCGATCAGCATCGCTTGTAATCTGGCTCTCTCTTCTCGACAAAATCCCTCACCCTGTCTCTACAGCACTGAGATATGTATATCACATCAAGCTTAAATTAAGCTGAGAAACCACTTTCGATCATGGTAAGTATTTCAATGGATCTAAGGGTGTTCCCCAACGGCGCACCTCAAAGTGGAGGTGGGGCCCAAGGCTGAAGCCGGTGTCGCCGGCGGCGCCGATGACCTGACCACGCTCGACCTTGTCGCCCTGGTCCACCAGGAACCGCGACAGGTGCCCGTAGAGCGTGCTCCAGCCATCACCGTGGTCGACGACGAGATGCCAGCCGAGGTTATCCGACTGGGCGATCGCAAGGACCACCCTCCCGGTTTCGGCCGCCCGCACCGGAGCCCCGTGATTAGCGGCGACGTCCATGCCCGTGTGTGAGCCGCCAATGTAGTAGCCTTCCTTCTCGCCAAAGTAAGTGGTGATCTCGCCTTGCAGTGGCCACCACATCCTCAATTCTCCCGCTTTCTCCAGTCTAGCGGATGCGGCCAAGAACTCTGGCCCCGGGATAATAAGCTTCTGCCCGACTCGCAGCATGTTCGGGTCCCACAAATCGTTAGCTCTGGCGACGAGGTCCGCGCGCACCCCGTAGTTACCGGCGATCTCCAATAAACTCTCGCCGTCGGAAACAACGTGCACTATGGGCGTGGGGGTTGGGCGAGGGACCTCGACTATGGCTCTGCTGATCTCAGCGGCCTCGACATCGCTCACGATTGTGGAAGGCTCTACAGCGTCCTGTTTCTCCGAGATTGGTGACGATGCAACATCTGCTTGCCGAAAACCCTCATCCTGCCGCAACGGCCAGCCGGCACGGTCGACGACCAGCATCACGACACCTACGATCCCAACTATCAGGAGCGCAATTGTAAGGCGAGGCAGCTTGCGGAGCGCAGACAGCCGGAAGGCGGCGTCCACCCCGCTGGAGAGACCGGGTATCTCCGATTCGGTTATCGCCCGACCAAGCGCCTCACCGTCGCCATTGCTCATCGCAAGCACCCGAACGTAATCTCATCGCACAAAGGCGGTCCTTAGTCTATCACCTCGCCACCCGCCTGTCGAGCGTTTTTCTTATCAGCTTGTATTTGGAGGCGGGTGGATACACGATGAACGTGGGCAGCAATTATTGTTCCATCAGGGGGCAGGACTGAGGCGTCAAAGGATGGGTCAAAGGAGCATCGTGGTGCCCGCTAAGACCGCCATTTTGGATGGATGGCTGGCTGGTCAACCGGCTCATAATACCAATACATAATTGGCATTACCGCGCAAAACTTTGACCCGCATCCGCTCATAAGAAGCCGCTTGCATTTCTGCCTGAATGTGCTATATTCTCACAGTGAGTAACTTGAAAATGTCACATTTGCCAGATCCT